>JBBSKC010000033.1:0-23227 GCA_038256675.1 Solirubrobacterales bacterium | reverse complement strand
CGCCTGCGGCGGCGGCAACGGCGGCGGGACAGATTCGCCGGGTACGCCGCCGGGGCTTTCGGCCGATTTCAGCACTGATTTCACCAAGCACAGCGTTCCGCTCGGGCAGTTCACCGGCGGCGGTCCGCCCAAGGACGGCATCCCTGCGATCGACGATCCGAAGTTCGTGAGCGTCCCGGACGCAGACGAGTTCCTCGAAGATGGCGAGCCGGTGGCTGTGCTGGAGATCAATGAGATGACCCGGATCTATCCGATCCAGATTCTGGTCTGGCACGAGATCGTCAACGACACGGTTGACGGCGAGCCGGTGGCGGTGACCTACTGCCCACTATGCAATTCGACCGTTGCATTCTCGAGGAAGGTCGACGGCCGGGTGCTCGACTTCGGGACCACCGGCCGGGTGAGGAAGTCGGACCTGGTCATGTACGACCGCCAGACCGAATCGTGGTGGCAGCAACTGACCGCCGAGGCGGTTGTCGGTGAACTGACCGGCACTAAACTGGAAGTGCTGCCGTCCGGAATCCTCTCCTGGGGCGAAGCGGCGAAGCTTCACCCGGGGGCGGAGGTGCTTTCCCGGGAGACGGGCTCCGACCGCGACTACGGCTCGAGTCCCTACCCGGGCTACGACCAGCCGGACTCGGATCCGTTCCTGCTCGAGGAAGCGGCTGACCCCCGGCTGCCGCCGAAGACAAGGGTGACCGCGATCAAGACCGGGGCCGGCTCGGCGGTCGTCTATCCGCTGGAGGCGCTCGCACTGCGGGCTCCGGTGAACGATCAGGTCGACGGGCGGCCCTTGGTTATCTTCTTCGACCCGGACGTTGCCTCGCCGCTCGATGAGCAGCAGATCTCGAACAGTCGGGAGGTCGGCTCCTCAGCCGTGTTCAGCCGCAAGCTGGGCAGCCGTGTCCTCACCTTCTCGGCCGCCGGGCCGGGACTGGCCCGCGACCGTCAGACCGGGACCACCTGGGATTTGAGCGGCCTCGGGGCAAAGGGGCCGCTGGAAGGCGAGCAACTCGAGCGGGTCGCGGCTGATGACCAGTTCTGGTTCGCAATCGCCGCCTTCTTCACCAACCCCGACATCCGGACCGGCGGCACGCAGCCGGGGCCGGCCGGTCAGTAGGCCGGGTCGCGCTCGATCGGGCAGGTCAGACAGCGCGAACCGCCGCGGCCGCGGCCGAGTTCGAACCCTTCGATCGGGATCACTTCGATGCCTTCGTTCGTCAGGCGGGCGTTGGTGTTGACGTTACGTTCGTAGGCGATCACCACGCCCGGCTCGACGCAGACCACGTTGTTGCCGTCGTTCCATTGTTCGCGCTGGGTCTCGAAGGAGTCGCCGCCGGTGGGGATCACCCGGATCCGGTCGATCTCGAGCGCCGTTTCCATCGCCCCGACCACGTCGCCGCCGAACGGTTCGGTGACCGGCAGGTCCGGGTCCTCGCCGGGCCGCACGATCCAGACCCGGGCGCCGTCCATGACCTCGGGAAACAGCGTGACTGCGTCGCGGTCGACCATGGACAGGACGGTGTCGAGGTGCATGTAGGAGCGCGAACGCGGCAGCATCACCGCGATCACCTGGGAGGCGGAGCCGTCCTGGAACAGGGCGCGGGCGATCATCGCCACCGCCTGGGGGCTGGTCCGCTCGCTCATGCCGATCATCGCCACGCCCTTGCCGAGGGGCATCACGTCGCCGCCCTCGACCGTGGCCGGACCGGGATCCTTCTCGACCCCGCCGTACCAGATGCGGAAGTCCTCCTCAGCGAACATCGGGTGGTGTTTGTAGATCGCCTCCATGAAGACGGTTTCCGGCCGGCGGGCCCGCCTGGCCATCGGATTCAGGGTGACCCCGCCGAAAATCCAGGAGGAAGGGTCGCGCTGGAACATGAAGTTCGGCAGGGGCGGCAGCAGCATCTCGCCGCTAACGATCGAGTCGTACTTGAGCCCGGCGCTGTGGTCGAGGTCCGCTTTGATCAGACCGCCTATCAGGAAGTCGGCGACTTCACCGGGCTCGGCGCTGACCGCCCATTCCCGGCGCGAGCGTGCGAGGTGGAGGCCAACATGGCGCTCGGAGAGAACCTGCTCGATGATCCAGTCGCGGGCATCGGGGATGGCGAGCACGTCGGTCAAGAGGTCGCCGGCGTGGAAGACTTCGACTCCCCGTCCCCTCAGGATCTCGACGAAGGCGTCGTGTTCCCGGATCGCCTGTTCGACCCAGATCACTTCGTCGAACAGCAGCTCGGCCGCGTTGTCGGGGGTGAGCCGGGTGTGTTCGAGCCCCGGCCGGTGGACGATCACCCGGCGCAGCCTGCCCACCTCCGATGCCACGTTCAAAGTCATTGTCGAACCTCCGTTTCCGGGTTGACCTGGGTTCCGCGGGTGCCGTCGAGCAGTCCTTTGAGATCTTCGAGCGAGCCGATCGCCGCCCGGCCGCCGGTTGCTTCGACCATGCGGCAGGCCGCGTCCACTTTCGGACCCATCGAGCCGGCGCTGAATTCGTGAGACAGCAGGTCGGTCGGCGTCGTGCCCCGAATGGGGCGCTGCTTTGGGGTGCCCCAGTCGAGAAAGACCGCCTCGACGTCGGTAGCCAGGATCAGGACATCGGCTTCGAGGTCGGTGGCGAGCCGGGCCGAACAGAGATCCTTGTCGATCACCGCTTCGATGCCGCGATGACCGCTGCCGTCCCGCACCACCGGAACCCCGCCGCCGCCGGCGCAGACGACCAGGAAGCCCGATTCGACCAGCCGGCTGATCGCCGCCAACTGGACGATGCCCCGGGGCTCGGGCGATGCGACCACTCGCCGCCAGGTGTCACCGTCCGGCTTGACGGTCCAGCCGCGCCGCGCGGCGAGCTCACGGGCGGTGTCCTCGTCGTAGACCGGCCCGATGAATTTGGTCGGATCATCAAAGGCGGGATCGTCCTGGTCGACCTCCACCCGGGTGATCAGGGCGAGGGTGTCTGAGGATTCGATCGCGTTGTCGAGTTCGAGTTCGATCACGTAGCCGATCTGTCCGGCGCTTTCGGCATCGAGAACGTCGAGCGGGTAGGGGTCGATCTCACCGTAGGCGTCGTTCATGAGGGCGAGCAGACCGACCTGGGGACCGTTGCCGTGGGTCACGACCAGGCGATGACCCTCGACCACCGATGCGAGCTGACCGGCGGCCGACCTCGCCGCGGCAAGCTGGGTGCTCGCCTCGGGCGCCGCACCGCGGGGCAGCAGGGCGTTCCCGCCGAGCGCGACGACCGCCACCGGGCGGGACCGATCGGGCGTCACCGCCGGATCATCTGACATCTCGACTCACGGCTTCAGACTACCTGCGGCGTAACCCGCCAAGGGAGCCGGGAAAGGCAGGACCTCAGTCGCTCAGCGGTGCTCGGGGTTCTCGAAGTCCGAGCGGCAGCCGGCATCCCACTTGGTGCGCTGGTTCCCTTGTGCAGGAACTCCTCCTGAATCCCGGAGCAAGCGGGCAAGATGCATCAGGTTCCAGGTCATGAAGGAGGTGTTGCGATTGGTGAAGTCATTTTCCAGTCCGATGCCTTCGTCGCCATAGCTCGGACCCGGTCCCGCCTCCCCGATCCATCCGGCGTCAGCCTGGGGTGGGATGGTGTAGCCGAGGTGCTGCAGGCTGTAGAGCACGTTCATCGCACAGTGCTTGATGCCGTCTTCGTTGCCGGTTATCAGGCATCCACCCACTTTGCCGTAGTAGGCATACTGGCCTTCCTCGTTAAGCGTGCTGGAGTTGGAATAGAGCCGCTCGATCGCCAGCTTCATCTGGGAGCTGTTGTCACCCAGCCAGATCGGTCCGGCGAGGACCAGGATGTCTGCAGCCATCACGCGAGCCTGAAGGTCGGGCCATTCGTCCGAGGCGGCGCCGTGTTCTCGCATGTCCGGCCAGATGCCGGTGGCGACGTCGTGGTCGACAAGCCGCAGGAGGTCAGTCTCCACGCCTTGCTTCTCCATCAGGTTTTGGCTGGCATCCACCAGCAACTGCGTGTGGCTGGCACCGGGAGAAGCGGTAAGGGTGCAGTTGACGAAAAGGGCTTTGAGGCCCTTGAATTCGGGGGTATCACTCATCGGCATTGCCTTTCGGTGGAGCGATTGACGGTTCTTTTTCAGGTTCTTCGCGAATTAGTCCGATCCCTGGCAGGAATCGTCCGGTCTTGGCCGCGTAACCCCGGTAAGCCGCGCCGTAGGAATCCAGCAAGCCCTGCTCTTCGGCGCGGGTGGTCAACGCAAGCCCCACCAGAAGCACCGCCAAACCGGCGATACCGGTGGTGGTCGGAGCGAGCAGCGTGGCACCACCAGCGGCACCAAGCATGGCCAGGTAGCTCGGATTGCGCACGATTCGAAAAGGTCCAGTGGTAACGAGGCGGGCGTTGCCGGCTGGTGAAATGTCGGGCCTCCAGGCGAGGCCCATGACTTCCTGCGACCAGATCGCCAATCCGGCGGCGAGGCAGATGAGGAGGACCGAAATGGCGAGCGTTGCGGTGCCGGGATCAAGGATGAGGCCTGACAGGTCGGCCAGCACCAGGGCCGGGGCGGCCAGCACCAGAGCGAAGCCCGCCAGAAAAAGCAGGTCGGCCGTCCACCACGCCAACGGTCGCTCCGGGCCGTAGGTGGCCCGGGACGCAGAGCCGAACTGGGCCTTGCGGCGCAGTGACCTGAACGGAAATACGATGATCAGGAACGCGATCAGAAGGAGCAGCGACAGAATCGGCATCGGCTCACCCAGCCGACCCAGTAGTCGATCTCCGTGAAGATCTGGCTCGTGAGTTCCCGGGCATCTTCGAGCTGGCTTGCCAGCTCGCGGCACCGGTCCGAAGTGACTTCGACGAAGCGGACCATCTGTTCTTTGGCCTGGGCGCGTTCTTCATCTGACGAATACGTTGTCTCACCCTGTTCGAGGCTTTCTGGCTGGAAAGCATAGAGGCCTCCTGCCATGCAGATTGAACTGGCAGAAAAATACCTCCGCGACGTGGAAGGTCCGGAGGCGTGGTCGACGGCCAGATAAGCCAATCGACACCTGCATCCTACCGCCCACGTCCCATCTAAACAACCAACCCTGACGATGATTGATTGATCCGCCGACGGGGTAGCGGCGTATCAATGGGGAACGCTGATGTTCCCAACTTCAAGGAGGATGGATGAAGCTCCGTCGTCGTCGTGCCACTGGCCGATCAGGCTTGCTCGCCCTTTTGCTCGTGATCGCCTGCGCCTTCGTGGCGGGGCCAGTGGCTCAGGCGGAGGCGTCTCCTGTCCGTTACGTGGCACTCGGTGATTCATACAGTGCCGCTTCGGGCGTACTGCCGCTCGACCCCGGGGCGCCGCTCCAGTGCCTGCGTTCCACCCGGAACTATCCGCACGTCATCGCCGGCAAGACCGGCGCGAACCTCACTGACGTCACGTGCGGCGCAGCTGATACGACGCACTTCTTCTCCGAGCAGTACCCCGGAGTGGCCCCGCAGATCGATGCCCTGAAAGCGGACACGCAGCTGGTCACGATGACCATCGGCGGCAACGACAGCGGCGTCTTCATCAACGCGATCCTCAGTTGCGGAACAGCCGGGCTTTCGACGCTCGGGATGGGCAATCCCTGCAAGGACCAATACGGCAGCTCGTTCGAAGACACGATCCGGAACACCACATATCCGTCCTTGGTGAAAGCGCTCGGCGCCGTCCGCGAGAAGTCGCCGGCGGCCCGGGTCGCGATCCTGAGCTACCCCTGGATCACGCCCAAGTCCGAAGGTTGCTTCCCGACGATGCCGGTCGCGAAAGGCGACATCCCGTACGTCCGGTCGCTCCAGACGACCCTCAACGACGCGGTGCGCCGCGCGCGACCGGCTCCATTTTCGTGAACCTGAACGGGGTGTCCGAAGGCCACGATGCCTGCAAGCCGATCGGCACCCGCTGGGTCGAGCCGGTCCTGCTGGGAACGAACCCGGTGATCGTCCATCCGAACGCGCTGGGTGAATCGAAGATGGCGGAGCAGACGATCAAGGTGCTCGAAAGCAAGACCCCCGGCAATCCGCTGCCCTCTGCGAGGCCCCCACAGACGACAATCCGGAAGTCCGTCGTCAGGAATGCCCGGCGCAAGGCGACCTTCAGATTCACTTCGAGCGCAGCAGGTTCGACGTTCCGCTGCAAGCTGGACCAGAGGCCATTCAGGAAATGCCGGTTAACTAGGACCTACAAGAGACTGAAGCCTGGAAAGCACAAGTTCCGGGTTGCGGCAGTCGATTTTGCGGGACAGGTCGATCCGACCCCGGCGAAGAGGAAGTTCCGGATCAGACGTTAGGACGGCACCGGCCGAACGACCCCGCCTCTGGCACGGGGACTCCGCTCAGCCCTGTCGCGATCTACCTGGAATTGAAGGCTGCGTCCTCGGGTAATGTCCACGGCATGGACGAAAAGAAGGCTTCGAAACTAGGCCGGCTCCGTCGGCTGAACCTGATCGCGGCGGCGTTCTTCACAGTCCAGGTGATCCTGATCATGGTGCTGACCGAACCGGCCTCGCTGCCGGTCATGGGGTCATTTCTGACCAACGCACCGGGTGCCGGTCAATACGGTTCGACCGAGCTGTTCGACCTGCGGATCGACCTGGTGGTGGCCGTGTTTCTCGGTCTCGCCGCGCTTGACCATCTTTCGGTCGGTACTTTCGCCCGAGGCTGGTACGAACGCAACGTTTCGCGCGGTATGAATCCTGCGCGTTGGTGGGAATACTCGATCAGCGCCTCGCTGATGATCGTGCTGATCTCGATGCTGACCGGCGTCAGTGACGTCGTCGCACTGTTCGGACTCTTCGGAGTGAACGCCGCGATGATCTTCTTCGGTCTCGTGATGGAGCGCACCAACCTCGACCGCGATGGTGTCGACTGGGCACCTTTCGCCTTTGGATGTGTGGCCGGAGCGGTGCCCTGGATCGCAATCGTCATCCAGTTTGCGCTGGCCGAGGTAAACGCGGACGGAGTTCCCGGATTCGTCTACGGGATATTCGTCTCGCTCTTCCTGCTTTTCAACTGCTTTGCGCTCAACATGTGGTTGACCTTCAGGGGACGCGGCCGGTGGCGCGACCCGTTGTTCGCAGAGAGGGTTTACATCTTCCTCAGCTTCTTTGCGAAGACCGCCCTGGCATGGCAGGTCTACTCCGGTGCCCTTGCCGGTTCGTGAGGCCGGGGACCTTCCGTAGCTAGAAGGCTTCTTCGCTCAGCTCCATCACGCCGTTGTCAGTCCCTTCGATGGCGGTTCTGACACCGCTCAGCTTCGGCAGCATGTTGGTCGCGAAGAACTTCGCGGCTTCGACCTTGCCTTCGTAGAAGGGCTTGTCAATGTCCGAGGGTCCCGCCTCGAGTGCGGCAGCGGCAACTTCGGCGTGGTCGAGCAAGAGCCAGCCGATCATCAGATCGCCGAAGGCCATCAGGAACTCCACCGAACCGAGGCCGACCTTGTAGATGTTCGTCGGATCTTCCTGTGAGCTGATCATGAAGCCGGTCAAGGCGGTGTTCATCGCCTGTACGTCCGCGAGCGCGGTCGCGAGCAGGGCCCGTTCACGCTCGAACCCGGCGGAACCATCGATCGTCTCCTGCATCTTCGAGAAGAGGTGGTTCATCGACGTTCCTTCGTCCCGGATGATCTTCCGGAAGAAGAAGTCCTGGGCCTGGATCGCGGTCGTGCCTTCGTAGAGGCTGTCGATCTTCGCGTCCCGGATGTACTGCTCGGCCGGATAGTCCTGCAGGAAGCCGGAGCCGCCGTACGTCTGGAGGGATTCGGTCAGCACCTGATAGGACCGTTCTGAACCGACTCCCTTCACGATCGGGAGGAGGAAGTCGTTGATCCGCATCGCGAGCTGGTGATCGATTCCCTGGGTCACCTCGGCTGCGGTCTTGTCCTGGTGGACGGCGGTGAAGAGATACAGCGCCCGGAGGCCCTCCGCATATGCCTTCTGGGTCATCAGGGACCGGCGCACGTCGGGGTGATGGATGACCGAGACCCGGGGTGCCGTCTTGTCCATGATCTGCGTGAGATCGGCTCCCTGAATGCGCTCCTTCGAGTACTGGAGGGCGTTGAGGTAACCGGTCGAGAGGGTCGCGATCGCTTTCGTACCGACCATCATGCGTGCGAACTCGATCACGTCGAACATCTGACGAATGCCCTGATGTACGTCGCCGACCAGCCAGCCCACCGCCGGGGTGCCGTGCGCACCGAAGGTCAGGTCGCAGGTGGCCGATGCCTTGAGCCCCATCTTGTGCTCGAGGTTCGTCACGTAGACGCCGTTGCGCTCACCGCTCTCGCCGCTCTTCATATCGAAGTGGAACTTCGGCACGATGAAGAGGCTGAGGCCCTTGGTGCCGGGACCGGCACCCTCCGGGCGGGCGAGGGTGTAATGAAGGATGTTCTCGAAGAGGTCGTCCGAATCACCGGATGTGATGAACCGCTTGTCGCCTTCGATGTGCCAGGACCCGTCGGGCTGTTCGATCGCCTTCGTGCGTCCGGCGCCGACGTCGGAACCGGCGTCGGGCTCGGTGAGCACCATGGTGGCGCCCCAGTTGCGGTCGACCGCCATCCTGGCCCAGTGCTTCTGCTCTTCGTTTCCGTTTTCGTACAGGAGGTGGGCGAAAGCGGGACCGGCCAGGTAGAAGAATCCGGCGGGGAGGGCGCCGACCATGAACTCATTGATGGCCCAGGAGACGGTGGAAGGGGCGGGGATGCCGCCGACCTCTTCGCCCAGGCCGAGCTTGGTCCATTCCGCGTCGGTCCAGGCGTTGACGGAAGCCTTGAGTGCTTCGGGCAGCGTCACCACGTGGGTGTCGGGATCGAACGACGGGGGAGTGCGGTCGGTTTCGGCGAAGGCCTCGGCCACCGGCCCTTCGGCAAGGCGCGAGGCCTCACCCAGCATGACCCGGACGGTGTCACCGTCAAGGTCGCCAAAGGCTCCGGTCTCGAGGACGGCATCCGTGCCGAGTACTTCGAAGAGGTTGAACTCGATATCTCGTACGTTGCTCTTGTAGTGGCCCATGTCGGCATCGTATGGGAAGGTGTCGCATGTCGCGGACAGCTCGAACGAGGACTCGATGAAGGTTCTGGTCACCGGAGCAAGTGGCTTCCTCGGAGGGTTCGTCTGCGCCAGGCTGGTCGAACGTGGCCACGAAGTGGTGGCACTGGTCCGGCGCGATGGTTCGCAGCCCCCGGGCACGACAGCACTTCTCGGCAACCTTTCGAATGCGGGCTCACTTTCCCGGGCGTTGAACCTCGCCGAGCCGGAATGCGTGATCCATCTGGCGGCCGAGATCGCCTCGCAGCGCGATCCGAGAAGGATTGCCGCGGCCAACGTGGTGGGAACTGCAGACCTGATCCTGGCGGCCGAAACCGCCGGAGTGCGACGCATCGTGTTCACCTCGACGGCTGTAACCGGCGATGCGGGAGGGGAGGTCCTGACCGAGGAGTCGGAACTCCCGGTCAAGACGATCTACGGGCGGTCGAAGATGGAAGGCGAGCGGATGCTCCGGAGTTCGAGCGTCGAAGACGTGATCATCCGGCCAAGTCACATTTACGGTCCCGGGGGCTGGTTCCTCGACGAGTTCGTAATCCGGCTGCTGCAGCCGGGCCGGTTCGCGGTGATCGGTTCCGGTCGCAACTGGTGGGACGTGGTCCAGGTCGAGGATGTCGCCACCGCCTGTGTCCTTGCGGTCGAGGAAGCTCCGGCCGGATCGCTCTACCACGTGGTGGACGACGAGCCGATTAGGTATTTCGAGTTTGTCGCCCTGGCCGCAGAAGCTCTGAAGGTCGGCAAGCCTCGACGGATCCCTGCGTGGATCGCAGGTCTGGTTGCCGGCGGCGACACGGTCCGCGCGGTGACCCGCTCCGCGAAGAGTTCGAACGCACGCATCAAGGCCGAGCTGGGCTGGGCGCCGCGTTTCCCGGGTGCTCGCGAAGGCATCGCAAACGCGATCGCCCGGCTGGACGATCGATGATCCGGCCGGTGAAGGTCTAACTCGGCTTGCCGGTCTTGCGACGCCGGGACTCAGGCAGCGAGGCGGACTTCGCCGCCGCGCTCCGGCGAAGAAGTGATGAAACGCTGGACCGTCTTTTCGTCCGGTCCGACCGGCTCGAGGACTCCGGCGCGGGCCACGGCCCGCATGACGATCTCCATCTCGGCCATCGCAAAGGACAGCCCTATGCATCGCCTCACACCACCGCCGAACGGGATCCAGGTGTAGGTACCCGGTTTCTGATCGAACCAGCGCTCGGGTTTGAATTCCAGAGCGTTCGGATAGAGGTCTTCGCGGCGATGGATCAGGTAGATGCAGGGATTCACGATGTCGCCCGGCTGGAATTGGTAGCCGCCAATTTCGATCGGCTCGTTGACCCGCCGCAGGACGAAGTCGAGCACCGGGCGTAGCCGCAGCCCCTCCTGCGCGACCGCCTTCGTGTAAGCGGTTTCATCGGTCAGCGATTCCTGGTGGAGGCGAGCAGCGCCGCCCGGGGTGCGGGTCAGCCTTTCGAAGGTCCAGGCGAGCGCGGTTGCCGTGGTTTCATGGCCAGCCACTATCAGGGTGACCAGTTCGTCGCGGATCTCGACGTCGCTCATCGCCTTTCCGTCTTCGTCACGGGCCAGGAGCAGCATCGAGAGGATGTCGTCACGCTCTTCGAGGCCCGGCTCGGTCCGGCGCTCGGCGATCAGCTCATACAGCCCGGTGTCGAGTGGCTTCAGCACCGGCTTGTACATGCGTTTGATCACGGCGCTGCGCGGACCGAGCATTCCCGAGAGAAAGAGGCGAGCTCCAGAGGCGATCCATTCGAGCAAGTGTTTGGTCGCCGCGCCGAGGCGGTCGTGTTGCTCACCGGTGGAGGCGGTGCCGAGCACCACCTCGAGGATCACTTCGAGCGCGATCTCCTGACTGTGGTCGCGGATCGAGAACGATTCGCCTCGCGGGATCTTCGCCACCTGCTGCTCGGCGATGCGCTCGATCGTCTTCGTCTGGGTGGCGAGCTTCTCGCCATGGAAAGAGGGCAGCAGGAGCTTTCGCTGCCGCATGTGTTCGGCTTCATCGAGCAAGAGGACCGAATGGTCGCCGAGCGATGTCGCCAGGATTTCGTTGCCCTTGCCGGCGTGGAGGACGGTCGGCGGCGCCGTGAAGACCTGCTTGACCGCATCGGGATGGGCCAGCATGTTCCACTTCCTGGGCCCCATGTGGATCACGAAAACATCGCCGAGGTCCTTCCGGGCTTCATCGAAGATCGCGTTCTGGGCGTGCGCCAGGTTCCAGGCCTGAAGGAGCTTCGGCTTTCTCACGTCGGGCGGTGAACCGCTGAATCTGGGGGACGGGGCGACCCGCACTGGATCCTTTACTTCCATGGAGGCAGCCTAAAGCCAAAAGGAGCAGTCCGTGCAGGTTGATCCTGGTGCGGCAAGCGCGGTTAGGCTTGGGTCATGGAACTCAAGCCGGCCGCTACACCTGAAAAGAAGAAGTCCGAAGCCGAGCTGAAGCTCGAGCAGAACCTGCAGGGCCTGCTTGAACCGGGCGAGACCCTCTTGGGAGCCACTGCCGCCTCGCAGCAGAAGGGGATGTTCTCCGGTGGCGTGGTCCAGCTTGCCGTCACTGACCGGCGGCTGATCGTTCAGCCGCTCGACCGGCGGGGCCGCGACGTCAAGGGCAATGCCATTTCGATCACCCAGTCCGAAATCGCCAAGGCGAAGATCAGCCGGGCCGGGGGAGCGTGGGACGACCCGAGTGCCGTCCTGATGAGCCAGGTCGCAATCCAGGTGAAGATCAAGGCGACTGGTGGCGAGAAGTACAGGTTCTCGATGATGGACGGCCAGGGCAATGGTCTGCTCGGGGGCCTCAGCGGTGGCCCGTCCCAGCAGACCGCGGTTCAGGCGCTCAGGGCGTTCCTCGGTGACAGCGACTCCGCGAGCGAGATCTGACTCTCAGTTCTCCTTCCGGTCGGGCGGAACGGCCAGGGTGGGCAAGGCGCCCGATTCGAGGTCCGAATCGAGCTCGGCCGGAGTCTGCTTCCCGGCGACCCGGAGGAGGATCGCGCCTTCGCCGCTGACGTAAGCCTCTTCTCCGTGCTGGATCACGTCCATGCCGACGGCCTCTTCTTTATCGGTGGCGCGGAGCGGTGCGAAAAGGCCGATCAGCCGAAGCAGCAGATACGTGACGCCGAAGGCATAGACCGGGGAGATCAGTACGGCCAGCGCCTGATCGCCCAGCTGGCCGGCATTTCCGTAGAAAAGCCCGTCGGAGATGCCGTTCCAGTCAGCCTGGGCGAAGAAGCCGATGAAAAGGATGCCGAAGATGCCCGCGACACCGTGGGCCCCGAGTACGTCCAGGGTCTCGTCGACCCGGGTCCTTGGCAGCCAGACGATGATCAGGTAGCTGGGCGCGGCCGCGATCAGGCCAAGGGCCATCGCCCACATCGGGCTGATGAATCCGGCTGCCGGCGTGATCGCCACACAACCGACGATGACCGCGGTGGCCGCTCCGACCGCAGTCACCTTGCCGCCCCGGATCAGGTCGAGAACGAACCAGCCGACCAAAGTGCACGCGGGGGCGAGCAGAGTGTTGGTGAAAGCGAGGACGCCGATGTCGTTAGCCCCGATTCCGCTGCCGCCGTTGAAGCCGAACCAGCCGAACCACAGCAGTCCAGCCCCGAGCAGGACCAGCACCGAGTTGTGCGGCAGCAGGGCCTGGCGGCCGTAATCCTTGCGGACACCGATCAGCATCGCTGCCGCCAGCGCCGAGAAGCCGGAAGCCATCTCGACTGAGACGCCGCCGGCGAAGTCGAGTGTCCCCGCCTCGGCGAGGAAGCCGCCGCCGAATACCCAGTGCGCCATCACCGGATAGACGAGAGTGGACCAGAGCGCGACGAAAACCATGTAGGGGCCGAAACGAATCCGCTCGACGACGGCACCGGACACGAGCGCGACCGTGAGGATGCAGAAGCTACCCTGGAAAGCCACGAACAGGAGCTGGGGGATCGCCGTACCTTCACGGGGCTCGAATCCGACGCCGCTGAGGAACGCGTGGTCGAGGTTGCCGATGAATCCACCGCCGTCACCGAATGCCAGGGAGTAGCCGACGACTGCCCATGAGACGGTCGCGACGCCGAGTGCCGCGAGGCACATCATGAACGTGTTGAGCGAGTTCTTCGAGCGGACGAGCCCTGCGTAGAAAATCCCCAGAGCCGGGGTCATCAGGACGACCAGCGCAGTCGCCATCAACATCCATGCCGTATCGCCGACGTCGACTCCGGAGGCCATCAGTTACCCACCGGGGTCACGGCATCGTCGTCGGTCTCGCCGGTGCGGACCCGGACCACCGAGTCGAGCGGCAGGACGAAAATCTTGCCGTCGCCGACGTCACCGGTCCGGCCACCCTCGCTGACCGCTTTCACCGTGTCGTCGACGTACTGGTCAGAGACCGCGATCTCGAACCGGATCTTCTCCGACAGACCCATCTGCACGGTTGTTCCACGATAGGTTTCGACCCGTTGAAGTTCACCGCCGTGGCCCTGGACCTTGCTCATGGACACGCCACGGATCTTGGCGCGAAAGAGCGCCTCGAGAACGTCGTTCGCCTTTTCCGGGCGTACGACGCCGATCACCATCTTCATCTGAACTCCCCTTCGGTTGGCAAGATTTCCTCCCGGCGCGAGCGGACGACCGCGCCGTCAACCAGCCTATTGCCTCGAGAAGCGGTTGCCTCCGCCGAAAGTTAGGATCAGGTCATGGAAAATCAGGAAGCACCGGTCCTCCTGGCCGGCACGATGGAACTGCTCGATGGAGCCGAAAAAGATCTCGGCGAGTACCTCGGCGACGTGACCCTGGTGGTGAACACCGCGAGCAAGTGCGGTCTGACGCCCCAGTTCGAGGGGCTGCAGAAGATCTACAGGGACAAACACGACCAGGGCTTCAACGTGCTCGGATTCCCCGCCAACGACTTCATGGAGCAGGAGCCGGGCACCGGTGAAGAGATCGCCGAGTTCTGCCAGAAGAATTACGGCGTCGAGTTCCCGATGTTCGCCAAAACTTCAGTGATCGGTGATGAAGCGAACCCGCTCTTCACCGAGCTGGCCACGCAGAGCGAGCAGCCGGAATGGAACTTCGCCAAGTACCTGATCGACCGTGAAGGCAGGCTGATCACCAAGTTTCCGGCGGGGACCGAACCGGCGGACGATGAGATCGTCACCGCGATCGATTCGGCCCTGGGTTCCTGAGGGTCCGTCTAGGAGATAAGCCCGAGCCGGGCGTGGAGAAACTCGTTCTCGATCTGGCGGATCGTATTTCCGGCCCAGCCGCGTGAGACGACCGATGGCAGGGTCTTCGCGACCACCTGGAGGCGGCTGGCGGGTCCCGGCCACGCGGTATGACCGGTCCTGGTCGCACATCCGCGGTAGTGGAGGTCGGTGAAAGACAGCATCAGGACCGCGGCCGTCCTGACGGCGGCGGTCCCGCCGAGGTTCAGTCCCTCGAAAAGACGACGGTAGGCCGAGGCCCGGCTGAGGGCCATCGACATGTAGATCTCTCGCACCTCGCTAACCGCGGCCCGGGCTTCGGCGCCGATCGGCCGACCCAGAAAGGGCCGGAGGGCGGGGTGGTAGGCGATGCCGCGCTCGAGGTCGCGCTCGATGTCACGACTCACGTTTGCGAGCTGGATCATTTCGCTGACCAGCAGGGCGTCCTCGCGGGCGCCGTCGGTCAGCTTGCTGTCGGCGACCTGGCCGAGCGTAAACAGGGCGGGATGGCCGATCACGTTCCGGCAGTAGCGGGCGAGTTGTTCCTGGTCCTCGAGTACGCCGCCCTGTTCAGAGAAGGTCTTCGTCGACCAGACCATGCCTTCGGCCATCGACCGGACCAGATCGGCGATCTGCGCCCTGACGGGAGGGGTCAAGCCCAGGTAGACGGAGTCGACGAGGTTGCATCGCTCGATCAGCAGCAGGTAGACGCGGTCCCGGTCGTCGCGGGCGGAAGTTGCAGGGATCGCTTCAGGTGGGGCCGGAGGTTGACTTTCGAACCGTGCCGCGAAGCGGCGGATGCCTTCTTCGCAGGCGACGGGGTCTTCGATCAGGTCTTCGTAGCTGTCGAGCATGCGGCAGTAGAGGTAGGCGACGGCGGCGGCCATCGCCTTCTCCCGGGGGAGGACAACGATGCTCGCGGCGAAGCTCCGGGCGGCGTGGGGTAGGACTCTCCAGACGAACCTCTCCGGGTCGTCTTCGCGTGCCAGCGCACCGAGGTCAGGCCGATGGCGATCGGCCGTGATGCCGCGCAGCAGGAGTACCGGACCGAGGGCGCGAGATTGTTCGAACACGCTCCCAATCTAGCAGTGAGGTTGTTTGCGGAATCGCAATAAGCTCGACCGATCAGTTTCGTCCGGTTCGGCGGTCTGAATCTGTTACAACCACCCTCAGCCGATGCACCCAGCTTGGAGTTCCCCTCATTAACCAGTCAGAACAAACGGAAACCGCCACCCGGCACGCGCCCTCGAACGAATCCGCGATCGTGGTCGAAGGGCTGGTCAAGCATTTCGGCGACGTCAAGGCGCTCGATGGCGTTGACCTCGAAGTGAAAAAGGGCTCCGTCCTCGGCCTCCTCGGCCCGAACGGGGCCGGCAAGACGACGGCGGTTCGCGTCCTCACTACCCTGCTGAAGCCCGACGCCGGCAGCGTCAGGGTGGCCGGTCTCGATGTCGTCGACGATGCGGCCGCGCTCCGCGAGAAGATCGGACTGGCCGGCCAGTACGCGGCGGTCGACGAGAACCTGACCGGCAAGGAGAACCTGACCATGGTCGGGCGCCTTTACGGCATGACCCGGGCCGACGCGAAGGTACGGGCAGACGAGTTGCTCGGCCGTTTCGACCTCGACGAGGCCACTGACCGTCCGGCCCGCACCTACTCGGGAGGAATGCGCCGGAGGCTCGACTTGGCCGACGCCCTGGTTGCCCGCCCGGCGGTCCTTTTCCTCGACGAGCCGACGACCGGGCTCGACCCCCGCAGCCGCCTGGCCCTCTGGGAGACGATCGAGGACCTCGTCGCCGACGGCGCCACGGTCCTGCTCACCACCCAGTACCTCGACGAAGCCGATCGCCTGGCGGACCGGATCGCCGTGATCGACGTCGGCAAGGTCGTGGCCCACGGCACCTCCGACGAACTCAAGGACCGGGTGGGAGGCGAACGCCTGGAAGTGAAGCTCGACGACGACAACTTCAATCAGAAGGCCATCGAAATCCTGGCGTCGATGTCGGACGAGGACCCGTTCATCGAAGGCGAGTCGGTCAAGCTGACCGTGCGCAAGCGCCGCGGGTCGATCGTCGAAGCGGTCCAGAAGCTGAACGAGGCCGGAATCGGCATCGACGACATCGGCCTGCGCCGCCCGACCCTCGACGAAGTCTTCCTCAACCTGACCGGGCACGCGCTCGAAACCGACGAGGGCGACAATGAGGAGGAAGGCAAGTGAAGCGCCTGATCTCCGACACCCTGGTCATCGCCGAGCGCAACCTGATCCGGCTGCCGCGGGCACCCGACCTGTTGCTCGCCTTCACCGTTCAGCCGATCATGTTCCTGTTGCTTTTCGTTTACGTGTTCGGCGGTGCGATCGTCACGCCGGGCTACGAGTACAAGGATTTCCTGCTGCCCGGGATCATCGTCCAGAACATCGCCTTCGGTGGCTTCGTGACCGCAGTCGGGCTGAACGAGGACCTCAGCAAGGGCCTGATCGACCGTTTCCGCTCCCTGCCGATGGCACGGCCTGCCGTGCTGGCCGGCCGGACCCTGGCCGACGTCGCGACCAATACTCTTTCGGTCTTCATCCTGCTGGGCACCGGGCTGATCATCGGGTTCCGGTTCGACGCCGGCGTGCCGGAGATCCTGCTCGGCCTGGTGCTGCTCCTGCTTTTCGGATACGCGTTCTCCTGGGTGTTCGCCTGGCTCGGCCTGCTCGTGTCCTCACCGGAGTCGGCGAACTCGGTCGGCTTCATCGCCGTGTTCCCACTTACTTTCATCTCCTCGGCCTTCGTGCCGGTTGATTCGATGCCGGGCGCGCTCGAATGGTTCGCCCAGGTCAACCCGTTCACGGTCGTGGTCGACGCGATGCGCGCGCTCTGGCTCGGGGCCCCTGCGGGCAACAGCATCTGGGGCGGCTTCGTCTGGTCCTTCGTGATCCTCGCGATCTTCGCCCCGCTTGCGGTCGCGAAGTACCGAAGCGCCGCCGGAAGGTGACGCTCGGCCGGGCTTCCCGGGATAAGCTCCGGCCCATGGAGCCTTCCGCGAGTCCCGACGTCCAAGCCCCCCAGTCGATCGCCCCGGGGACACCCGGCGACGGGCTGATCCTCAATCCGTCGGACTATTCGGCGCCGCACCTCGATCCGGCCGACCAGGCCCGGCTCCAGGGCATGATCGACTGGTTCGAAGAACGGGGCAAGAAAACTCTGAAGGACCACGATCGCGACCAGGTCTGGTACTCGGATTTCCTCGAGATGCAGGCCGATCTCGGCATCTTCTCGAGCTTCCTGACGCCGTCGCGCGACGGTGGCGGCGACCCGGAGAAGCGCTGGGACACTCAGCGGATCTGCGCCTTCAACGAGCTCTCCGCGTTCTACGGGTTGCCTTACTGGTACACGTGGCAGGTTTCGATTCTCGGGCTCGGCCCGATCTTCCAGTCGGACAACGAAGGTGCGCGCAAGCGGGCGGCCGACGAGCTCGCCGACGGTTCGATCTTCGCCTTCGGCCTCTCCGAGCGCGAGCACGGTGCCGATATCTATTCGACCGACATGGTGCTCACCCCAGCCGGCGACGACGGCGCGGGGGAGACCTATACCGCGACCGGCGGCAAGTATTACATCGGTAACGGCAACGAGGCGGCCATGGTCTCGGTCTTCGGCCGGGTCGACGGCATCGAGGGGGCTGAAGGGTATGCCTTCTTCGCCGCGAACTCGCAGCACGAGAACTACGAGTTGGTCCGCAACGTCGTCAACTCGCAGAGCTACGTCTCGCAGTTCAACCTGGACGCGTATCCGGTCGAGTCGGCCGACGTCCTCCACACCGGGCCGGGCGCCTTCGACGCGGCCCTGAACACGGTCAACATCGGCAAGTTCAACCTCGGCTTCGCTTCGATCGGCATCTGCGAGCACGCCCTCTGGGAGGCGATCACCCACGCCGACTCGCGCGTCCTCTACGGCATGAAAGTCACCGATTTCCCACACGTCAGCCAGGCTTTCACCGACGCTTTCGCCCGGCTGGTAGCGATGAAGCTGTTCGCCAACCGGTCGATCGACTATTTCCGCACCGCCTCACTCGAAGACCGCCGGTACCTGTTGTTCAACCCGCTGACCAAGATGAAGGTCACGACCGAGGGTGAGCGCGTGGTCGACCTGCTCTGGGACGTGATCGCCGCCAAGGGGTTCGAGCGTGACATGTGGTTCGAGATGGCCGCCCGCGACATCCGGGCGTTGCCGAAGCTCGAAGGCACCGTCCACGTGAACATGGCCCTCGTACTCAAGTTCATGGGGTCGTACCTCTTCAACGCCGATCCCGACCTGGCCCCGCCGGACCGCGCACTAGAACCGGGCGACGATGAGTTCCTGTTCCGGCAGGGCCCCGCGCGTGGTCTCGGAAAGATCCGCTTCAGCCCCTGGCGAGACGCTTTCGAACCTTTCACCGAGGTGCCGAACGTGGCGCTTTTCGTAGAAAAGGCGGAATCGTTCAAGGGCTTCCTGGTCGACGCCGGCCCGGACGAAGCCCAGCAGAAGGACCTCGACTACCTGCTGACCCTCGGCGAGATCTTCACCCTGATCCCGTACGGCCAGCTGATCTGTGAGCAGGCGGCGTTCATCGGCCTGCCTCACGACACGCTCGACCAGATTTTCGACGTTCTGATCCGCGACTTCTCCGCCTACGCCGCCGAGCTGCACGGCAAGACCTCGGCGACGGAGGCCCAGCAGGACTGGGCGCGTGGCGCGATCACCAAGCCGGTCGTGGACAAGGACCGGTTCAACGCCGTCTGGGAGAAGACCCGGGCACTGGCCGGCGGCTACGAAATGCGTGAGTAGCGGTCGCGTCCGCTGCCTGAGAAGTACGAAACCGTACTTGGAGGCTGCTATCTTTTCTTTCGGTGGGGTTCGAACGTCGGGGTTGGGAGACCTCGAATCGCCCGCCAGAATCTGAAAATGACGGTATTCAGGAGGAGTGTTTAATGGGTGCAGTTCGTGGTCATCGTGCTTACGTAGTGGCGCTTGTCGTGCTGGGACTGGTTTCGATGCTGGCACTGTTCGCCGGTTTGGGATCCGAAGCCCAGGCCAAGGGAAAGTTCTCGAAGAAGCCCGTCGTCAAGCTGAAGATCAAGACCTCGAGCCAGGCCGCTCTGGCCAACGGCAAGGTCAAGGTCACCGCCAAAGCCACCCGACGGACGAAGCCGAAGAAGCACTGGGCGAAGTTCAATCTGACCCTGCGTCTCGGCGGGAAAACACTCTCCACTGCCGGTCGCAACGGAGCCACCCTGAAGCGCGGCAAGCAGCGGGTAATCACGATCAAGCTGAACAAGAAGGCCCGCAATCTGGCGAAGCAGTGCGGCACGCCCCGGCTGACTGTCGATTCCCGCTCCAAGACGTACAAGTTCAAGCGAAAGCGCGGCAGGAAGGTGAAGCAGGTCAGCTTCCGCCGCTCGGGCAAGGACAAGCGCACGCTCAAGCGCGACGGGACCCGATGCGCCCCGACCGGACCGAAGGTCGTCCCGGTTCCGGCCACGATCGACCTCGCGTCCGCGGATCGCTGTGACTTCATCACCCAGGGGACGGCTCCCGATACGGAATGCCTTTTCCCGTACCCCAACAACTACTTCACCAAGGCTGATTCAAGCACCGACACCGGCCTGCGGCTGAACCTCGACATCGAGTCGACCCCGGCCAACGTCAGCGGCGTCCACATCGATCCGGACGACCTGAACGGCAGTGACGGCTTCAGTCCCGGTGCGCCGATCGTCACCCAGGTGCCGGGCCTCGACACGATCCAGGCCTTCCAGACCACCGGCATGGTCAGCATCTACGAAAAGTCAAAGTACGCCGCGGCTGACCAGCCCCTGGTCATGATCGACGCCGCCACCGGTCAGCGTGAACCGATCTGGGCCGAGCTGGATGCCAACGCGACCAGCCCGGAGCAGACCGACCTGTTGATCCACTTCAACAAGAACCTGCTCGAAGGGCACCGTTACATCGTTGCGATGCGAAACCTGAAGCGGGCCGACGGCACTACGATCGAGGCACCGGATGGCTTCAGGCTCTACCGGAACGAGAACGAGGTCACCGAGAACGCGCTGATCGAGTCGCGCCGGCCCGGCTTCGAAGACATCTTCACCAAGCTCGGCGGGGCCGGAATCGAGCGCGATTCGCTCTACATGGCCTGGGACTTCACCGTGGCCAGCGAGCGGAACCTCTCGGAGCGCATGCTCCACATCCGGGATGACGCTTTCGCCCAGCTGGGTGACACCAACCTCGCCGACGGCATCCCGGCCGGTACCGCGCCGAACTTCACGATCGACCCCGCCAAGTCGACCATGAACTACGGCATCCCGTTCAATCCGGGCGATCCTCCGGGGCCGGCCGGAAACCACGGGCGTGGCATGGAGAACATCCGTACCGTGGCCGGCACCTTCGAGGTGCCCTGCTATCTCGATATCGCCGGAGTTCCCGATCCGGCACCCGGCAATCCGGATGGGTACCCCAACGGCTGCCCTTCGGGCGCCCACTTCAAGCTCGACGCGCAGGGCCTGCCGGTTCGCACCCCGGGCGCGACCTTCACCGCCCGCTTCATCTGCAACATTCCGCGATCGTCGGTCAGTTCCACTCCGGGACCAATCGACGTGACCGATGCTTCTCGGCCTTCGCTGTACGGCCACGGGCTGTTTGGTGACTACTACGAGCTCAACCGGGCCCGGAACGTGAGGCAGCTCGGCGACGAGAACGGAGTAATGGTCTGCGGCACCGACTGGTCCGGTATGGCTGAAGATGACGTCATCCCGACCGCGTTCAACGCGCTGCAGGACATGTCGAAGTTCGAAAACATCCCCGACCGCCTGCAGCAGGGGTTCCTCAACTACATGTATCTGGGGCGTCTGATGCACACCTCCGCCGCCCAGGGAGGTTTCGTCGGAGATCCGGCCTTCCAGGATGACAGCGGCGATCCGCTGTTCGATCCCGGCGCGCTCTTCTACTACGGAAACAGTCAGGGCGGCATCGCTGGCGGCGCGCTCACTGCGCTGGCGCCGGACTTCACCCGGTCGGTGCTGTACGTGCCCGGCATGCGTTACTCGGAGCTTCTTACGAGGAGCGTCGATTTCGAGACCTACTCGTTTGTCCTCTACCCGTCGTATCCGGTCGAGCGCACCCGGCCGCTGCTGCTCAGCATGATCCAGACCCTCTGGGACCGGGGCGAGCCGTCGGGCTACGCGCAGCACATGACCGACGACCCGCTGCCGAACACCCCGGCGCACAAGGTGCTGATCGAGATGTCCTACGGCGACCACCAGGTCTCGAACGTGACGACTGAGGCCCAGGCACGGACGATCGGTGCCCCGCTGCGGCGGCCGGCGCTGGACAACGACCGAATCCAGCCGGGGCTGATCGAGCCCTGGTTCGACATGGGCACGCTCGGTGACCTGAGTGGTCCGGCGGCTGACGGCAGCGGTATGTTCGTCTGGGACATCGGTCCGAAGCGCATGGTCGGACCGACCGAATTCGGCACCGACCCGTCGCCGCTCACCAACACCTGGCCGGACGACAGCTTCGGCGTCGATCCGCACGACACGGTGATCGAGGAGTCCCCGCTGATCCGCAAGCAGATCGCCGACTTCCTCAAGGTGAACGGCAAGATCACCGACCCGGCTGAGCCGGCCTGCGGCAACCACGCTTGTTACGCCGCCGGATGGATGGGCGCCCCCTGAGCCGGCGGCTGGTCTGAACCACCTTCCCAGCCCCGCCGCTCAGGGCGGCGGGGCTGGTTGATCTACCGCCGGGTGATCTGGGACCCGCCGGTGATGTTGTCAGTGCCGTCGGGAAACCGGACCCAGGCCTTGTTCGTGCCGTCGTAGTCCGGGGCCCAGAGGATGAGTTTCGCTTCGCCCTTCTCGTTCACCTCACAGGTTTCGTCACCCTCGGGGTCGAGGCCGCGCCAGATCCGGACGAACGGGTTGTTCTCCCACTCTTCGGCGACCGTGCTCGGTTCCTTGTGACCAGGGTGGATCCTCGTCTCGGGCGGCAGGGTCATCAGACGTTCCATGATCGAGTGCTTGAGGTCCTCGAAGCCGGTTGCTCCCGGTGCCATCGTCCCGCCGACCGTGCCCTTGAAGATCACATCGGCCGTGACCACGTCGGTGCCGTTGATCAGGAAAGCGAGGTGACCCGCGGCATGGCCGGGGGTGAAGATCGCCTCGACCGAGAGCCCGCCGGTCGTCACGACATCACCGTCGCTCAGAACCTGGTCTACGTCGAAGTCGACCCGGTCGGCGGTGATCTCGTGCGCGAGGATCGGAATCCCACGCTCCTTGGCCAGCTCGCCCAGACCGACCACGTGGTCCCAGTGATCGTGGGTCAGCAGGATGTGGGTGAGGTCGAGTCCTTCACGGTCGACCCGCTCGAGCAACGGTTCGATCACGCCGTTGCTGTCGATCAGCACTGTGGCACCGCCCGGCTCGTCGGTCACGAGGTACGCATTGGAAAGCCAGTCGGCCTGTTCAACTCTCTGAAGACTCATGTAGAGCCTTTCGTTTCGGCGGACTGGCAGTGAATTGGCCCGCTCTGAGGGCAATTACACTGCCAGTCTTTGGTCAGTTGAAGTGGATCACGCTACGAATGCCGTCCTGGGCTTCCATCAGCTCGAATCCCCGATTGACCTCGTCCAGGGTCAGGTCATGGGAAAGAAAAGGATCGACGTCGAGCTTGCCGTCCAGGTAGAGCTCGATCAGTTCCGGCACCTGGTCGCGGCCCTTGACCCCGCCGAAAGAAGACCCGGCAATCCGCCGGCCGGTGATCAGCCAGCGGGGAATGACATCGAGCGTCTCACCTTTGCCGGCGACGCCGGCGACAGTGCATAGGCCCCAGGCCATACGGGCGGATTCGACCGCCTGTGCCATCACCTTGACCAGACCCGTCGCCTCGAAGGTGAAGTCGGCGCCGTAGCCACCGGTCATGTCGAGAATTCGCTGGACGGTGTGTTCGTCGCCCTTCATCAGGTCGGTGGCACCCTGG
>JBBSKC010000032.1:0-23566 GCA_038256675.1 Solirubrobacterales bacterium | reverse complement strand
GGCCCGACCAAGGCCCACGCCATGACCAAGAGAATCCTCAGGGGCTACGTCGAGGGCGGAGTCCCCGCTGCCGACCGCGTGACCCGGCGCGAGGCGGCAGACCTCTTCGGCACCGAAGACCTGCAGGCGGCAGTCGAGACCTTCCTCGCCGAAGGACCCGGCAACGCCGAGTTCAACGGGCGCTAGGCCCTACGCCGGCTAGGCCCTTTCCGGCACGTACGGCCCCGGCTTCGGCTTATGCTCACCACCGGGGAAGGCGAGTCGGAGAATCGTCCGCTGGACCATCGACCACTGCTGGAGGAAGGGCCCGGTGTTGTACGGCAGGCCGTAACGTTCACAGACGTCCTTTACGCGGGGAGCGATCTCGGCGTAGCGGCTGCTTGGCATGTCCGGAAAGAGATGGTGCTCGACCTGGAAGCTGAGGTTGCCGCTGGCGATGTGGAACATCGGACTGCCGTCGATATTGGCCGCCCCGGCAAGCTGGCGCACGTACCAGGCACCGCGTGACTCGTCCTCGACTTCTTCCTGTGAAAAGACGTAAGTCTGATCGGGGAAGTGGCCGCAGAAGATGATCGCGTTCGACCAGAAGTTACGCACGATGTTCGCGGTGAAGTTGGCGGTTGCCGTGCTCTTGAACGCTCTCCGGCCGGCTCCGGCCGCGTCAGCGATCGCCTTCGAGCGCTGCTTCTTCTTGAGCTTGCCGGTGACCGCGCTGACCGCGAGGCTGCCCGCCGCGTTGGCCGCGGCACTGACCGCGGGCCAGGCGATGTAGTCCTTGACAACCTGACTCTTCGCCTTGCCGGCGATGCCCTTCAGCTCTTGCTTGACGTCATCCATCGGCTTCTCGCCTTTGCGGATCGCCTCGAGGTCGAGGTCGTGCATGGCGACCCCCCACTCGAAGAACGCCATCAGCAGGAGGTTGTAGATCGGCTGACCGAGATAGACCGGGTGCCATTTCTGGTCAGGGTCGATCCGCATGATCTCGTAACCGAGGTCCTTGTCCTTGCCCATGATGTTCGTATAGGTGTGATGAACGTAGTTGTGCGAGTGCTTCCAGGATTCGGCGGTGGAAGCGGTGTCCCAGTCCCAGGTGGTCGAATGGATCTGGGGGTCGTTCATCCAGTCCCACTGACCGTGGAGCACGTTGTGGCCGATTTCCATGTTCTCGAGGATCTTGGCGGCGGAGTTGGTGGCGGTGCCGGCGATCCAGGCCAGACGGTTCGGCGACGCCAGCAGAAGGACGCGGCTCATCACGGCCAGGCGGCGGTGCATTTCGATCATGCTCTGGATGTACTTGCGGTCGCGTTCGCCGAGGTCGGCGTAGACCTCGTCGTGAATCGCGTCAAACTCGTCGGCCAGCTCTTCCAGTTGCTGGTCGGACAGGTGGGCCAGGGGACTCTGGGGGCCGACCACTCCGGGTTTCGTTGTTTCGGTGACGGGGCTCATCTAAAGCTCGCTTTCGTTGCTCGAAGGTTTCAGTCTTACGTTTGGAAGTCGGTAGATCAAAGTTTCATCTCGACGGGGCCCTCGGGGGCATTGACGCAGGTGCGGACCATCTCGCCCTCGGCGCCGTGTATCTCGCCGGTCCTCAGGTCCCTGAGCCGGCCCGAACAGAGCTGCCCGACGCAGGTGTGGCAGATGCCCATGCGGCAGCCGAAGGGCATCTCGATGCCGGCCTCTTCGCCGGCCACCAGGATCGGAGTGCCGGCTTGCGCCGAGGCTGTGACCTTGCTCTTTCGAAAGGTGATGGTGCCGCCCGTACCGTCGCCGCCCTTGCCGCCGATCAGGGGCTGGAAGCGCTCGATCGAGAGCTGGTCGTTGAGACCCTCCGCCTCCCAGTGAGCGCTGATCGCGTCAAGCATTTCGCCCGGACCCGAGGCATAGGTCTGGCGGTCGCGCCAGTCGGGACAGAGCTCGTCGAGGTGGGGCGGTTCGATTCGCCCCGCTTTCGCGGTCTCCTGGACGTGAAGGTCGAGCCAGGCGCGGTCGGAGGCCAGGCGGTCGAGTTCTTCGCCGAAGATCACCCGGTCGGCATCGCGGGCCGAGTGGATGTGGACGATGTCGCAGTACGCGCGGCTGCGATCGATGCTGCGATCGATGCTGCGGATCATGCTCATGATCGGCGTGATCCCGCTGCCGGCAGTCATGAAGAGCAGTTTTGGCGGCACCCGGTCGGGCAGGACGAAGGTGCCTTCGACTCCACCGAGCCGGACGATGTCGCCGGGCTTGGCATGGCCTGTGAGCCATGGGGAGACCTTGCCGGCATCGACCAGCTTCGGGGTGATCGTGATGCAGCCGTCGGGCCGGTCGGCGTCCGAAGTCAGCGAGTAGGCGCGCCAGTGGTGGATGCCGTCGACTACGACTCCGATCCGCAGGTACTGGCCGGCCTTGTGGCCGCCCCACTTGTAACCGGGCTTGATCACCACCGTCACCGCACCGTCGGCCTCGGGATGAATGCGTTCGATCCGTCCGCGCAGTTCCTGGGTCGACCAGAGAGGGTTGATCAGTTCGAGGTAGTCATCCGGCAGCAGGGGCGAGAAGAACGACTCGACGGCCTTCAGCGCGCGGCGCCTGTACCTGGGGACGTTGGGCTGTGCTCCTCGCTCGGCCATGTCGGTAACTATGCCCGATTGAGAACGTTTGTCAAACATCTGTTCACATGTCACACGAGTTGGGTAGGATCAGGTATGGCCAAGGCTGCATCCCCACCACGCAAAGCCGACCTCAGAAAGACCCGGGAACGAGACCTGATCGCGGTCACCCGGCGGCTGTTCGACGAGCGCGGCATGCAGGACGCGCCGATTGAAGCGATCGCCAAAGAGGCCGGGATCGCCCGCGGACTGATCTACCGGGAGTTCTCGTCCAAGGAAGAACTCTTCGTGGTCACGGTCACCGACTACCTGGTCGAACTGGCCCACGAGCTCGAAGATGCGCGCGCAGAGGGCGGCACCCCCACCGAAGAGCTGGAGAGGGTCGCCCGCACTTACGCCGGCTTCTGCGTCCGGTACCCGGCCTTCCTCGACTGCGCCCTTTCTCTGATGAAGCAGCCGGCCGAGGACCTTCAGGACATCGTCTCCGAAGCCCGCTTCTTCCGGCTGGGCCAGCTGATGGTCCGGTGCGTGAGCACCGTCGCGATGACCCTTTACGACGGCAGGGAAGCGGGCGACTTCGAGATCGAGGACCCCGATTACCTGGCCAACCTGCTCTGGACCCAGGCGCTCGGCGGCATGCATCTGGTGCGGATCGGGGTAGGCGTCCGCCGGTCCGAAGCCGGGATGCTCGAGTTCTTCCCGATCGAACCCGAACGGGTCATCGAATCCTGCGTCGAGGTCGCGATGACCTCGGTCGGTCTGCGGCCCGCCTAGATCGAAGGGCGGGTGGTCCACGGAACCTCAGCGGTGAATCTTCACCTTGCGTTTGGCCGTCGCCGGTTTACCGCGGGTCGACGGGCTGAAACTGGCCGTCAGTCGGGCCTTCAGTTTCTTCTTCGAGCCGAACAGCTTGCTGCCCTTGCGAGTAGTCCTGATTCGAACCTTCAGGATCCCCGCGGACGCACGCATTCTGGTGCCTTTGGCGACGGTCTTCTTGCGGCGGACCCTGGCGACTGCCCTGACCCGTCCGGCGCCAGAAATACTAACCTTCACGGTCGCGCCACCACCCCTGCCGGCGAACGGCTTGGCTGAAAGGATCCTGATCCGGCCCGGGGGCGCGAAACGGAAGCTTCCGGTCTCACTTAATGCGACATTGCCCGGCGCGTCGGTGGCCCGGACATACCAGGAGTGCATGCCGACGCTCAGATCCGAGGCGGGAGTGAAAGACCCGAGGCGGAGTGACTTGGCTTGAGCCACGCCGTCGAGCACGAGTTCGTAGGTCGTATCGAGCTGGTCGACGGTCCACGAGAATGTCGGCCGGGGCTCGCCGACGATCGCGGCGTCCGGCGCCAGCAACCGCGGCTTCGGCGGCGGTGTCCGGTCAAGGCTGTTCAGGGTCCGGAAGAGGTTGGCGCGACCCGCGGTGAGCAACGGGGTCGTCGATCCCGAGCCGGCGTCGAATGCCGGGAGCACGTCGACCCCGCCGAGGATCTTCGCTTTGACTTCTCCCGCGTTCAGACCCGGGTTGAGCTGGCGGACGATCGACGCGATCCCGGACACCTGAGGTGTCGCCATCGAGGTCCCGTTGCTGAGCTGGACCCGGGCCGGTGAACTTACTCCGGGGCATCGCATCTGCACGTCGTCGACGGTGGCGCCGGCGCCCACATTCGCGTCGGCATCGGCCTCGAGGCGGAACCGGATGAATACCGGCCCGCTCTTCGCAAAGGGTTCAAGCGTGGCCTGACTGCCCTTGCCGGTCGAGTTGGCGTAGCCGCCCGAGTTGCCGGCCCAGCGGTCGAGCACGGTCCAGGGACCGGCGGCACTGTTTGCGGCTTCGACGTAGAAGACATCGGCTCCCGAGAAACTGTCGGGCGAGGGCCGTTCGGTCGCGACCCGGTATTGATATTCGAGCAGACAGCCCTCGCGCTCACTCAGGTTGACGCCAGTCGTCATGACCGTCGAAGCGTTGGAGTTCGGCGCGTAGTCGATCGGCGCCCCTGCCGAATTGAGACTGTCGGTGATACCCCGCCCGGTTTTACCGATCCCTGTGAACCGCTCCCATCCCGAAGACTGAGCCGGGGAGCCCAGGTCCACCTTCGCGTAGTTCCAGGGTGAGCTTGCCGTGTCGAAGGTGTCGGTGAACAGGTGGATGAAGGTAGGGATCGTGCTGAGGATGTTCGAACCGGGCGCGGCCAGGTCGACCGAAGTCGCCCCCCAGTTGGAGAAGTCCGACCGGTCATCGTTCTGGTCAGTCGAAGCGACGCAGATGATGTTGGGCAGCGCCGCGAAGCCGGGCTGTTGGTCGTCCATGCAGGGATACTTGGAGACGGCGTCGTTGTCACCCTGCCCCAGTGGCAGGTCGTTGGCCTCGTTACCGGCCGAAGTGACGAACAGCGTGTCGTCCGCCGCGGCGATCGCATCGCGCCGTGCCTGACTGAAAACCTTGCCACCGATGCTGATGTTGGCGACCTTCGCCCCCATCCGGTCGGCGTAGCCGATCGCGTCTACCGAAGCGCTGACTGGACAACCACCCAACGACTTGCAGGCCTGGATCGGCAGGAGGTTCGCATCCCAGCTAACCCCGGTCACACCCAGGCCGTTGTTGCCGGTCGCACCGATCGTTCCGGCCACGTGGGAGCCGTGCAGGCTGCCATCGACCGGACCGCGATCGTTGTTGACGAAGTCCCAGCCGGACCGGTCATCGACCAGGCCGTTTCCGTCGTCGTCGACGCCGTTCACCGAACTGTCTCCCGGGTTGACCCAGATCTGATTGACGAGATCCGGGTGGTCGCCGGTAATTCCGGAATCGATCACTGCGGTTAGGACATCCGGGCTGGCGCGGCCGATGTCCCAGCCTTCTTTCGCGGAAATATCCGCACCCGCAGTGCCCGTAAACCCGTTGACCGACTGGCCCGCGTTCAGGTCACCCCAGAGTTGGGGCAGGAGGGGATCGTCGGGAGTGACATCCATTTGTTCGATGTAGTTGGGTTCGGCGTAGAGAACCGCCGGATCGCCTTCCAGATCGGCGATCGTCCCGGCCACGGATTGCCCCGGACCAGTTTCAACCACCTGCGCGTCAGGCAGCAGCAGCGGGGAAGTCGCCGCGACATCCGAAGAACGGCGAACCGCGGTGCGCTCTGCCTGATTCGAATCAGGGGCGTAACGAACGATTACTTCACGGGGCACAAAATCGTCCGATGCAGCCGCGGAACCTGTGCCGAGGCAGGCAAAAGCCCACGCGATGACGACGATCCCGGTATTCCTCCTGCCAAAGGGCATCAGTCCATCAAGCTACGCCAGAGGACATGGTTTCGCAAGTCCTGCACGGGCCCCGCTGCGTCAGGCCTTCATGGGCGAGGTCTGAGCCGACACCCAGGAACGGGGACCCGGGCCCTGGCAGGCGACCCGGTCTCCGGGGTTGGCCAGCTTGCACTTGCTGAGGGAGAGACACCCGCAGCCGATGCATTCAGTCAGGCCCGAGCGCAGGCGTTCCAGCTCGTCGAGCACGACGTCTGGCAGGTGATCGAGCTGATGAGGCTGAACTACGACCGCGTTGTGGACCGGGCGACCGTGTCTGCGGGATGATTTCCCTTCAGGGTCTACCGTAGGTCGCGTTCGAGCTGTTCGTTTCCCCGCTCGAGTTGCGACCTTGTCGCCTTGCTAACGGCGGTCACCCCCGTCATGCGGTTGATGCGGGCGTGGACCTCGCGGTGGCTCTCCCCCGTCCTTCGGGAGACGTCGGCCACCATCGTCCGGCGTTCTCCGCGCAGGCGCTCGCGGGCCGCGAAGGCTGATTCCCGCTTTGGCTCGGCCACCGGCTCGGGCGTTGCCGGCTTGATCTCCGGTCGCGCGCGACTGGTGGCAGCACCGGTGATCGCCGAGAACGACTGCGGAGCCTCGTCGATGTCATCAGTCGCGAACAGCTGCATCGTGGTCTGGGCGAGGATCGCTTCGTCCAGCTCGGCCGCAGTCGAGCTCAGCATCTGGAAGCTCTGGCCTCCCTCCCCGCGCTCGGGCAGTTCGTGGTCGAGTTCTTCGAGTTCGTCCTCCAGCGCGGGCGCGAGATCGATCGCGTGGCGGCGCTCCTTCTCGATCTCGAAAGCCAGCTGCTTGAGACGGCTGTCGGCCGGCAGCAACAGGTAGCTCATCTGTCGCCTCGGACTCGGGGTCACGCGAATGAAACGACCGACCACCTGCCGGAAGAAGAGTTCAGTGCGGGCGGCGGTCGCGTAGACGCCGACCCGGAGGCGCGGTATGTCCACCCCTTCGGAGACCATCAGCACGGAGACCAGCCAGCGTTTGTCGCCCGCCGAGAAATCGGCGATCCGGCGGCTGCCGTCGGGCTCGTCGCTCATCACTATCTCGGGAATCTCCCCGCAGATCATTCCCAGACGGCGGGAGATCGCCCGGGCATGGTTCTGGTCCGAAGCGATCACCAGGCCACCGGAGTCCGGGTGACCGCCCTCCCGGACCTCCTCCAGCTTCCGGTCGGCGTCCCGCAGGACCTCCCCCATCCAGTCGCCGCCGGCGTCCAGGGCGGTGCGCAGGCGCCGCGCCGATTCGTTTGAAGGCAGCACCAGGTCGAAGTCGGCGGTGCGGGTCTTGCCGTCGCTCTCCCATTCCATCTCACCGTCATACGGCAGGAAGGTGACGGGCCGGCAAACCCGGTCGACCAGAGCCTCGGGGTAGCCGTAGACGAAGTCGGCCGTACTCACTCCGTCTTCGTCGTACGCGATCCAGGGGATCGCCGCATTGTCGGACCGGAAGGGCGTGCCCGAGAGCAAGAGACGGAAGGTGGCCTGGCCGAAGGCCTGGCGCGCACTCACGCCCCAGCTCGCCTGATCCCCCATGTGGTGGGGCTCGTCGGCGATCACCAGGGTCGGGCGGCGGGACGAAGCAGCGTGATGTGCCGGATCGGCAGCCACCGTCTGGTACGTCACCGCGACGCCGTGGAAGTCCTCGGTTTCGGTTCCGTCGGAGTTCGGCCGGTTCGGCTCGAGATCGATCCCGTAGCGGGCTGCGCCAATCGCCCACTGCCGGCAGATGTGAGTGGTCGGTCCGACGACGACGACCCGCGATACCTGTCCCCGGCCGAGCATCTGGTGTGCCACCTTCAGGCCGAAGGTGGTCTTGCCGGCTGCCGGTGTCGCCGACGCTAGGAAACTCGAACCCGCGTGACTTTCCAGTACGGACAGGGCCTCGATCTGCCACTCCCGGAGGGGTCGGTCGGCGGGCCAGCCGGGCAAGGCGATCCGGGGGCCGGAGCCGGGGTTCGTATAGGCGGAGGCGGTGCTCAAGGAGGGTCGAGAGTACGGGTTCGAGCGGTCGGAACGCCGGTCGGCTGCGGGCTCAGATCGAGCCCGCCACCCGCGCTATAGTGCCTCACTTCTCGTCGTCGTTCAGTCCCGATCACGCGATCGACGTCCAGAGAAAGGCAGTACTCGAGATCCCTGATTGCGACAGGGGATATCCGGGTACAGGTCGGCCGTGGCCAGCGCCGTTCCCCCACCCGATTCATCCTCCCTCCCCGAGTGGGCAGAATGGTGCCAGGACGAAACCGGGTCATTCACGATCGGCGTCGAAGAGGAGTTGATGCTGCTGGACGGCGATGATTTCTCCCTCGCCAACCGGATCGAAGCCGTGATGCCCCGGCTGCCGGAGCGGGTCGTCCTGCAGGCCACGCAGGAAACGCACAACTCTGCGCTGGAACTCTGTACGAACGTTCACTCCGAAGTCGGTGCCGCGATCGCCCAGCTGCACGATCTGCGATCGGGCCTCGCCGAGACTCTCGCCACACTCGGCCTGCGCGCCGCCGGATCAGGCACCCATCCCTTCGCCATCTGGCAGGAGATAGCGGTCAGCGGTGGGGACCGCTACGGGTTCGTGCAGGGCTCGATGCGCGAACTGGCCCGCCGGGAACCGACTTTCGCCCTGCACGTGCACGTCGGCCTGCCCGACCCTGAGACCGCGATCCAGGTCCATAACCGGGTCCGGGTTCACCTGCCGCTTCTGCTCGCCGTTTCGGCCAACTCCCCTTACTGGCAGGGCCGCGACACCGGGCTGGCGTCGGCCCGCACGCCGCTCTTCCAGGCCTTCCCCCGAGTCGGCATCCCGCGCGCCTTTCGCGACTACGCGCACTACGCCACGGAAGTCGACCTCCTGATCCGGACCGAAGCGGTTCCCGACCGCAGCTTCCTCTGGTGGGACGTCCGGCCACAGCCCGCGATCGGCACTCTCGAGATCCGCTCGATGGATGCACAGTCACGACTGGACGACAACGCCGCGCTGGTCGCGCTGGTCCAATGCATCGTCAAACTTGAGGCCGAGGAACGGGTCACCACCGAGCGGTCGATCGACGCTCAGGAGGCGATCTCCGAGAACCGCTTCCTCGCGGCCCGGGACGGAGTCCACGCCTCGCTGATCGATGCCGATCGTGAGATCCGGCGGCCGGTCAGCGAGATTCTCGAGGATCTGATCGGAGCGGCCCGGCCGCACGCACAGGATCTCGGCTGCGAGTCAGAGCTCGAACACAACCTCGAGCTGATCCGGGAATCTCCCGCGGACCGCCAGCGGACGGTCGCCGACGAATCACCATCGCTCGCCCAGATGGTTCGCGGCCTGGCCGACGAGTTCGTCTGATCGTGAAATCCGTTCCCGGAACCGCCTCTTCACCCTGGTTGGACGTGCCGGCCGAAGCCACCCGTCCTCCGCTCGACTCAGACCAGTCTTGCGATGTCCTGGTGATCGGTGGTGGTATCGCCGGCGTCAGCACTGCTCACGAACTTGCCCTTCGCGGTCTCTCGGTGATCCTGCTCGAGGCCCGCACGATCGCATCCGGTGTGACGGGCAATTCGTCGGCGAAACTGAGCGCCCTGCAGGGTGCCGTTTACCGCAAGTTGAAACGGACTGTCGGGGCCGAAGCCGCCGCCCGCTACGCCGAACTCAACCTCTCCGGCCTCGAACGGATCGCCACACTCGCGGAAACCCTGGGGACGGATTGCGCGTTCCTGCGGAGACCGGCGATCTCGTACTCTCGCGAACCCGAAGGACTCAGAACCCTCGAAGAAGAGTTCGACGCGGCACGCGATGCCGGACTCCCGATCGAGTTTGAGCCAGAATCCGATCTGCCTTTCCCGATCGCCGGCGTCCTGCGTCTCGACGATCAGGCGCAGGTCGATCCCGTCGCCTGGACCCGAGGGATCGCAGCCGCCCTGCGGGACCTCGGCGGCCGCGTGTTCGAGCACGTCCGGGTCACCGGGGTGAAGCAGGGCAGCCCCTGCTCGGCCGAGACCGACAAGGGCCACGAGATCCAGGCCGGTCGGATCGTCGTTGCCACCCACACACCGATTCTCGACCGTGGGCTCTTCTTCGCAAGAATGGACTCGCAGCGCTCATACGCGGTGGCCGGCCGGATCGAGAGCCCCTTGCCAACGGGCATGTACCTGAGTGTGGACGAGCCCCTGCGCTCGATCCGTCCGATGACCCCCGGGGAGTCCGGCGAGAGCGCGCTCCTGGTTTCCGGCGAAGGCCATCGGGTGGGCACTGGTGACCCCGTCGAGCGCTACCTGACCATGGTGGAATTCCTCCGGGACGAGTTCGGCGCCGAGGTTTCCTACCACTGGTGTGCCCACGACGAGATGAGTCCGGACCACCTGCCGTTCGTCGGCCCGATCCTTCCCCGCAATGACCGGATCATGGTGATGACGGGCTTTTCCAAGTGGGGGCTGGCGGCCGGCGTCGGGGCATCATTGCTGCTCGCCGACCGCCTCGTCGGCGTCGATAGCGAGGCGCTGTCCACTTTCGACCCCGCCCGTGCGAGTCAGTTTCGGCAGGTGAAAGAATTGACGAGCCACTCCGTGGAGACCGGGTTCCACTTTGCCGGCGACCGCCTGAGGAAACGCGCTGCCGAAGAGGACCTGAAACCCGGCGAAGGCGCTGTGGTCGGCGAAGGGCTCACCCAGGCTGCGGTCAGCCGCGACGACGAAGGCGGGTACCACCGCGTCTCGGCCAGATGCACGCACCTCGGCTGCATCGTCAGCTGGAACCAGGCCGACCGGACCTGGGACTGCCCCTGCCACGGATCCCGCTTCGAAACGGACGGCTCGGTCCTGCAGGGGCCGGCAACGGACCCGCTGCCGACCGCGGATCAGCCAGATCCGGGCTGATCCGCCGCGGACGAACGGGCTACTTCTTCTTCGAGACCCGCCGTTTTGCCGTCGACTTGGCCGACTTCGCTTTGGCCTTGCCTGACTTTGCGGTCGACTTGGCCGACTTCGACGAGGATTTCGCCGATTTGGCCGGCTTGCGCCTCGGCTTCGATCTGGCTGGCTTCCGGTCGCCGGCCGGGATGTCTTCCTTGACCATCTGACGGGTCAGTATCGGGATCTGTTTTTCGAGGAACCCGGCCATGCGCACTTCGTCACGGCGGATGCTCCTGGCCATCTTCGCGGTCTCGGTGTCACCGAGCTGTTCGGCGAGAACTTCGATCGCCGTGTAGGTCGCGATCTCTTCGTGCTCGGAGAAATACTCGGTCTTCGCGTTCTTCAGCATCTTCTCGGTCTCGCTGTTCCCCCGCATGGAGTGCAGGGGTCCCTTGGCCGCGGCGATCACGCGGTTGATCTGGCTGACGCCCTTGGCGATGGTCGCGGCACCGTCACTGCTCACCTTCTTGATGCGCCGCTCGAGTTGCTTCGAGTGGCTCTTCGTCTCTTTCAGGTGCTGCTTGAGACGCTTCTTGTAAGGAGCCCGCGTGGTCATCTCGATGTGGGCGGCGAGGGCTATTTCGAGTTCCTTCTCCTTGCCGAGCGCTTCGACCAGGTACTGAGTGAGTTTGGCTTCGCGGATCGTGTTGTCCGGCATCAGGTCTTGCGCTCCAGATCGGCGACTTCGTCGGCCTTCCGATCGGCCCGTTCGTCGGCGCGCTTCATCTCTTCCTTCTTTTCGCCCTTTTTCTCTTCCTTCTTGCCTTCTCGGCGCAGCGAACCATCGTCGGTGATGTCACCTGCGGCCTGCTTCGCTTTGCCTGTCAACTTGTCAAAAATGCTCATTCTTCAGCTCCTGATTCGTTTTCGGTGTCGGCTTTGGATTACCCGGGACCTGAACCACGAAACCACGAGGCGACTCGAAAACGTCCCGGGCAGGTCAGATCAGAGGTAGCTGTTCGCCGCACGCGCAGCGGCCGCGCCGTAGGACCCGCCGAAAAGGACCGCGTGAATCAGGAGCGGCTGGATCTGCCAGAGCTCGACCCGGTCCTGATGGTCCGGCGCGAGTGGAAACTCTTCGCGGTACGCGGCCATGAAACGGTCCGACGGGGCACCGAACAGGGCAAGCATGGCCAGGTCGAGTTCGCGATGGGCGCCGTGGGCAGCCGGATCGATCAGCCAGGGCCGGCCGTCGGCCGCGACCAGAACGTTTCCCGACCAGAGGTCGCCATGAGTCCGTGCCGGCGGCTCGGGCGGCCCGGCGAATTCATCGATCCGTCCGCAGAGCTTTTCGATCGCGGCAGCCTGTCCGGAATCAACCGCGCCGCGATCAACGGCCTGGGCGACGAGGCCCCCGAGACGGCGCGCGTAACACCGCCCGAAGCCGTGCTCCGTGTCGCTATCGACGTAATCGCCAAGACTGACCGGCCCGACCTTGAGATCACCTTCGGGTGCTCCGGCCGGCAGCGCCCCGAAGCCGTCGGCTTCGAACCGGTGGATCCGGGCCAGTCCACGGCCGAAGGCAGTCTCGCCTGCCGCATCGAGCCGCCCTCCCGGTTCGATCCACTCGAGCAGCAGCCCGGGCTGGTCCCCCGGGACGACCCCGATGACCTTCGGCACCGGCAGCTCACCGGCCGCGGCCAGCCATGCGAGGCTCGCGGCCTCGACCTCGAATTCCCGCGCCGGAGCTCCCGGCCGGCTCTTCAGGAAAGCTTCGGATCCGTCGCCCAGCTGCAGCTTCCACGCCCGGTTGATGTCTCCGCCGGCACAGGTGACCACGTCGGTCAGCGGGCTGCCCGCTACCCGGGCCGCGGCCTCGAAGAGGCCCGGGGATTCACCGGGCTCCCACCCGGGTCTCTCCTTCATCTTCATCCTTTGAAGATTAAACCTGTCACCGGCGTTCCCGGGTTCTTTACGCCGCGCCTCCAGAGATTCGCAATCATCAGCGCATGAGCCTGAGCGCGATCCGCATCGAGTCCGGCAGCGGCCTCTCTGCGACTTTCGTCCCAGCGGCCGGAATGGTCGGGGTTTCCCTCAAGCATGACGGCGAAGAACTCCTCGGCCAGCGACGCGGCCTGGAGAGTTACATCGAATCAGGCAAGACGATGGGCCTCCCGATCCTCTACCCCTGGGCGAACCGGATCTCTGGGGATGAGTATGAATTCGGCGGCCGGACGGTCATGATCGAACCGGGTGCGTTCGGCATCCGGCGTGACGAAAACGGACTCGCGATCCACGGCACCCTGGCGGCCTCGCCGCTCTGGGTGATTGAAGATGCCTCGGCCGGCGACCGGCAAGAGGACGCGCGCCTTGCCGCTTCGCTCGATTTCGGTGCACACCCCGAGTTGCTGGCGAGCTTCCCCTTTCCGCACCGCCTCGAACTCGAGATGAAGATCGAGGGCGAGGCGCTCAGTGTGACCACGACCGTCGTCAACACCAGTGATGGACTGGTCCCACTGGCCTTCGGCTTCCATCCGTACCTGAGCCTCCCCGGAGGCAGCCGCTCGGGCTGGCGGATCGAGTTGCCGGCCAGGCAAGCCCTCGAATTCGACGGACGCGGCATCCCGGTCGCCGGGGCGACTGCCCTCGAAGCCGGAAGCGAAGTCCTCGGCGATCGATCGTGGGACGACGGGTTCACCGGCATCGAACCGGGCGCCGGGTTCTCGGTGGCTGACGATCGCCGCCGCCTAACCGTTCGGCTCGATCACGGTTACGGTGCCGCGCAGATTTTCGCACCGGCCGGTGAGGACGTGATTTGCTTCGAACCAATGAAGGCCCCGACCGACGCCCTGGTCAGCGGTCGAGGCCTCGCCTCCGTCGAACCCGGTGGATCCGACGTTTCCGAGTTCACGATCAGCGTCAGTCGAGTCGACCCAGGGAGCCAGGACCCCGCTTACCGGCTGGCCCGTGGGAACAACCCCGCCGATGAAGCCCGGCGGGTCGCCCGGGGACGGGTCGAATCGGCCCTTCAACAGCTTCGCTCCACCGATCCGGCAACCCGGGCCGACGCAGTCCACGAAGCGCGCAAAGACATGAAGAAGATGCGCGCCGTGCTGCGGCTGGTCCGGGATGAAGTCGGCAGGGAAACCTTCCGGGCGGAGAACCACCGCTACCGCGACGCCGCCCGGCTGCTCTCGGAGGCGCGCGACAACGACGTCCTGGTTCACACAGTCGAAAGACTGGTCGCCTCGCACCCGGAGGAGGCTGCCGCTGTCACTCCGCTGATCACCGACCTCGAAGCCCGACGCGACCGGAGCCGGGAATCCGGCGGCAGCACGATTGACCCCCGCCTCGAGCGGGCGGAACAGACGATCGGGGAAGGTGGACGCCTGATCGACGACTGGAACCTCACCGAATCCGACTGGCAGCTCTTTGCCGGCGGACTGCGACGGACCTATCGCGACGGCCGGCGGCGGCTCCGGGATGTCGAAGTCGATCCGACGCCGGAGGCGGTCCACGAATGGCGAAAACGGGTCAAGGACCTCTGGTACCAGCTAAGGCTGCTCCGTAACTCGTGGGAAGAGGGGTTGAAGTCGCCGGTGAAGGAGGTCGGGCATCTGGGCGACCTGCTCGGGTCGTACAACGATCTTTCGGTCCTGCTCGCCGAACTCGAAGCCAGGTACTCCGCGGATCCGGCGGCGGCCGGCCTGAAGGCGCTCGCGACGTCTCGCAGGATCGAGTTGCTCGAAGAAGCCTTGCCCATTGGAAATCGCGTTTACGCCGAGAAGCCGCGACAGTTCACCGACCGCATCGGTGCTTACTGGTCGGCCTGAACCGTCTGGGCTTTCCTGCTGAGTCGGGGCAGACCAGTGGTCAGGTGGGAAAGCAGCAAGGCCTGGGCCAGCGTGAGAATCGCGAAGAACGCGGCGGCGATGCCCCAGAATTCGTCGGGATATATCCGTCGAAGCGTGAAATAGTCCTTGAATCGCCAGGAGTCTCCTTCGAAGAAGATCGAGTGGAAGCCGTCGAAGAAGGTCTCGAACCCGATCGCCATGAGGATTGCGACTGCCAGCATCAGGACCAGAGTCAGCCGGGCGCCGAGTCCGAGTGCTGGACGGATCCGGCCCGGTGCGATGCGCCGCAGGATGAATGCACTCGCCCCGCCGACGAACAGCGCTGCCAGCCAGAAGGCGGTTGCGGCCTGAACGAGTTCACGCACGTCTGCCATGTGACGGGTCTCCTTGGCCTGAAAGGCCATCGAGCCATCCGGCAACCTCGCGGCGTCAAGCAGGGCGGTACCTTCACCGACCGGCCAGATCGAGCGGATCCCCGTGTGGGCCAGCCCGGCCCGGTCACCCCCGGCCAGACCGAGCGTATCGTCCGGGAATCCCGGCAGCGCGTACTGGACGTCCGCCATCCACGGGATCAGCATGAGGATCAGCGCGTTGCCGAGCAGGACCAACGGAATCGAACCGGCGAGCGCGATCGACCCGACCCCCGCCCCCCTTCTGCCGCCTTCGTCGTTCACCGGACGATCGTAACGCCCACCCCGTCCCGCTCAACTCCTGCTTGCCCACATCGGCGGCCGGGTACTCTTGACGCATGCCCTTCAAGCACGACAGAGAAAAGGAAAAGCGCGAAGCCGACCGGGCGGTTGAAGAAGCCGGCGGTGGCGAAGCGGAAGGATTCGAACAGTCGGAGAAAGCTCTGATCGAACAGGCGGAGAATTTCGACAAAGGCCGTAATCCCAAGTACGACGCCGGCAAGGTCGAAGCCGAGCGGTCACCGGCCACTTACGGCGAAGCCGACCATGAGCGTTCGAGCGAGCGCGAAGACACGGACCGGTAGTCGATGGCCAACTACACCACGGTTACCAGCAGCCTGAGGACCGACCAGACTCGGTGAACGAAACCGCCGCACCGGTAGCGATCGTCGGCGCCGGGCTCGCCGGTCTGAAGTGTGCGCTCGAGCTTCAGGAACGCGACATCGAATTTCATGTCTACGAAGCTTCGGACGGGGTCGGCGGCCGGGCCCGCACCGACAGCGTCGACGGCTTTCGCCTGGATCGTGGTTTCCAGGTTCTGCTGAACGCTTACCCGGAAGCCCGGAAGACACTCGATTACGACGCACTTGAACTGGGTTCCTTTGCCCCCGGAGCACGGGTTCGGATCAAAGATTCATTCGCCAGGTTCGCCGACCCCCTGCGCTCGCCGCGATCGGCGCCGGCCTCCGCCGTCTCGCTGGTCGGCAACCTGGCCGACAAGTTCCGGCTGGCCCGGATGTGGCGGGACCTGACTTCGACCGATCCTCAGGAGATCGTTCGGCGGCCGGAGAAGTGCGCGATCGTCTCGCTGGAAGAACGCGGCTTCTCGAGCGGGATAATCGAAGATTTCTTCCGCCCCTTTTTCGGCGGCGTCTTCATCGACCCCGACCTGAAGACCTCGAGCCGCCTGATGGAAGTTTTCTTCCGTTGTTTCTCCACCGGAGACACTTCCCTCCCGGCCGGGGGCATGGGCGCGATCGCCGATCAGATGGCCGCGCGGCTCCCCGAAGGCTCGATCAGTTTCGGCAAACGGGTGACCGCGGTCGAACCCGAAGCAATCGAGCTTGAAGGCGGCAGCCGGGTGGAAGCCACCGCAGTTGTCGTGGCCACGGAAGAAGCTGCGGCGGCCGATTTGTGCGGACTGCCATCTCCAACCGGCAGCCGGACCACGACCTGCCTTTATTTCGATGCCCCGGAGAACGAGATCAGCGGTGGCTGGCTGATCCTCTCCCCCGCCGGCAAAGGACCGATCAACGAAGTCGCCATCCCCAGCTCGGTCGCCACGGGTTACGCACCGGCCGGACGGTCGCTGGTCGCGGTGAGTGTGGTCGGGGTGGAAACCGACCGTGCCGACCTGCATGAATCGGTCGTCACCCAGCTCGGCGACTGGTTCGGTGAAGCCGCCGTCTCCGGCTGGCGGCACCTCAAGACGTACCGGATCGAACATGCTCTGCCGGCCTTTGGTCCCGGGCGGCAGCGGCCAGACGGCGAACCACCGCTGCTCGACTCCGGGGTCTTCATCTGTGGCGACTATCGTGAGACTCCTTCCATTCAGGGCGCGCTGGTTTCCGGCCGCAAGGCGGCCGGCGCCGTATCGAAGGCAATCGGTGCCGGCCAGGCAGTGGGTTCCGGGCGATCGTGAATCCGGCATCCCGCCTGCTCAGTTCCCTCCCGGTCCCCGTCCCGGGCCTCGGATCGGCCGACGTCGACTTCGCCACGGAAGTCGACGGCTTCTTCCCCGCCGGCAGCATGATCCGGCGCCTTCACGGCGAGCGCCTGATCGCCTTCTCCGGTGTGCGGGCCCTGCTGATGCAGGCCTGCGACCCGCTCGCCGTGGTCGGCTTCGATCGCCATTCGGTCATCTTCAGCGACCCCCAGAAGCGGCTTCTGAGCACGGACCAGCGCATGAGCCGGATGTACTTCGGATCGCTTGAGCTGGCTACCGCCACCGGCGCGCAGATCCAGTCGATGCACGGCCGGGTTCGTGGCACGGTCGAGGAGCAGTACGGCCCGATCCCTCCCGGCACCCCTTATGCCGCCGACGATCCGGAACTGATGCTCTGGACGCTCGCGACTCTCGCCGACTCCGCACTGGTCTACTGGGACCGCCTGTTCGGCTCCCTCGACGACGGGGAGCGCGAGTCGTACTGGTCCGACTATCGCCAGATCGGCATGCTGCTCGGCATGCCCTCGAACTCGATTCCGGCGACCGAACCGGAGATGCGGGAGTACGTCCGTGGCCGGATGAACGATGGCAGCCTCTACATCTCGAGCGACGTCCGGGACCGCTCGAAGTCGATCATCTTCAACCCGCCCTTCCGGGGCTGGAGAAAACTCGCGGCAACCCCGTTGACCGAAGCGATCAAGCTCAGCTCGGTCGGCTTCCTGCCGCCCGAGATCAGGGACCTCTACGGTTTCGGCTGGGATCCGGTGCGGGAGACACTGCTCACCACCTCGATCCTCCAGATCCGGCTGGCACGGCCGCTCTGGCCCGACGCCGTGCGCAAGCACCCTGCCGCCCGGACCGCTGCCGGCGTCGCCTTCGGCGGCGGCTCCGCTTGATACTGCCTCCTGGTCCGCACAAAGTCGCAATTCAGTCGACGGGGATAAGCTCGATGAATGACATCTTCCGCTTACGACTACGTAGTCAGCCGAACCGACATTCGCGATGGTTCGATCCGCCCCGCGCCCGCGGCGAACGAGGTCGATCTGGCCCCGGGTCAGGTCCTTCTGAGGATCGACAACTTCTCGATCAGCGCCAACAACGTCACATATGCAGCGATGGGCGAGGCGATGAACTACTGGAAGTTCTTTCCGTCGGGCGACGAGTCGACCGGCCGGGTCCCGGCCTGGGGTTACTGCGAAGTACTGCGCTCCGAGCACGACGGTCTGCCCGTCGGCAAACGGATCTACGGTTACATGCCGATGTCGACCCATTTCGTGGTCGAGCCGACCGACGTCACCGACTCCGGCTTCGTTGACGGGGCCGCTCACCGTGCCGAGCTGCCGGCGGTCTACAACCGCTACGGATACGTCACGCCCGAGGATGGCGAAGGCGAATCCCGCGAGCCCTACGTCGCGCTCTTTGGCCCCCTTTTCCTGACTTCCTGGTTACTCGCCGATGAGATCGTGGAAGAGAATTTCTACGGTGCCACTCGCCTGCTCTGTTCGAGCGCTTCGAGCAAGACCGCCCTCAGCCTGGCCTTCATGCTCAAGCGTGATCACAGCGAAGCGGTCACGCTGACCGGTCTGACTTCAGCCGGCAATAAAGGTTTCGTCGAAAGCACCGGCTTCTACGACGAAGTGATCACCTACGACGACCTCGACCAGATGGATCCGGCGATCCCGAGTGCTTACATCGACTTCGGCGGCAGTGCCGATCTGCGCGGGCGCATCCATGACCAGTTCGGCGAGAACCTGGTTGCCGACACCGTGGTCGGTGCCGCCGACTGGGAAGAACTCGCCCCGGACCCGGATGCCGAACCGCTGTCCGGTCCGAAGCCCGGCTTCTTCTTCGCACCGAACCGCGTCGCCAGGCGAAACGAGGACTGGGGAGCCGCCGAACTCCGGCGAAGGATCGCCGGCGACCAGGAAGCCTTCATCGACTCGAGCAAGGACTGGATGACGATTCGCACCGGTCAGGGCCCGGAAGACATGCTTGCGACCTTCAGTGAGTTCATCGACGGCAAGGTCGACCCCGCCGAGGGCTGGAACATCAAGCCCTGACCCCGGGCCGCGTAAAGCCGGTCAGTCCGGGCCCGCAGGATCAGCGACGGGGCTTTTTGACCTTCCATTTATAGGTGGCGGCGCTTTTGTCCTTGTTGCCGGCCCGGTCAATGGCGATGACCGAGAAGGTGTGTTTGGCGACTTTGACCTTCTTGGAGAAGGGGGAGGCACAGCTGCGGTAGCCGCCCTTGTCGAGCTTGCATCTGAAGGTGGAACCTGCCTCGCTCGAAGCGAAAGTGAACCTCGCCTTGCGTTTGGTCGACGATTTCTTCGGCTTTGACTTGATCGTCGTCCGGGGCGGCGTGGTGTCATTCGTCGTACTGCCGGCTGCCGCATCGGACGGAGGGGTGTCGGACGGAGGGGTGTCGGAAGGAGGGGTGTCGGACGGAGTGCCGAGGAGGAGGCCCAGTTTGGCGCTGAAGGGCTCAGTGCCCCGGACCAGTTGGACCCCGGACAGTGCCGGTGCGTTGGCCCGCATGTAGTTGAGCTCCTTCGTGAGGTTCCCGACACCATTCGAGCCGGCGGCCGGCGCGAACTGCAGGGTGCTGAGCGTGCCGAAGGCCTCGCCCTTGTCGTTGAGGAAACCACTCCCGGAATCACCGGGGATCCCGGGGGTGACGGTCAGGACGTTGTGGCTCCAGCCACTGGCCTCGTTCTGGAGCACGATGCCCTGCTTGGGGCTGAGCTGCCTGATGCCCAGGCGGAGCGACGAGTTGCCGTACGAATAGACGCTGGAACCGAGTCCGCCCGTGCCGCCGACCGCTGTCGGTCCGCCAAATCCAGGCACCGAGGGGTTGATCTTTCCGACATCGGCCGGGTCGATCCGGATCAGCGCGAAGTCGTTGTAGGCGCAGGCGTCGGCGTCCGATTCGCCCTTCGCTTTCATGGTGTTCCAGGAGCTGTAGGCAAGCTGCCCCGGCCTCGAAGCACCGGTTACCTCGACAGCAGTCCCGATCGGCAGAGATGCCGCCGCGCAGCCGTCGGTATCCGTCGCCTCACCCGTTCCGGAGCAATGGGCTGCCTGGCCGAGGTAAACCTCGGAGCCATCCTGGAAGACGAAGTTGGACGTGCACTGCGCGCCTTCGGTAAAGACCTGGACTCCGGGATGGATCGCGGCCGTCTTGGCCGGCGCCCAGGCTGATGCGGTCGCGGGGACCAACATCACCGCCAGGACCGAAAAGCAAAGTGCGAGAAGTGAGGGGAAACGCAAGATTTTGATTGAACTCATACAACGCTCATACCCGATCCGTGGCATTCTGAACATCGAGGTACTCAAGGGTTGTTTTCTGGCAGTGCGCCGCGGTCAATAGTCTCCCGATCATGGCTCCGGCGAACTCCCAGGCCGCGGTCGGCTGTTGCCCGATCGCGTCCGTCACGTGACGGCGGTCACGCAGCCGCACTAACATGCGCGACATGGATCGTCGAATAATCACTCTGATCAGTGCCTCTGCCCTTCTCGCGGTCATCGTGGTCGTAGTGATCGTCGCCGGTGGCGACTCGGACGACAGCGGTGGCGGAAGCGCAAATTGCCCGGAGGTCTCGAAGGACACGGAGACGAAACCGACGATCGGTGCCTGCACGGGCACCCCGCCGACGGCGCTCGAATCTATCGACGTCGTCGAAGGTGACGGCGCTGTTGCGAAGGCCGGCGACAATCTTTCGATGCAGTACGTCGGCACGATCTATGAAACCGGCGAGGAGTTCGACGCATCGTGGGATCGTGGCGAGCCCTTCGAGTTCGAACTCGGGGCCGGCAACGTGATCGAGGGCTGGGACCAGGGCATCGAAGGCATGAAGGTCGGCGGACGGCGCGAGCTGATCATCCCGCCCGACCTCGGCTACGGCGCTGCGGGTCAGCCCCCGACGATCCCGGCGAACGCCACGCTGGTCTTCGTGGTCGACCTGCTCGACGTCAAATAGGAGGCCCCTGCGGACGCAGGGGTTTCAATCCTGCTGGAAACCGGTAAGGGTCAGTCATGGACGAAGACCAGACTTTCGTGATCGCCGGGGCCAGCCTCACCGGGGCCAAGGCCGCCGAAGAACTAAAGAGTCGGGGATTCGAAGGCCGGACCATCCTGCTCGGGGCCGAACCGGAACGACCGTACGAGCGGCCGCCTCTCTCCAAGGATTTCTTGCGAGGAGAGGCCGACGACAAGCCTTTCGTTCACGACGAAGGTTTCTACTCGGAGAAGGACATCGACCTCCGCCTGGGGGTCACGGTCAGTGCGGTCGATCCGCTCGGGTCGACCGTGACGGTCGATGGGTCCGAAGTAATCGGGTTCGACCGTCTCTTGATCGCCACCGGGGCCGAGCCGCGCCGGCTCGACCTGCCCGGAGCCCTGCTCGACGATGTGGTCTACCTGCGGACCATCGCCGACTCCGAGGCGCTCGGACAGCGCTTCGGCGACGGGGTGAAGGTAGTCGTGGTCGGAGCCGGGTGGATCGGATCCGAAGTCGCCGCCTCGGCCCGGCAGAAGGGCTGCGACGTGACCATGATCGCGCCCGAGAGCGCCCCGCTCGAAGGGGTGCTCGGCGCCGAACTCGGCAAGGTCTATCGGGACATCCATGAGGATCACGGCGTGCGCTTCATGGCCGGTACCGGCGTCACAGAGTTCGCCGGGACTGATTCGGTCGAAGCGGTGCTCACCGATTCGAACGAGCGGATCGAAGCCGACCTGGTCGTGGTCGGAGCCGGGGTCCTGCCACGCACCGCCCTCGCCGAAGCCGCACGCATCCCGACCGACAACGGCATCCTGACCGGCGCTTCGCTCGAGACGGAAGCACCGGGGATCTTCGCCGCGGGTGACGTCGCCAACGCCCTCCACCCCTTCTACAACCAGCGGATACGAGTCGAGCACTGGGCCAATGCCCGCCGCCAGGGGGCTGCTGCCGCACGCTCGATGCTCGGAGAGCCGGTCGAGTTCGACGAGATCCCGTACTTCTTCTCCGACCAGTACGACGTCGGCATGGAGTACGCCGGGTATGCGCCCGAATCCGACGGCATCGTCTACCGCGGAGATGTCGAGAGTCGCGAGTTCATCGCCTTCTGGATGAAGGACGGCCGCGTGGTGGCCGGGATGAACGTGAACGTCTGGGACGTGAGCGATTCGATCCGGGATCTGATCAAGTCACGGAACGAGGTCGACCCCGGGCGGCTGGCTGACCCGGGAACAGACCTGGGGACGCTCGCCGGCTAGAAACGTTCCTTGCGGATCGTCGCCTTGCGGCCCTTGATCCGGCTCGAACGCATCCGCTTGATGACACTGTCGGCGGAAGCTGTCGGCACATCGACGAGGGAGAAGTTCTCCTTGATCTCGATGCTGCCGATCTCCTTGCCGCCGAGGCCGCCTTCGTTGGCGATCGCCCCGACCAGGTCGCGGGGAGCGACGCTGGCGGCCTTGCCGACACTGAAGAAAAGCCGGGTGAATTCTCCGGGAGGACCGTTGCTCCGCGGGTTCTTGCCCTTGTAGCCCCGAGGGGTGCCGTTCGGACGACTGCCATTGGCACCGTTGGCACCCTTGCCTTTCACGCCGGCGGGCGGGATCTCGCGCTCGTCGATCTCCAGGCCGGATTCTTCGTGCGCCAGCTTCGTGGCGGCGGCGGCGACTGCGGCCGGGTCGAGCCCGCCGTCTTCTACCAGCGACTCGACCAGCTGCTGGAAAGGCGCCATCGCCTTGGCTGCCGCGGGCGTCTCACCGGCCGCGATCACCGAATCCCTGATCGTGTTCCTGGTGATCTCGAGCCGCGCGGCCTTGAGCTCAGCGACCGTGGGCAGGTCGCGGATCTCGATCTGGCGCTTGGTCAGGCGCTGGATCGCCTTGATGTTTCGCTGCTCACGGGGCTCGGCGATCGTGATTGCGATGCCTTCCCGCCCTGCCCGGCCGACCCGGCCGATGCGATGGACGTACTGCTCGGGTGCGGTCGGCAGCCCGTAGTTGAAGGCGTGGGTGAGGTGGTCGACGTCGAGGCCGCGGGCGGCGACGTCGGTCGCCACGAGGATCGTGGTTGCGCCGGCGCGAAGGCGGCCCATCGCGCGGTCGCGCTGTTCCTGGGTCATGCCGCCGTGGAGGGAGTCGGCCCGGTGGCCACGGGTGGCAAGGGTCTCGGTGAGGCTGTCGACCTCGTGCCGGGTGCGGCAGAAGACGATCGCCGAACTGGGCTGTTCGAGTTCGAGGACACGCCCGAGGGCCGCCGGCTTGTTCCCCCGGTTGACCAGGTGGGCGGTCTCCCGCACGACGGGCGCTTCACCCGCTTCGACGGCTTCGGCCTTGATGCTGATCCGGACCGGATCGTCGAGGTGCTTCTTGGCCATCGAGGCGATCCGCGGGGGAATCGTCGCCGAGAACAGCATCGTCTGCTGCTTTCCCGGAATCGCGTCGAGGATCTCGTCGAGTTCGTCGGCGAAGCCCATGTCGAGCATCTCGTCGGCCTCGTCGAGCACCAGGACTTCGAGGTTGTTCACCCGCAACGAGTTGCGGCGGATGTGGTCGAGAGCGCGGCCGGGAGTGGCCACGACAACATCGACTCCCCGCTTGAGCGGCCCGAGTTGCTTGTTGATCGGCTGG
>JBBSKC010000031.1:0-24323 GCA_038256675.1 Solirubrobacterales bacterium | reverse complement strand
GAGTTCGGCATCGACGACCTGGTCGACTCCTACGCGATGCGCCGCCTGGTTCGAAGGGGAGTCCCGATCAGGACACCCACCTTCGAAATGGACCGGGTCCTGATCTGGGGGGCTACGGCACGGATTCTGACTGATTTTCTGGTGCGGATCAGAGCGTTTGCGTAGTCGTTCTTCCGCGGGGGCGGTTTGGCTTAAGCTTGCTTCATGGGAATCCAGCTGCTGACCAGCATTGATGGCGTCATTACTCCTTCGGATGAGGCGGTCGTTCCTCTTCCTGACGATGGGGTCTTTCGGGGAGATGGGGTGTTCGAGGTTCTGCGTTCCTATTCCGGGACGCTTTTTGCGCTAGAGGACCACCTCGACCGGCTTGAACGCTCCGCATCGGCGATCGACCTGACCGTCGACCGGGAAGCGATCGAAGCAGAATCATTGAGCCTGCTCGAGCGGGCCGGCGGGACCGACTGCCTGCTCAGGATCATCTCGACCCGGATGGACCGGCGGATCATCACGCTCGAGAACCTCCTGGACCACCCGCCTTCGATCTCTCTGGCAACCGTGACCTATTCGCCGACCGTGATCCTCAACGGAGTCAAGTCGCTCTCCTACGCAGCGAACATGCAGGCGACCCGGGTCGCCAGAAAAGCCGGCGCCCAGGAAGCGCTTCTGGTGATGCCCGACGGTTCGGTGCTCGAGGCTCCCACCTCGACCCTGTTCTGGGTGTCCGACGGCAAGCTGCGCACGACCGCGCTCGATGTCGGAGTGCTGGACTCGATCACCCGGGCAAGGATCGTCGACGCGCTCGATGTCGAAGTCGGCCGATTCCAGATCGACGACGTAATGAACTCGAGCGAAGCCTTCCTCGCGTCAACCACCCGCGAAGTCCAGCCAGTCGATTCAATCGACGGTCATCCGATCCCCGTCGAGCCGGGACCACGAACGACCGAATCCGCGGCCGCGTTTAAGGCTGCGCTGGCTTCAAGTTAAGAAATCCAAGTCGCACAGCGAGACCATTCGTGACTTCTATCGAGCGAAGTGACTTGGATTCCTTATTCCTGTGCGACTTGGATTATTTAGTCTGTTGCCTAGTATTTGGTCTGTTGCCTAAGTCAGATCGCGCAAATACCACTCGGCGTCGAGGGCGCCCTGGCAGCCTGAGCCCGCTGCCGTGATCGCCTGGCGGTAGACGCGGTCGACCAGGTCGCCGACCGCGAAGACGCCCTTGAGGTTCGTCTTGGTAGACGGCTCCTCGACCTTGACGTAACCCTCGTCGTCGGTATCGATCTGCCCGGTGACGATCTCCGAGCGCGGGATGTGTCCGATCGCGACGAAGGCACCGTCGACGGATACGTCTTCGGACTCACCCGTGTCGGAGCGACGCAGCCTGACCTTGTCGAGCGCCCCGTCCTCCCCGGCGATGAACTCCTCCGGTGACCAGGGCGTCTTCAGCGCAATGTTGGAAATGCCCTCGGCCCGTTCCTGCATGATCTTCGACGCGCGGAACTCCTGGCGCCGGTGGACGAGGTCGAGGCTCGATGCGAACTTCGAAATGAAGATCGCGTCTTCCAGGGCCGTGTCACCACCGCCGATCACCATTGTCGACTTGTCCTTGAAGAAAGCTCCGTCGCAGACACCGCAGGTCGATACACCGCGGCCGGCGAGTTCCATTTCGCCCGGGATGCCGAGACGCTTGGGTTCGGCGCCCATCGCGAGGATGACCGACCTGGCCTGGTACTCCTCGTCGCCGAGGTAGACCTTGTGGATTCCGCCGTCACTCAGCTCGATCCGGTCGACGTCGTCGGAGATGAAGCGCGTCCCGAAACGTTCGGCCTGGGCGCGGAACTTGGTCATCATCTCGGGACCCATGATCCCTTCGGGGAATCCGGGGTAGTTCTCGACGTCCGTCGTGTTCTGGAGCTGTCCTCCCCACTGGAAACCTTCGAAGACGAGCGGGTTCAGTTCGGCGCGGGCAGCATAGAGAGCGGCGGTGTAACCGGCGGGTCCACCGCCGATGATGATCATGTTCTCGACTTCGTTGCCACTCATTTTCAGATCCTTAGGTGTTGTCGGAAGGATGCTCGGGGTGAGCTGCCATCCATTACTTTACTTTATGAAGTATAAACCCTTTATCCACTCCCGGTCTACTTGATCTCCATTTGTTCGTTTTTGATCAAGTTCCCGTTTTTATAAGCATCGGCTGCGGCGGCCGGTCGACCGGCAGTCCGTCAGTCTTCCACCTCTTCACGGTCTTGCGCAGCTGGAAGAAGGCAATCACACCTGTTGGAATCGGCAACCAGAAGGCGACCAGGCGGTAGATCAGGACCGCCGCGAAGACCTCCGACTCGGGCAGGCCGAAGAGCACGAACGTTCCGATCATGCCCGCATCTACGGCCCCGACGCCGGCCGGTACAAAAGGAATCAGGTTGGCGGCCATACCGATGAAGAAGCCCATCACGACAACGCCGAACGGCACGGCGATGCCGAAGGCCTTGAACGAAGCCCAGAGGATGCCGACGTTGGCGGCCCAGAATCCGATGGCCCCGACGATCGCGAGGCCGGCCCGGGTCGGATGGGCGACCAGCCGGAGCGCGACGCGCAGCCCTTCGGCCAGGGTTGCCGGCACGGTCGCAAGCTTCGCCAGGAACTTGACCGTAGGCCGGCTGTCGGACAGGTTCCGGATGCGACGCTCGATATCGCCGGGCACGAGCGCGACGGTCAGTCCGATGATCATCACCAGCCCGGCGATCGCCGCCGGCACGATCGTCAGGGAGACCTCGGTACTTCCGTGGAGGACCCCGGTCCTCAGCAGGACGCCGAAGATGACGATCGCCAGTGGATAGAAGAGGTAGTGGAGGACGATGAAGGCGACCATGCGGGTGCCGACGTCGCGCCGCTCCATTCCACCCTGCCGCAGTGCCCAGTAGGTCAGAACCACGCCGCCGGCGCCACCCGCCGAGAAAAGCAGCGTCGCGGCGAACCCGGCCATGTTGATCTCGTACGCCTCGCGCCATGAGATCGGGAAGGCCTCGCCGCCGACGACCGCGCGGAAGAGGGCGATGTATGTGATGAAAGAAAGGACGCAGAAGCCGACCGCGACCGCCACCCAGGCCGCGCTGGCCTCCTTGAGCATTCCGATTGCGTCACCGAATCCGGCCAGCTTCGGCAGGAGGAAGTAGATGCCGACGATCAGGACAGCGATGATCAGAACGGTCTGAACCGCAGCCCTGGTCGAGATGACGGGAAGCCCGTCGCCTTCGTCCTCCACTCCCGGAACGTCGACCGCGGTCTTTTTCTCTTCAGTTATGGAATCCCCCAGAAAAATCCATGCTAGCTGGCGGCAATCGCTTCGAGGCGGCGCAGACGGTTGTTGATCAGCCGGACGAGAGGGCGGGCCAGGGGCTCCGCATTGCGCACGATGGCGACGACCCCGGCACCGGCGACCAGGTCGGTCACGTAATGCTCGCCCAGGTAGACGAGGGAAAAGCCGAGCGTCGCCGCATAACCCCAGGCGACGGCTCCTTCGACTCTGCCACCGGCATCACTCACGAGGATCGCCGCCAACACGGCCGTGGCGAAATGCAGTGACGGCATCGCCGCCCACGGGTTGCCGTTCAGGGTGCCGAAGATCCGGGTCCAGCTCGGGCCGAGGAGGTCCTCGCCGAATTCGACCATGACGCGCTTGACGGTCTCGTCGACCTCGACGCCCGACTCGGCTTCGAGTTGCTGCCGCGACTGAACCGGCTGCCTTGTGTAGCCGTTCCGGGAAGCCCACCAGGGAGGCGCCGTCGGCACCAGGAAGTAGATCGCGCAGCCGATGTCGAAGACCGCCGCCATCTGACGGGCCGATTGGGGGAACATCGAATTCCTTCGCACGAGGATCCAGAACAGCGCTCCGTACGGCTCGATGAACCAGAGCCAGTGGGCCCAGGCCGCCACCTTGGTCACCGTTTTCCCCGCCGGCCCGGCATGGAGCTTCTGCTGGAGCCGGGCGGTCGGCAGCACCCCACGGCCAATCCAGCGATCGACCTTGATCGGGTACTCGATGTGCAGGCGCTCGCGCAAACGCTCCGGGTTGTCGTACGGAAGTTCATGGCTGACGGCGAAGGCCCACATCTGACCGAAGAAGAGGCCGAGGTCCCGTTTCTTCGAACGGGGCCACAGCACCGCGATCGCCAACGGCGCGGCGACGGTCGAGCCGACGGTCACCGCAGCCGGGACGCGGAGCTGCCGCCGCACGTGCGGAATGAGTATTGCCGCAATCAGGGCACCCACGGCACTGAACCGGACTGTGGTTCTGGTCGAGGGGATTCGAGGCTTGAATGCGGGCGGCAATCTCATCCGGAGCTAACAGAGTAGGCGACGGCCGGGCGGCGGGGCGAACGACGCCAAGCCCCCTGTCCGGCTCTTCCGATTAGAATGGCCCGGCCTTGCCGCGCGTCCCAAGAAAAATCGTCTCTCTGTCCATTGCACTGGCCGGATTCCTGATCGGAATCGCCACGATCAGTGGTCCGGCGATGGCGCTTTCGCTCAATCCCGATGCGGGTTCCGCCGGAATCGAAAAAGCGAACACCCTGCACTGGATCCTGTTCGTCGTCATCGGCATCGTCATCGTGGTCGTAAATCTGGCGATCCTTCGAGCGGCCCGGCCCAGGACCCGCCACACCGGCACCCCCGCCGCCTCGAAGAAGGGCGGCCAGCTCAAGGTCGGCCTCGGGCTCGGCCTCGTCGCGCTCGCGATTTTCGTCACCGCCACCGTCTTCTCCGACCAGTCCCGCGTGGTCCCGACAAGCACCGAGACCGTCGCTGGCATGACCTCAGACAAGCGGCTCGAGATCGAAGCGAGCGGACAGCAGTGGCTCTGGCGATTCGACTATCCGAACGGTGCCTTCAGCTACCGGCGCGTGGTCGTACCGGCCGGCGTGACCGTCGCGCTCAAACTCAAGTCGACCGACGTGATCCACACCTGGAACGTGCCCTCGCTCACCGGCAAGGCCGATGCGGTGCCGGGCAAGACCAACTGGGTCTACTTCCGCGCCGACGACGAGGGGACCCACGAAGGACAATCGGCCATCCTCTCCGGCCAGGGATACTCGACGATGTCGATCGAAGTCAGCGTCGTCTCGCCCGAACGGTACGAGACTTATGTCCAGGCGCAGAGCGACGAAATTCAGGAAGCGCAGAACACAGTCGAAGGACAGAACAGGGCCGCATCCGAGACCGACGAAAAGGTCCGGAAGGAAGCGGCGACCAATAACACCGACACAGCCAAGAGCAGTGGGGACGGACAGGGCTAATGAGCAGTTACCCGACCACGATGCCACCGACCAGGCCGGAGATCTCGAACCGGCCTGATTCCGATCCGCGCCCCCGCTGGGCACAGATCGCAACCAGCGCCGATCACAAGTCGATCGCGTCAGTCCTGCTGGTGACCGCGTTCGGTTCGCTTTTCCTGGCCGCCCTCGAGCTGCTGCTCTTGCGGATCCAGCTGTCGGTCCCCGAGAATATCTTCCTCAACGCGGTCACCTTCGACCGCCTGCTCTCGGTCTACGGCGAGACCGCGATCTTCCTCTTCGCCCTGCCGCTCTGCGTCGGGCTCCTGTATTACGTGGTGCCGCTCCAGATCGGCAGCCGCGGCACCGCGCTGCCACGCCTCGGCCAGATCGGCATGTGGCTCTTCCTGCTCGGCGGAATCATGCTCTACGCCGCTTTCCTCTTCACGCCGCCGGAAGCCGGGATCAACCCGCTGCCGCCACTCTCCGAGCTTGCGTTCACACCGAACAACGGCGTTGACGTCTGGATCTCGTCAACCGCGATGATCGTCCTCGGCCTGCTGCTGATCTCGATCGACCTGCTCACCACCCTGCGCAACATGCGGGCGCCAGGCATGGCCTGGCGCCGCGCGCCGATCTTCACCTGGGCCGCCGCGATCGTCACCTGGCTGATGGTCGTGGTCGCGCCGATCATGCTGGCCGCGCTGACCATGCTGATGATCGACCGGCGGCTGGGCGGGGCCTTCTTCGCCGGCGGCTCCGGCGGTTCGCCGATCCTCTGGCAGCACCTGAGCTACATCTACTTCACCGCGGGCTACATGACCATCGCCGTGACCACGCTGGCCGCGATCTCGGAGATCGTCCAGTCCTTCACCCGCCGCGAACTGCCCGGCCGCGATGCGGTCATCGGCTCGCTCGTCGCGATCGCGGTCATCGGCACCCTCGCTTGGACGCAGAACATGATCACTGCCCCACTGCCCAGCGGCTGGAAGTACTTCGCGATGCTGGCATCGATCTCCCTCATCGTGCCGTTCGGCCTGATCTTCTACAACCTGATCAGCACCGTCGCCTCCAGCGATTTCCACATGCGGGCGCCAATGCGTTACGCCATGGGCGCGCTCTCGCTGGCTTCGATCGGCCTGGCCGTCGAGATCTCCCAATCGACGATCGCCGTCGGCACCCAGCTCCAGCACACGTACGACGCCTGGGCCGCCACCCACTTCGCGCTGATCGGGTTCGCCATCTTCGGCGGTCTGGCCGCGATCAGTTACTGGTACCCCAAGATCACCGGCCGGATGCTCAACGAAGAGCGTGCCAAGATTTCCTTTGGCGTCATGTTCGTCGGCACCCTGATCGCGCTGCTGCCGCTGTTCGCCGCAGGTGTCTCCGGGCAGGTGACCGATTCCTACCGCTTCAACGCCGGCGAGGATGTCGGCATCTACAACCTGATCGCCACCTTCGGCACCCTGATCCTGATGGTCGGCATCATCATGGCCGTCGGTAACCTGATCAAGAGCCGGACCGAAGGCGACGTGGCGACACCGGACCCGTGGCGCGGCAATTCGCTCGAATGGCTGACCCTTTCGCCCCCGGTCGAACACAACTTCGACGTGCTGCCGGACGTGCGCTCAACCCAGCCGATGCGCGATATCCGAGACGCACTCGCCCGCCGCGACGCCGAAGAGGGCGCACCGGCCGACGAACCCCAGCCGGTAGCCTGAATCCATGATCGGCAGCGCCGATGCGCGGACCGCCCGCGCATCCCAGACAGTTGAGACAACCCCGGACAGCCCGTTGCACGACGCGGTCGCGATCGTCCGCGACTACATAACTCTGACCAAGCCCCGGGTCATCAGCCTGCTGCTGCTGACCACCGTGGCCACGATGTACGTGGCCGATCCGGCCGGTCCGGCCCTTTCGACCATCCTCTGGACGATGCTCGGCGGCTACCTCGCGGCCGGTGGCGCCGGGGCGATCAACCACTACATCGATCGCAATCGAGATGCACGCATGGCCCGGACCAACGCCCGCCCTCTCGTGAACGGCCGGATCACCCCGATACACGGGCTGATCTTCGGCATCTCGCTCGGCGTGATCTCCTTCTTCCAGCTCTGGCTGACGGTCAACCTGCTGGCCGCGGGCCTCGCGATGGTCGGCCTGCTCGGCTACGTCTTTCTCTACACCCTCTGGCTGAAGCCTCTGACACCGCAGAACATCGTGATCGGCGGCAGTGCCGGCGCGATGCCACCGCTGGTCGGCTGGGCTGCCGCGGCCGGGACTCTCAGCTGGGAAGCGTTCTGGCCCTTCCTGATCGTCTTCTTCTGGACCCCGCCCCACTTCTGGGCGCTCTCGCTGATGATCAAGGACGACTACGAGCGCACCGGGGTACCGATGCTGCCCGTGGTCAAGGGCGAAGCGGCGACCCGCCTGCAGATTCTGATCTACACGGTCTTCATGATCGGATTCACGGTCGGGCCGTATTGCACCGGGCTCCTGGGGCCGTTCTACCTCGCTTCGGCAATTGTGCTCGGAACGATTTTCTTCGGGTTCTCCTTCGCGCTCTGGCGCAGGCCTTCGGCCGCGCTGACCCTGCGCACCTACCTCTATTCGCTCGCCTACCTGGCCCTGCTGTTCGTGGCCATGGCCGTCGACGCCGTCGCCTGATAGAAATCACTTCATGGATCGTCAGAGTTCGAAATCAAATTTCTCGACCGGCATGCTGATCGGTTCCCTTTCGGCCGCGATCTTCGCCGTCAGCTTCCTGTTCTCGATGTCCTACCTGGCGACATGAGCGACTCCGAAAACGTCATCGAGCCGACCGAGACGATCCAGCTTCCGGCTCCTTCCTGGGGTCCGGCTTTCTTCGCGCTCGGCGTCATGGGGATGCTGGCCGGGCTGTTCGCCAACGACTGGCTGTTTCCGGCCTGGTGCTACGGAGTCGTCGGTTTGGTCTTCTTCATCGGCGCAATCCGCAGCATGTCCCGAAAGGGATCACGCGCGTTTTACAGCCTCCCGAGAGAGCAGGGCGACGCGCGAGCAGAACTGCCTGTCGAAAGCTTCACCGCCCCAACCCACGACTAAGTTCTTCCGCCAATGGGTAGACCGAATCCGAACCCTCAGGGAGGTCCGCCTGAGGTAGCGCCATCCGCAGTCCACACACGCATGATGTCTCGCATGGACAGCACCCCGATGAGTTCGCCGTCCTTGTAAATCGCCAGGTGTCGGATCTTCCTTCGGGACATTTCCATGGCGGCCCTTTCCATGCTCCATTCGGGTCCGGCCGTGATCACGCTCTCGCTCATGTGATTGCTGACCAGTTCGATGTCGGGGTCGAGGCCGGTGCCGATCGCTTTGAGGATGTCCCGCTCGGTGAGGATTCGCGGAACCGGCCAGTTCTCGTCTTCGACGATCGCCGCTCCGATCCCGTGTTCGGTCATCTTCGTCGCCGCTTCACGCAGCGTGTGACTCGGACCGACCCGGAGAACCACTTCTGACATCCCTACACTGACCCGCAATTTGGACCCTCTCTCAAGTTCTCTGTCTGCTTGTGACGATCGTTGCCAGCTTAACTGATCATGGCAGACCGTGGAAGCCGCCGCGATATATAGAATGGCCTTGCTTCTCCTTCCTCTATGCCCTCCACGGAATTCACCTCCAAGATCACCCTGCTTCTGGCCACAGCCGGACTGGCAATGATCGTGCTCGCCGGTTGCGGAACCTCAGAGTCGGCGCCAATCAACAATGACTTCCAGGACCGCGGTCGTCAGCTTTTCAACGCCAAGTGCGGCACCTGCCACAAGATGGCCGCCGCCGCCAGCGTCGGTGAACAGGGTCCCGACCTCGACATCTCCTTCGCCGCAGCACGGGCGGCCGGCATGGATGAAGATACGGTCCGTGGCATCGTCGCCGCGCAGATCAAGCATCCGCGTCCCTCGGAAGCGAACTTTCCCGGCGTTTCGATGCCGGCCGACCTGGTCGAAGGCAACGACCTCGAAGACGTCGCCGCATATGTCGCCCGCTACGCCGGCATCCCCGGGGCGACGCCGCCCGAGGCGCCCGGCGAAGGTCCCGGAGCCCAGGTTTACGCCAACAACGGCTGTGGCAGCTGCCACGTTCTGGCCGCCGCCGAGTCGGCTGGCGTCATCGGTCCCAACCTCGATGAAGTAATCCCCGGCATGAGCAAGGCTGAGATCGAAGAATCGATCCTCGACCCCAATGCGACCAAGACTCCCGGATTCGAGAACGCGGTCATGCCCGACCGCTTCGACACGATCCCGAAGGACCAGCTCCAGCAGCTCATCCAGTTCCTGATGTCGTCGGCGGCAGCCGACGGCGCCTGAGGCTGAACCGAACTCGCGCCCCCCGGCGCAACCGACCAAGGATCTCGGGCACATGCTGAAACGCGTCCAGATATCCCCCGAACGTTACGCCCAGGTGACCATGGTCGCTCTGATCGCGCTGATCCTGATCGTGCTCACCGGATCGGCAGTGCGGCTTACCGCCTCCGGCCTGGGTTGCCCCGACTGGCCCAAGTGTTACGGCGGCTACGTCGCCCCCGCGCAGATCAACGCAGTGATCGAGTACGGCAACCGCCTGCTCACCGGCTTCGTCGGCATCGCCGTGATCGCCGCCTCTCTGCTCGCCTTCTTCCGCCGGCCGTATCGCTGGCACCTCGCGCTCTTCGGCGGACTGCTGCCTCTCGGAGTGATCGGCCAGGCGGTGCTGGGCGCCTTCGTGGTCAAGTACCACCTGCCGCCGGAGCTGGTGATCGGCCACTTCCTGCTTTCGATGATCCTGATCGATGCCGCCTTCGCCCTCTTCTGGTGTTCCAGGTACGAAGTCGGCGAACGCCGCTTTTCGACCGACCGGCTCGGTGTCTGGGCCGCACGCTGCCTGATACCGATCGGCCAGTTCACGATCTTCCTCGGCACGATCACCACCGCCTCCGGTCCCCACCCCGGCGACCACGACAAGGAGTTGGTTGACCGTTTCGACTTCAAGGGCACTGAAACCCTCGAATGGATCGTCCAGCGCCACGCGACGATGGCGGTCCTGTTCGCGCTTTCGGTCGTTGCCGTGATCTTCATCCTCCGGCGACAGGGCGGCGACCGGAGGGCCGTCAAGCCGCTCACCGTCGCTTTCGGTCTGATCTGCCTGCAGATCGCGATCGGCGTCACCCAGTGGCTGCTCGAGCTTCCGGCCGCTCTGGTCTGGGTCCATGTCGCCGTGGCAACCCTCACCTGGGTGTCGATCCTGTGGTCGGTCGCGGCCGCGGGGCAGCTGGTGCCGCGATCGAAGACCGGGTCCGAGCCGCAGTCGACTGGGTCGGGTTTGCCCCCCACGACGGAGTGAAACCGACCCGGACTGAATTCACCGTCTCCGGCCAGATCAAGACGGTGCTCATTGGAAATACCTTGTGACGGGTTCCCTGATTGTGGAAGGATCCAACATATGACCAGCGAGATTCCTGACATAGAAGTCCGCGTTTTTCCTGTTTCAACGGTGGAGGCTGCCGCGAACGCTCTTCGGGAACTGATTCTCGACGGCACGCTCGCCCCCGGTGACCGTCTGCGCGAGCATGAGTACGCCGAACGGTTGGGCATCGCCAGACATTCCTTCCGGGCCGCCACTCAGATCCTGATCGGCGAAGGGCTGCTGAAACGGGAGCCCCACCGTGGCGTGGAAGTGCCCGTGCTCGCAGCCGCAGACGTGAGTGACATCTTCAAGTTGAGGGTGGCCCTGGAACTCGAGGCGGTTCGTCTCGTCGGCGAAGCCAGGATCGTTCCGGCAGCAGCGCAGAAAGCGGCCACCGAGATGTCGAACCTCGCTGACGACGCCCCGTGGCTTGACGTCGTCTGGCCCGACCAGCGGTTCCACACAGCGATAGTCGATGCGACCAACAGCCCGCGCCTTCAGCGGGCCTACTCCGACCTCCAGTCGGAGATCACACTTTGCATGTCCCAGCTCAGGCCCGCCAACCACCAGCCGGTGGAGGTCGCTGCCGAACACGAAGAGCTGCTCGCGCCCATCGTCTCCGGTGACATCGAACTGGCTGAGAAGCTATTCCGGCTCCACCTTGACGAAGTAGTCAAGAATCTGGTCGAACTCCACGACTCCCGCGCCGGAGCGACGTCTGACGGCAATTGATGGAACCGACCGCACACAGCCACCGGGTGCTGGTCGAGAATCTGGATGAGCTCTGCGCCCATGGCCTCAGGGACCTGAGGTGCCATGCGCTCGGCATCGCCCAGGTCGGGTTGACCGCCTGTGACGGCGCCCGGGCAACCGCCAACGCGGTCGCCCTGACCGAGAACGGCATCTCCGTCGCGGGCGCCGAGTACGAACTGGCGCCCGGGGCGAAGCTCGTGGTCCTCGGCGCCGGCAAGGCGACCCTGCCGATCGCCGAAGCCCTGGAAGTCGTGCTCGGGAATCGCATCGACGAGGGTGCGGTGATCCTCCAACGGGGCGAGGTCGCAGATCTTCGCCACATCGAGGTCTACATGGCCGACCACCCGCTGCCGACCCACGAAAGCGTTGACGGGGCGCTCGAACTCGAACGACTCGCCAACGCGGCCGGTCCGGACGACCTGGTCTTGGCTTGCTTCACCGGCGGCAGCTCGGCCCTCGCTTCACTACCCCCGGAAGGCATCACCTTCGAAGAGAAGCGCCGGCTCCACGAGATTCTCCTCAGATCCGGCATGCCGATCGCCGAGGTAAACACGGTGCGAAAGCATGTTTCGAAGGTCAAGGGCGGGCGGCTCGCGGCCCGAATCGCGCCGGCCCGGATCATCAACCTGACCATCTCCGACGTGGCCGGTGACGTTCTCGACGTGATGACCGACCTGACGGTGCCTGACACCTCCACGGTTGCCGACGCGGTATCTGTGCTCGAGGACTACGGACTCTGGGACGAGCTGCCAGCATCGGTCCGCCACCACATCCGGTCGCCGCGGGCCGAGTCACCCGACCTCGACCACATCCAGATCACGACCGAACTGCTGGTCACCGGCATCGGGGTCTGCGAAGCGATGGTCCGTGAGGCGAGTGCCCGCGGCTACACGCCGGTGATTCTCACGACCACGCTCGAGGGTGAGGCCCGGGAGATGGGTCGCTTCATCGCCGACCTCAGTCTTTCCAGTTCGACTTCTTCGTACCCGTTCTCCCCGGGAACCGTCCTGGTCGGCTGCGGCGGCGAGAACTCCGTCGCGATCGCCGGCAAAGGCGCCTTCGGCACCGGCGGCCCCGGCCAGGAAGCGGCCCTCGCCGCCGCGATGGAACTGGATGGCTCCCGCGTGGTGACGCTCTTCATGGACACCGACGGATCCGACGGCGGGACCGAAGCCGCGGGTGCGGTCGCCGACGGCCGGACGGTCCAGCGGGCCGCCGAGATGGACCTCGACCTGCGAAAGGCCCTGATGAGCCATTCCGCGAAGGAGCCTTTCGAACGGCTCGGCGACCTGATCACGACCGGCGCCACCGGGACCAATGTAAATGACCTCTTCGTCGCCGTAATCGGCGAAAGTCGGCGGTTTCGATGACTCGAAAGGTCTCGCCGGCGGTCATCGACCCAGTTCCGTCACCGCTGTCTCGACGGCCTGACCGACCCGGTCGAGTGCCGCCGCGAATTCATCCGGCGGCATCATGAGCGATGGCTGGATGTTCAGCGATGTCGAACTCGAGTCCATTAGGATGCCGCGCTCCCCGGATCGTTTTCCGACCAGGTGCTGGAGCTCGGGATCGCGCTCTTTCGATTCCGGATTGAGCACGAACTCGAGGGCCTGAAAGCCACCGGTCGCTCGGGCTTCGCCGATCTGCTCGAACCGTTCGGACAGCTCACCCAGCTTCGCCCGCCCCACGAGTTCCAGTTCTCTCACGTTCTCGAGTACCGGTTCGCGCTCGAAAACGTCGATCGTCGCCAGAGAAGCGGCGCACGCCCACGGCAACCAGGACCAGGTCGATCCGGTCCGCACGTCGTCGTAGGTGCCCATCGCCTCTTCGGTGCCGAGCACCGCCGCAATCGGAGCGACGCCCCCGCCCATCGCCTTCCCGAGACACATCAGATCGGGCTGGAGGTCCCAGATCTCGGACGCGAACATGCGGCCAGAACGGCCGAAACCGGTCTTGACCTCGTCGACAGCCAGCATCCAGCCGAACTCGTCGCAGAGCGCCTTCAGGGCGTCCCAGAATTCCGGGCTAGGTGCCACGCAGCCGCCGGAGCCGAGGATCGGCTCGATGATCACGCCGGCAACCTCCTTTGGGTCGACCGCGTGGAACAGCAGGTGGTCGCGGATGTAGTCGATCGTCGAATCACCGCTGCCACCGGGACGCGGCGGCCCGAACGGCGTGCGATACGGGTTCGGATAAGGCGCGTGGGCGAAGCCGGCCGAGAGCGGGCGGATGCCGCGACTGATCTCATTCTCCTCGGCGCCGAGTGCTGAAGTGAGCGAAGTCTCGCCGTGGTACTGGCCGAGGAAGCCGATGACCATCGGCCGCCCGGTGACCCTGCGCATCATCTTGATCGCGGTCTCGACGACTTCGGTTCCGTTCAGTCCGAGGTCCACCCTGGTCAGCGACGCAGGCGTGATCTCGACCAGCTTCTCGGCGAGCGGCAGCATCAGTTCCGAGGCGATGCCGTGGCTGTCCTCGTTGCCGATCTTTCGCAACGCCACGACCAGCGGGTCGATCAGGTCGGGTCGGCTGGCGCCGAGGGGAATCGAGGCCGACGAGGAAACCAGGTCGACGAAGGTGTTGCCATCGATGTCGGTGACATGGTGCCCCGACTTCGATTCGACTATGAACGGGACCAGGTGGGATGCCGTGCCGGGGTAGACCACCCCGCGCAGGCGCTCGAGTTCTGCCGCACTCTTCGGTCCGGGAATGGGGCCGGGCAAGGCCGGCAACAGTCCGTCTTTTTCGGACACGCTCTGCTCCAGGGTTTCCGTTTGGTGCTCCATTCGATCCAGTGTACGTTCGGCGCCCAGGCCTTGACCCGAACTAGCGGCCCGGCAAGCAATCCGCCGGGCCTCTCGGTCAGCAAGGGGGTGGCGGTGCCCGAAGCGACATACTTCCCTGAATGAAAAGCACTGCCGTAACCGAGAACCTCACCCAGCTGACCCGAATGATGGGGATCAACGCCTTCCTGGTGCGCGAAGACGACGGATTCACCATGATCGACACGATGATCAAGGGCTCCGGCAAGGGCCTCGTGGGAGCCGCTGTCCCCACCGGCTTGCCGATCGTCCGCGTCGTCGTTACCCACGCCCACGACGACCACATCGGAGCGGTCGACGAAGTGGCGAAGGCCCTGCCGGAAGCCGAGCTGCTGGTCCCGAAGCGCGACGTCCTTCCATGCAAAGGCGATACGTCCAACCAGCCGGGCGAACCCGACGGCCGGTGGCTGCGGGGCCCGAAGCCGTTCAAGGCCGAAATCACGCGCGAGCTGGTCGAAGGCGACCGCATCGGTTCGCTCGAGGTGATTGACGCCCCCGGCCATTCCCCCGGCCAGATCGCTCTGCTGGACACCCGCGACGACTGCCTGATTGCCGCCGACGCCTTCACCAACCTCTTTGGCGCGGTGGCAACCACGGCCGGCCCCGACTGGCACTTCCCCCTCCCGGGGTTCGCCACCTGGCACAAGCCGACCGCGCTGAAGAGCGCGATCAAATTACGCGACCTGGAGCCGTCACTCCTGGTCGTCGGCCACGGCAAGCCGGCGAAGAACCCGGTCCCGGCGATGACCGCGGCCATCGAAAAACGTTCCTAGCCCGGAGGGTCTTCTTTCGGCTTGTCGCTCTCCGGGTTGCCGAGCAGGTGGACCATGCCTTTGGCGATGATCACGGACACGATGGCGATCAGGAACATCCCGTAGAAGATCGCGGGTGTCGACCCGAACACTTTGGCCACGATCCCGACCGAGACCGCGGCGATCAGAACCACCAGAAACCAGCGGAACGCTGAGCCTTCAGATGTAAGCGGATTGCCCACGGCCATCCAGTCTAGACCGGCAGATCACTGCCGGCTCAATCCACTATGCGGTCGACCAGGCGCACGTGATCGAACACCCAGACGCAGCCTGAAATCTCCCGCTCAGACGGCGCAGGCGGTCTCGACCCGGCTTCGGCCTTGCCCTCCCAACAACCCGCCCAGTTCACCGACACGCGGTACGGCAAGTCGCCACTCGAAGCGTTGTCGTACTTGTAACAGGTCCAGGTCGAGTCACCTCGCGGCTGGCATCGTTCCTTGAACGAGAACAGCCCGTCGACCGAATTCTGGAGGGATCGACCGTCCGTCCCGAGGAATGGGGTCGGGAACACGGCCAACAGCCCGATCGTGAGGACTGCCCCGGCGATACCCAGCGCCAGCCGCCCATCCGATCTGCGGAGGCCACCGGTGCCAGACCCTTCGGGATATACGTCACTGGCGGCTGCCCCGAACCGTCGCCCCCACCACGAATTCGGACGGGCCACCGCCAGGGCTCCCACGTACCAGGCAATACCGAAGCTGATGAAACCGACTCCGAACATCACCCAGTTGCGTTTGAGTCCGGCCACGACCGCTGCCGGAATAGCCGCGATGACGTAGAAAAGGGAAAGTCCCACGATCACGACAGCCAAGATTGTGAAGGCCACATCCAGAACTACGTCCATCGAAACGTCCTTGCTTCAACCTGCTTTCAAGCAGGGCCTCAGGGCGAAAGTCAGATGATGTAGACGGCCAAGAACACGATGATCCACATGATGTCGACGAAGTGCCAGTAGATTCCCGGCACTTCGACACCGAGGTGGTTCTTCTGTTCGGGTCCGAAATGGCCTCGCCAGGCACGGACGTTGGCGAAGGTCAGCAACAGCAGACCGACAAACACGTGGGCGCCGTGCAGGCCGGTGAGGCTGAAGAAGATCGAGCCGAATGCGCCGTCACGAGGCGTGAAGCCGATGTGGACGTACTCGTTGATCTGGATGAAGAGGAAGGTCGCACCGAGCAGCCAGGTGATGCCGAGGCCGAGTTTCAGGCCGCGGTGGTTGTTGTGTTTGATCGCCTCAAGCGCGTAATGGACCGTGAAACTCGAGGAGACCAGAACCACCGTGTTGATGCCGGCAACCAGGACGGGCAGCTCGATTCCGACCGGCGGCCAGGTGTCGGGACTGACCACGACCCGGAGAAAGAAATATGCAGCGAAGAAAGCGCCGAAGAGCATGACCTCGGAAAGGATGAAGATCAGGATGCCGAGGATCGTGCGATCAATCCGGGCACTCTGGTTGGCCTCGGGCGGCTCGTGGTGGTGATCGTCTTCCGCGTGGCCGTGGCCAAGTGCGACTGAGGCGCTTTCCATCGCTACGCCTCGTCTTTCGCGGTGTCTTCAGGCTGGTCCGCCGTCGCGCGGTCGTTGGAGTCTCCGCCGAGCGATTCATCGGCTGCGTCACCCGTGGCGGGATCCGCAGCCGGGGCATCTTCACCGGAGGCAGGCGCTGAACCGGACTCGCCGGTTTCCGTACTGCCTCCCGCGGCTGCTACCGGCTCACCTTCGGCGACGACGGCAGCCACCGCTTCGGGCGATCTCCCGGCTTCGTGGTGGGCGACGGGCTTGTCGGTGATCTCGCGGACCCTTCCGACCAGGTCACTTTCCAGCCAGCGGGACTGCTCACCGCTGAGGGTGGAGATCAGGACGTCATCGACACGGTAATGGGCGATCGCGTCCTGGATCGAAGAGAAGGGATCGGGGCTCATCGGCTGGCCGGTGGCGTCGATGTCAGCGCGGTACAGGGCCGACATCAGGCCGGCAAGATCACGGGCGACCTTGTTCATCGGTACGCCGTCGGTTTCCGGGGCGATGATCGTGAAGCGATGGGGGCGCTCCTTCGAACGGTTGATCAGCCGCTCGGCAAGGTCCGGGCTCGAGAGGGTCTGGTTGGCGACGACCAGGGTGTGCGTCACTTCCTGGCTGATTGAATCGTCTTCGATCCGCACGGGGATGTGCGTGATCTTGGTCTCGGGCTCGAAAGTGACTTCAGCCCATTCCTCCAGTGCCCGGCGAGTCAACCCGAAGCGGCTGTTGTAGAGGCAGGAAAGCAGTACCTCGGACGGGCGATGGCTGCGGATCGCGTCGCCAAGTGCCAGGTCGGACGATGGGTCGAGCACTTCGCCGACCGCATCGATGCCGAACTCGTCGAGTACGGCGAGGGTCACGTCGACGCGGGTGCGAGCTGCCTCCCGGGCTTCTTCCGGACTGAAGAGCTGTCCGGCCGTCGGCTGGTTCTGCGGCGCGACCACCACGACGTACGATGCTTCGTCGCCCCGTTCGAGGGTCGCCTGGAGCAGCTTGCGGCCGCCTGCGACTTCGTTCAGGAATATGACCAGAGGCTTCATGAAGGAGCGGTCACCGTGGTCGGCTTTGGCTCCGGGATGTCAGCCGCGGGCTCACCACCCATGATCGCGTGGCGCGCTCCGGGAGTACCGAATTCGTATGGGCCACCCACCACACGCGGGATCTCGTCGAAGTTGAACACCGGCGGCGGTGAAGAGACCTGCCACTCGATCGTGTTCGAGCGCCAGGGGTTGTCGCCGGCCTTCGGGCCGAACCGCCAGCTGACGATCATGTTGTAGAAGAACACGAGCTGGACCGCACCCAGGATGAAGGCGAAGACCGAGATCAAGAGGTTCCAGTCGCCGTACTGAGAGGCGTAGTCGGCGACACGCCTCGGCATGCCGTCCATGCCAACCCAGTGCATCGGCACGAAGGTGCCCCAGGTGCCGATGACAGTACCCCAGAAGTGGACGCGTCCCAGCTTCTCGTCGTACATGCGGCCGGTCATCTTCGGGAACCAGTGATAGATCCCGGCGAAGATCGTGAAGACCGAACCGCCGAAGAGCACGAAATGGATATGCGCGACGATGAAGTACGTGTCCGACACGTGGATGTCGATCGGGATCATGCCGAGCATGACGCCACTGATGCCGCCGATCGTGAAGGTCACGATGAACGCGAGCGAAAAGAGCATCGCCGTCGAATAGACGTGGATCTTGCCGTAGAACAAGGTGCCCAGCCAGGAGAAGATCTTGATTCCGGTCGGCACCGCGATCAGCATCGTCGTGATCATGATCGGCACCCGCAGCCAACTGAACATTCCGGCCACGAACATGTGGTGGGCCCAGACGGTGTAGCTCAGGACGACGATGCCGATCAGCGCAAGCGCCATCAATCGATATCCGAAGACTGGTTTTCGGGCATGGGTCGAGATGATCTCGGAAACGATCCCGAACCCGGGCAACATCATGATGTAGACGGCGGGGTGCGAGTAGAACCAGAAGATGTGCTGGTAGCTGAGAACGTCACCTCCCTCCAGGAACTGGAAGAAGTTCATGCCGAGGACGCGGTCGAAGAGGACCATGAACTGGGCGCCGGCGATGAACGGCGTGGCACCGACGACCAGGAGCGAAGTCGACAGGTTGGCCCAGACCAGCAGCGGCATGCGCCATAGATTCATCCCTGGTGCACGCATGGTGATGATCGTGACCAGGAAGTTGAGCGCGGTTGCAATCGACGAAGCACCGGCGAACTGCACACCTATGTTGAAGAACGATTGGCCGAGCGGTGCGCCCGTGGACAACGGGGCGTAACCGGTCCAGCCCGCGTCGAACGCGCCTCCCGGGGCCAGGAAGCTGCTGATGAAGATGATGCCGGCGATCGGCAGGAGCCAGAAGCTGAGCGCATTCAGCCTCGGGAAAGCCATGTCCGGCGCGCCAATCATCAATGGCAGCACGTAGTTGGCCAGCCCGGCGAAGACCGGGATGATGAAGAGGAAGATCATGATCACGGCGTGGGTCGAGAACAGGCCGTTGAACGTGTTCGCGGCGACAACCTGACTGCCTGGCTGGGCCAGCTCGGCCCGCATCAACAGGGCCAGAAGGCCGCCGATCAGGAAGAAGATCATCGTCGTCACGACGTACTGGGTGCCGATGACCTTGTGGTCGGTGTTGAACTTGAAGTAGTCCTGCCATTTGGTGGCGCCGTGACCCGAGTGGTCCTCGGGGATGGTCGGCTTGCCTGCCGCCCAGCGGAACCAGTAGTCAAAGGCGCCAAAACCAAAGAGGAAGCCGAAAGGAGCGGTGATCAGCGGTACGACGATGTGCGGATAACCGGTCTGTTCGGTCTGGTAGATGTCGAGGCCCATCACGGCCCGCAATGCGATCACCAGGAAGAATCCGAAGGCCGCTCCAAGCAGCGTGCCGATCGCGCCGCGGTACCAGCCGGGTTGTCTGAGTGCCATGGCCATTTAGCTACTCCACATCATGACTGATCGACGTTGTCCTGCTCGGTTTCGTCCACTCCGCTGCTCTCGATGCCGCCCTCCTCGGCCTGGGCCTGGCGTTCAACTTCGAGTGCCTGGTCGGCGGTCAGCACGAGTGTCTCGGGCACTTCCTGTTCGAGGCCCTTGACCCATTTTTCATAGTCCGCCGCGCTTTCGACCACGACCTTCGCCCGCATGGTCGTATGGCCGAAGCCGCAAAGTTCCGTACAGATGAGCTGGTAGTTCCCGATTCTGTCCGGGGTGACGATCGCGTCGGTCGTGATCCCGGGCACGTTGTCCTTCTTGATACGCCATTCGGGAACCCAGAAAGAGTGGAGCACGTCCTGCGCGTGAAGCTGGAAGTCGATCTGCCGGTCCACCGGCACGTGGAGTTCCCCTTCGGACCATTTGTTGCCTTCGGTCGGGTAGCCGAAAGTCCAGGCGAACTGCTGCGAGTAAACGTTGACCGTGAGGCGATCGGGATCCTTGGCCTCGATGTCGTCGAGTACAACCCAGCTGTAAACGCCGAGGACCAGCACGACGATCAGTGGAATAGTGGTCCAGATGATCTCGAGACGCGTGTTGCCGTGGATCGGTAGTCCGTCGCTTTCGTCACCCGGCTTGACCCGCCACTTGATGAGTGCATAGCCGAGAGCCACGCAGACTCCGGAGAAGATGTAGGACGAAAGGACGATCGTGACGTCCAGCAGACGGTCAATCTGGGGGGCGGCGGTGGAGCCTTGCTGACCGAACCAGTTCGGAATCAGCATCACGACACTGAGGACAGTGCCGAACGCAAGGGTGGCGAGAACAAGCTTGAGGTACGGGAGTCGGGTCATGAGACGCCCCGGATTCTATTGAAGCGGCGGTCGGAAGCTCTGTGACCCTAGTCCGGTGGACGGGTCACTGGTCTTACTTCTCCAGCTGAAGCGGAAATCACGTCGCCCGCGACGCCACGCCAGCTCCAGTTCCGGTCGGCTACGGCGGCGATCTGTCGGCCGATTTCGACCCGCTCAGCCGACTCGAGCGCCAGCCAGCCGTTGACCCTCGCCGCCAGATCAACGACGGCATCGGGGCCCAGCCGGAAACCGGTCAGCCCGGCCGCCGCCGGGACCTGGTCGGCAAGCTTCTGCGTGACCTCGGCCAGCCCCGAGTGCTCGGCGCAGACCGGCAGCACGCCGCAAGCGGCTCCTTCCGCGGCGACCATGCCGAACGCCTCGGGGAAGGTGCTCGGCACGACCATGGCATCCGAGGCCGGCAACACCCGTGCCACTTCGTCGTGCTCGAGACGGCCGGCGAGGGAGACCGAGCCCGCGGAACCGACTGCGGCCTCCCGGTATCCCGCCGGCAGGTCGCTGAGAAACGCCGAGAGATACTCGAGCCGGGAAGCCACGTCGCCTTCCAGCCCGCGCCCCTCGGCCGCGATGTGATCCATCGCCGCGAGATCGCCTTCGCCGATCGCCGTGACCAGCGCCCGCATACCGGCTTCGTAGGCCCCGAAGCCGATCAGCAGCAGCCGGGCGCCAGGGTTTGCCGCATGGATGAGAGGCCAGGCGGCCGCGAGCAGGTCCACCCCCTTCGAGACGATCAGCTTGCCGACGAATACGACCCGGGGACCGGTTGCTTCGGCGTACTCCTCGAGTGCCTTGACTGCTTCGTCTTCGTCTCGGCCGAAGGCGGATGACGGTTCGCCCTCCCGGATCACGGCCGCCAGATCCAGAAGTTGCCCTTCGGCCTGGCCGGGTTCGATCGAATGAAACTCGTCGGTATCGACCCCGGGCGGTCCCATGCCGGTCTTGACCTCGAGGTCGAGGTCCGGCATCGCCTCCCAGAGGCTGGCGGCGGTGTGATGGGAACCGACCAGAACGGCGGCGGCCGGCCCGAGACCCTCGCGGGCGTACGGGACGAAGCGCGGAAACGGTTTGACCGTGTACTCGAGGTCGGAGCCGTGGTTCTTGACCGCGTAGGGCCGGACTCCGGCGCGGGCGAAGATGACCGGACCCATGACCAGGTGATTGGCCAGGGCGGCGTCATGGCCGCCGATCCGGTCGAGCACGTCCCGCACCGCGGCCACGTTCACGTCGATGTAGTGCTCGAGCTCGTCGTCGCTCAGCCGCGGGAAGGCGCGGGCTTCGAAACCGTCGTACGGATCCTCGACGTAGACCGGGAGCAGTTCGCCGATCGGTGGTCGGTAGACCGTGACCGAGCCCTCCCCGGTCGGCTCGCGGAACTCCTCAACGGCCAGGCCGGAGTCGCCCCAGCTCCCGATCCGGTTGACCCAGTCGAGGTCCTCGGCGTCCCGATCCTGGCACAGGAGGTGGACGTCGTGTCCGAGCGCGGCCAGGGCCTGAGCCAGATTCGCGTTGTAGATGTTGCTGCCGGTGCCGCGCAGGAGATAGCCGTGAAAGATCAGGATCTTCATTTACGGATATTCTCCCCGATATGGATCCAGCAAAGAGCGAGCAGATGTACCGCCTGCGGGCCCCCGTCTCCGGCCGCGAGGGTTTCGCCCCGGCCGAACCGGACGTGGTCTACCGCGACGCCGAGACCGGCGAGGAACTCGAACCGGTCGCGCAGGTCCTGCCGCTGGCACCTTCGACGAGCCGTCTGCCGCGCACCCCGGTGAACCTCCGGGTCTGCCGCCGCTGTGAGCAGCTCACAGCCCGCGACCTCGCTTCTTGCGAGTTCTGCGGACTGCCGCTGGATTAAGTATCGGGTCCTGACGTCTTGATCCACGCTTCGCGCGGATACAAGGCGGCGAGACCCTAAGGATCGGGTCCTGACGCCGAGACCCTGAGACGCTTCTACTTGCCGACGATCGTCGCCGTGTAAAGCAGGCGGCTGCCGTCGTAGTAGCAGCCGTATCGCTTGACCGAGTTGACCTTCTGCTGAGTGTGGCTGCTGGCGATGCTCTCTTCGATCTCTTCCTGGGTGTCGCCGCCGAGTTCGCACTTCTTCGGACCACGGCTGCCGCGCCAGGTGTAGTTCTCGCGGGCCCGGTCGCAGGCAGTCGCGTCGTTGACGGCTCCGCTCTGCCCGACATCACAGGAGCCGGGCCGCCAGAAGGCCGGCGCCCAGGTCGGGATCGTCAGGGCGACCACCTGGTCGGGGATCACATTCAGCGGCTTTGATAGCGCGAAATGGACCGTCGTGCCAAAGTAGGGGTTGAGGATCTGGGTCGGGCTCTGGCGCACCATCTTGTAACGCGGCGCGCCTTTCTTGCGCTTCTCGACCTGCCGCAGGACGGCGATTCGGGCCTGGGACGGCGAACCGAACAGGTTGTTGAAGAAAGGAGTTTGCGCGTCCTTTACCGTCTTGGTGAACTTGCGTGTCGGTTTGGCGAGCGAAATCGACCAGGAAACGATCTTGCCCTTGAACGGGACGTTGAAAGAACGCTTCTGATCGGATCCGCGGGAGAACACCTGGTACCCGGTGACCCTGCCTTCGGCCGCGCAGAGGCGGTTCGACTGCGAAACGCCGCAATTCGGCTTGAGTTTGCTCGAGGACTTGCCGAGGACGACTCGCTTGGAAGTTGCCGCCTGGGCGAAGTCCGACTGGTAAGAAACCGCGGAAATGACCAGGAATGCGAGCAAGATCGCTGCCGTCGCGACTTTGAGCAAAGTCGCCGTGAATTGTTCAGAAAATGTTAGCTTGAAGTTAAGCATCTCTGTCCAGAACACCCGGGAAGCCGAAAGGTTCCGCCCCGCCCGATTGACCTACTTGTAGCGGTAGGTGATGCGGCCGCGGGTGAGGTCGTACGGCGAGAGTTCGATCTTCACTCGATCGCCAGGCAGAATGCGGATGTAGTGTCGGCGCATCTTGCCGGAAATGTGCCCGAGTACCTCATGGTCGTTATCGAGCATGACGCGGAACATCGTATTCGGGAGGGCTTCGGTGATTTCGCCCTCCATCTCGATTTTCTCTTCTTTAGCCATCGGCGAAGCAGCGTACTACGCCCCGTCAGCCGAGGAAGCGACGCGCAAATTCCACAGCTTCGCTTGCAGAACCGACTTCTCCGGCATATCGCGCCTCCGCCAGGGCCTCGATCACCCGGCCGAGATCCGGGCCCGGCTCGATTCCCAGTTCCCGGGCGAGCAGGTCGCCAGGCATGAACTGGGCAGGAGGTCCGGTGCGGCGCCACTCAAGGGCGTCCGCAACCATTTCCGAAGCGAGTCCGAGGTGGCCCGCGATCATCTCGTCGCCCGCGATGCTGCTCGTCCCCTTTGCGGCAAGGCGGTCGGCGACAGTGAGGAGGGTCACGTCGACCGAAACCGGGTCGGTGTGGCTCAGGTAGCGGTAGACCTGTTGCCGGTCGAGCGGACGCTGCGGCACCATGAAACCGAGGATCAGGTGGTGTCTGGCCAGCGCCGCGACGTACTCGGACAGGCGTCTGCTCGATTTCAGGCGACCGAAGATCTGCTGGATCGAATCCGCGCCCTGGACGTCGTGGCCCCGAAAGCTGATGAACCCGTCGTTATCGGTCCGGGTCTGGGGCTTCGCGCAATCGTGGAGCAGCGCCCCAAGACGGAGTCCGGTCGCGCGGGAGACGCCGTCGGCAAGGTCTTCATCTAGGAGTTCACGGACCCCGGCGGCGCTGTCGCCGACGAATGCCCCGAGGTCGGACTCGATTCTGAGGATTCCTTCGAGCACCTCGATCGTGTGACCATAGACGTCGCGGTGGTGGTTCGGCCCCTGGACCACGCCCTTGAGGGCTCCGACCTCGGGCAGAACGGAGTCGGAGCCGAACAGGCCCAGTTCGTCCATTGCGTTC
>JBBSKC010000030.1:0-25191 GCA_038256675.1 Solirubrobacterales bacterium | reverse complement strand
GTGACCAGGGTGATGTCGAGCTCGACCGGCGGGCTGTCGTCCTGGATCACCAGTTTGAAGGGCTGACCGCACTTCAGGAGGCGCCGCAGGGTGGGCTTGCCGAGGGTGCGTACTTTGACGACCGGCTTCTTCGTGTCTTTCGGATCCGGCGGGAGTTCTTCGGCCCGGGTGCGGCGGAAGGGGCCACTCACTTCGTAGATCACGCCGCCGTTCGTTGCCCTTTGAGAGGCAAAGTAGAAGCGATTTCCGGTCGGGTCGAAAACCGGGCCGGTCAGTTCCGAGTTCGCGTGCTCCTCGCCCGGCAGCTGAAGAAAGGCCGCGGCCTCGCCTTCAGCGCTGATCAAACAAACCTGGAGGTCATCGGCGTCTTCGCAGGCGTAGAGATCACCGGAGATCGGTGAGACCGTGACGTTGTCGACGTCGTGCAGCGGTGCGTCATCGCCGAGGGCGACACCGTCGTAAAGGACCTCGAGTTCGGTCGTGTCACAGTGGTAGGCGTAGACCCGGTCGTCCTGCGTCGTCGCGAAGTAGATCACGCCTTCGTCGTACCACATACCTTCACCGCGCTTGAACTGGGTCGCTCCCGGTACCTGCTGGCGGGTCGGGACCGCGCCCAGGTACTGGGGATCGGGCAGGTCTGTCCACTGGACCGTGCCGTCCTCCTGCACCGTGGCCACCGCCAGTTTGCCCGCGGAAAGGTCGGGATAGCTGTCGGGCGTGAACTGGTAGAGGCAGCCGTCACCGAGGTCCTCGGTCAGGTACGCCTGCTTGCCGACCGGGTCGATGGCGGCCGCTTCGTGCTTGAAGACACCCATCGCGGGGCGCGCCACCGCCGGCTCGACACCGTAAGGATCGCATTCCCAGACCTGTCCACGTCCGACCTCTTCGCAGGAAAGCCAGGTGTCCCAGGGGGTCACGCCACCGGCGCAGTTGATGTCGGTGTTCTTGAGGATCGGGTAAGCGGCGGTGATCTTGAAGTCCTTGTCAAAACGGATCGCAGCGGTGCCGATTTCATGGCCGAGCGACGGAGCGTTGATGAACTCGCTGTTCGAAGCGAGAATGAAACCGCCGTCATTGGTCTTGAAGGTGCCCATGCCGTCCGGCAGGATGTGGAAGTTGTATTCCGTGCCGCTCACGTTGGTGCTGCTCCGGGCGATCTCCTTCGAGGTGAATCCCTGCGGCAGACTGATCCCGTTGGCGTCCGGAGCCTGGAGCGGGCCGTACGGCCCGACTCCGACCACGGCCGGGGCCGCCATCGCGTCGAGGCCGCGGCCGAAAAGACCGCCGGCGAGCGCCATGCCGCCGGCCGCACCAGCACCCACCCGCAAAGCATCACGACGAGTCATACCGTCACGAAAAGAACTATCTCCAGCCATAAAAATTCCCTCCATTGGATCCGTTCGAAAAAACTCCCTGAGAAGAGAGTACCGCCTCACCTCACTGGCAAGTGATTCCCGGGGATTACTTGCCGGTTTAGCGAGGGGCCCAGGCGTCTTTGGAATCAGCGAGCTCCTGGACGTGGTCCGGAAGTTCGTCGCTGACGAGCTGGGCCAGGCTGACCGATTCGAGCACCTCGCGGAGCGATGCCCGCACGGCGATCCAGACCGACTGGAGCTGAACCGCGCTGCCGCGGTAATGAATCGACTCGGGTGGTGCCGACTGGACATGGGCGATCGGGCCTTCGACCGCGCGGATCACGTCGGCGATCGCGACATCCTCCGCCGGCTTGGCCAGCCAATAGCCACCCTTGGCGCCGCGGCGGGCACGCACGATTCCCGCGTGTTTCAGGTCGAGCAGGATGTGCTCGAGGAACTGGAGCGGGATGTCCTGCGCCTCAGCGAGGCGCTCGCCCTTCACGGGACCATCCGGAGAAGCCGCGAGCTCGGCTGCGGCCCTCACTGCATAGTCGGTTTTGGCTGAAACGCGCACAGGCCTAGTAAACCAGTTCCTGACTCTCTACATCTTCTTTGTCAGGTTTAGGCGCAAAAGCCCCAGCGCAAAGCCGGCTCAAGACGTATCGGGAGTGGCATCCGGCTTGGGGCGGTACCGGTCGTACCAGCGGGGAGCCATCAGGATCAGCGTGAATCCGATGCCGGCGACCGCGGCCGCGATCGGCCAGACCAGCGGGTCGCCCTTCTGGACCGTCGCGAAACCGGAAGCGATCAGCACCACGCCCAAAGCGATTCTCAGTTTGTCCTGAGGCACCTTCTCGGTCAGCGCCGCACCGATGATGATGCCGGGCACCGACCCGATCAGGATGTTTCCGACCAGCCCCAGGTCGACGTTGCCGTGCCCGAAGTGCGCGATTCCGGCTGCCCAGAGGATGATCGCGGCGTGAAAGACGTCGGTGCCGACCACGTGTTTCGGGGTCAGGCGGTAGACCGCGATCAGCAGCACCGCAATCACGGTTCCCGATCCGGCCGAAGTCACGCCGATGACGAAACCGGTTGTCACTCCGATCGTCACCGCGGCGACCTTGTGCCGGAGCTCGATTTTGAAATCGTCCCGTTCGTTGATCGTCTTGGCGAGGATCAGGGCCCGGCCGAGGGTGATGATGCCGACCATCAGCAGGGTGCCGCCGAGGACGGCGTAGACCAGCGAGTCGAGCTTGGCCTCGCCTAACTGGTCCTGAAGGATGGAGACCACTTGCACCCCGAGGATCGCCGACGGCACGCTGCCGATCGCGAGCCAGAAGACGAGACCGAGGTTGACCGTTCCCAGCTTGTAGTGACGCTGCGCGCCGACCGTTTTGGTGATCGCCGCGTAGAGGATGTCGGTGCCGATCGCCGTGGTCGGTGAGACGCCGAAGAACAGGATCAGCAGCGGCGTCATCAGCGCACCGCCGCCCATTCCGGTCATGCCGACGAGGATCCCGATACCGAGACCGAACAGGATTATCGCAATGGAGAAGTCCAAGAAAGTGCGGCTGGGCTAGGAAAACGCGGGTGCAGTGGCTCGTGGAGGGGCGCTCCTGACACTCTCGACCTACATAGTCGGAAGGTCAGGAATCCGGAAAGACTACCCATTGTCCGAATGGGGGCCCCGGCCACGTACGGGCTGCACGGCGGCTGCCTAGACTTGACGGGATGACAGCTTCCTTGTCCGGCCGCGAGATCGGTCACCGCTTCGGCAGCCTGACCGCGCTGGACAGCGTCGAGTTTGACGTTGCGGCCGGGCAGATCCTCGCGATCGTCGGCCCTTCCGGCTGCGGGAAGTCGACCCTGCTCGAACTGATCTGCGGGCTCCAGGAACCGGGGTCGGGCGTGATCGAGGCCGGCGGGAGGACCGACGCCCCCGGTCGCCTCGAACTCTGCGCCTACATGCCGCAGTCCGATTGTCTACTGCCCTGGTATTCGGCGATCGACAACGCCGGGCTGGCCCTGCGCAACCTCGGATACTCCAAATCGCGCGCCCGGGCCGAGTCGGCCGAGCTTTTCGAACGGTTCGGGCTGGCCGACTTCGAAGGTTCACGGCCGTCCGAGCTGTCCGGCGGAATGCGCCAGCGGGTCGCCTTCCTCCGCACCCTGCTCTCGAAGAAGGACGTGCTGCTGCTCGACGAGCCGTTCGCCGCGCTCGACGCGATCACCCGGGCCGAGCTCCAGGAATGGCTGCTGCCGGCGATGCTGGCCGAGAGCCGAACCGTCGTTCTGGTCACCCACGACGTTGAAGAGGCGCTCTACCTCGGCGACCAGGTCGCGGTGATGAGCCCCCGCCCGGGCCGGATCATCGAGCTGCTCGACTGCCCGCGGCAGGCGGGCCGGCCGCGGAGCGAGGCCGTCACGAGCGCGGAGTTCACCGCCATGCGCGAGCGGATCATGCGGCATCTCGCCCGGCCGCCCGAACCCCGGGCCGGGGCCACGTCTTGATCCACCTGCGCCACTGGCTGCCACCAGCCCTCCTGATCATTGCCTTCTTCGCGGCTTGGCAGATCGCTGCGTCCTCAGGCTTCATGGCCGAGGCACTCAACCTCGAGGACTTCCTCGTCCCCTCCCCCGCGCAGATCTTCGAGGTCATGTGGCAGGACCGCGGTCTGATTTCCGACAATGCCCTGGTTACCTTCATCGAGATCGTCGCCGGCTTCGCCGTCGCGCTGGTGGTCGGTCTACTGGTGGCGGCGCTGCTCCACCTCTCCGACCTGCTTCGCCGAACCAGCTATCCGGTCATCGTCGCTTCTCAGACGATCCCGATCATCGTCATCGCCCCTGTCCTGGTCGTCTGGTTCGGGTACGGCATCGGTCCGAAGCTGGCGATCATCGCGCTGATCTGCTTTTTCCCGATCGCGGTGAACACTCTCGACGGGCTGCGGTCGGTCGACCACGACTCGGTGAAGATGATGCGCACCCTCTACGCGTCGCGCTGGCAGATCTTCAAGCGGGTCGAGATCCCGACCGCCCTGCCATACGCCTTCAGCGGCGCGAAGATCGCGGTCGCCGTCTCGGTGATCGGCGCGGTCTTCGGTGAATGGGCCGGGTCGGAGAAGGGCCTCGGCCACCTGATGCTCCAGGACAACGCCCAGTTGATGACCGACCGGCTCTTCGCTGCGGTCTTCGTTCTCTCGGCGATCGCGATTGCCTTGTTCGCGGCCATCGGCCTTCTGGAACGAAGAATGCTGCGATGGCGATAACCTGAAATCCCGTCGCCCTCGAACCGGAGCCCCTTTGAGAAAGTCCATTGTCTTGACCCTTGCCGTCGTCGCCGCTCTCGCGACCGGTGCCTGCGGCAGTAAGTCCGAGGATGTAACTCCGGAAACCGACCCGCTCAGCCTCTCGCTCGACTGGTACCCGAACCCGGATCACGTCGGCATCTACACGGCCAAGGAGGCCGGTTTCTTCGAGGACGCCGGCCTGGACGTTTCGATCGACACCCCGACCGACCCCGCCCTGCCGATCAAACTGGTGGCAGCCGGCAAGACCGACCTCGCCGTCTCTTACGAGCCGGAGGTCCTGCTGGCGCGCGAGCAGGGTCTCGACGTGGTCGCGGTCGGTTCCATCGTCAGCCAGCCGCTGACTTCGATGATGTGGCTCAAGAAGTCGAAGATCAAGCGTGTCGCCGACCTCAAGGGCAAGACCATCTCGACGGCCGGAATCCCGTACCAGGACGCGTATCTCAAGACGATCCTCGCCCGCGCCGGCCTGAATGAAGGCCAGGTGACGAAGGTCGGAGTCGGCCAGGGCCTGCTCCCCTCCATCGTCAGCGGCAAAGCGGCGGCAACCCTCGGTCCGTACTGGAACATCGAAGGCGTCGACCTCAAGCTTTCTGGCCAGAAGCCGGTGATTAACCCGGTGAACAGGCTCGGCGTGCCGACCTACGACGAGCTCGTGGTCGTCGCCCAGGGACAACGGGTCACGGAAGACCCGGACTCGATCCGCCTCTTCATGAGCGCCCTCGCCCGCGGTACCGCCGAGGCGGTCGCCAAGCCCAACGCGGCCACGGACACGATGCTCAAGGTGAACCCCAGCCTCGAGCCGAAGGTGACGGCGGCCCAGGTCAAGACGACCCTTCCGCTGCTCGCCCAGGACAACAAGGAGGACGAGCCGTTCGGCTACATGAATCCGGCGGCCTGGCAGACCTTCATCAACTGGATGATCGACAACGACGTGCTGGCAACCCCGCAGCGGGCGGTCGACGCTCTCAACAACGAACTGCTCCCCGGCGGGCCGGTCGGCACCGACTGACTTTCGGTGCTAGGCCGCCCTCGGGACGTTCTTCCTCATCCGGATCCGGGCGGTTGTGCCGGGCCCGTGGACCGGCCGGCCATGGGCCGAGACCAGGTACTCACCGGCGAGACCCCGGTACGGCGCGTACTTCTCGTAGAAAGATTCGACCTCTTCGACCTCGGCGTTCCGCCCGAGCCCGCTCAGGTAACCGACCAGCTTGACCTGGCTCAGGTCGCCGGCCAACAGGGCATCGGGGTCGCCGCGGCCCCGCAGCCCGAGGCAGGCGATGGTCCAGGGGCCAATCTCCGGGATCGCCAGCAGACGCCGGTCGTACGCTTTCTCCGAGGGGTCGGTGCGGCCGGTGGCGACCTCCCGTGCGACCTTGATCGTCGCGATCGAGCGGCGGGCGCTGAGGCCGCAACCCTCGAGTTCGGCCGGTGAGGCCCCGGCGATCGCCGCGGGTGCGGGTACGGTGAACATCACGTCGCGAAAGCCGCGGGCCGAAGGGCCGGGATCGTCGAGCCTCATCCCCCACCGTTGGATCATGCTCCGCTGGATGCCCGCCGCCCTTTTGTACTCGATCAGCTGCTCGGTGATCGCCCAGAGCAGCGCCTCCCACGGGTACGGGCGCCGGTGGGGCCGGCCCGGGGCGAGTCCGGTGATCGCCGGGGCGAGCAACGCGTCGTCTCCGAAGAGTTCCCGCATCGGGGCGAGGTCGAGGTCGATGCCGAGTGCGAACCTCATCCGGTCGATCGCGCCGAGCAGGTCCGCCTCTTCGGCCATCCGCAGGCCATCCGAGCCCGGGCCCGAGAGGCGTTCCGGGTCGATCGATTCAGCGGTGAAAAGAAATCGTGCCGGTCCGGAATCCCGGACGGTGACGACGACCGCGGCGTTTTCAGTGACCAGCAGGCGCTCGAGCCCCCGGCCCCGCTCCTTGATCAGACGATCGCCTCCGGTCAGGCGGGGAAGTCTGAAGGGCGACCGCGGTCTGACTTCGACCTCGATCGGGCCCATCGCGTGGCCGGTCTAACGCCCGAGGACGTGGACGTCGACCAGGAAGGAGCGGCTGGCCACGACGTTGGCCGGTTTGCTTCTCTTCGCGAGCTTCCGGCCCCGCTGCTTCGACGGTCCGGTACCCGTGACGGCCCGAACGGCGGCGACGGTGACGGCACCGGCCAGGACTCCGCCGGCGGCGGCGATCGCGGCGGCGGTCATCTCCGAGCGAAGTGCGGGAACCAGGTCCCTGGCTTCGTCGTACTTCCGCGGCAGGGCACGCACGCTGTCGGCCTGCGCCGCCTCGACATCTTCCTCGGAAACCAACTCTCCGTCTAGCTCTACGTCGGACACGGAGGGGACTCTAGCGGGGGTCGGGGTCGGAACTTCCACGGATGCGGCATAAGACCGCTATTTACAGGGTTTTCTCGTAGATCCGGTACTTCTTGTTGACCACGCCGCCCATTCCTTCGAGCGCGCGGTTCATCGGTTCGTTCGTCTCCAGGATCCATCCGGCCTCGCCACTCATCACTCCGTCGGGCCGCGTCGTCTGGATGTGACGAACGTAGAGGGCGGCCGCGACGCCGGTGTGCTGATAGGCCTTCTTGACTCCGAGCGCGAGGATGCGGACGTTGTCGATCTTCTTCTTGCCCGTGAGGAAATGGAACCAGCCCGCCGGCAGGATCCGCCCGTTCATCTTCGCCAGCACCTGGTTGATGTCGGGCAGGGTCAAGGCGGCCCCGACGACTTCACCGTTCTCCTTCTCCGCAATCATCGCCCAGTCCTCGTCGACGACCTGCTTGAGCATCTTGGCGTGGTAGCCGGCTTCGTCCTCGGTGATCGGCACGAAACCCCAGTTGTCGCCCCAGGCCTCGTTGTAGACCTCGTGGAAACGCATCACTTCCGCCTTCATGTCGGACTTCTTCATGCTGCGGATCCGAATGCCCTCATCGTCGAGGCTCTTCTGGGCGGCATCCATGATCTTCGGGTGAAACTCGAGGCCCTTCGCCAGATTGCCCATCTCGAGATGCCACATCAGGAGGTCCATCGCCTTGGTGAAGCCGTGGCCCTCGATCAGCTTCTGGAAATAGGGCTGGTGGCAGTTCTCGAGGATCACCGGCGGGATGCCGAAGCCTTCGATCTGGATGCCGAGTTCGTCGTTGGTGGTGAAGTCCATCGGGCCGTAGACCCGTTCGCGGCCCTTGCCGGCCAGCCACTCGGAACCGGTATCGAGCAGGGCGCCCGCCACCTCCGGGTCATCGATCGTCTCGAAGAAGCCGAACTGGCCGTCGTTGCCACCCCGGTACTCATCCCAGCGCTGGTCGATCTGGGCGCTGATCCGCCCGACCGGTTCACCGTCCACCTCCGCGATCCAGAGGCCGACTTCCGCGTGGTCGAAGTAAGGGTTCTTCTTCCGGTTCAGGAACTGCATACGGTCGAGGATCAGCGGTGGCACCCACTCGGCGTGATCCCGGTGGACCCGGAAAGGGACCTTGACGAACTTCTTCAGGTCCCTTTTGTTTTCAACTTCGCGAACTGTGACTCTGGCCATTGCCAGCAACTTACCCAGATACGAAATCCCTGATCAGTTCGGGTGGTTCCATTTAGCCCCACCCCTCGGGGTTATTTGGAACCACCCCCCGGTGGACCCGTGTCCGTTTACCGGGTGGTTCCATTTAGCCCCACCCCTTGGGGCTATTTGGAACCACCCCCCCCCCTTCTTTTTTCTTCTTTTGCTGGTTGCGGTTTCGTTTCTCGTTGGTCAGCCGGAGACTTCGGCGCTTCGGAGACCCCGGATCGCCCAGACTCCCATCAACGCGATCAGGCCGAACGCCACCAGGTAGGCGAACAGGATTCCGCTCGGCTCGCCCGCCATCAGGCTGCGGGCGGCGTTCAGTGATGCCGTGATCGGGTTGACTGAAGCGACCGGCTCGATCCACCCGGAGAGCAGTTTCTGCGGCACGTAGACCGGGGCCAGGAAGAGAACGATGAAAACGGGCATCTGCATCAGGGGGCCGGCCTGGAGCGAGCGGAACCGCAGGGCGATCCCGGCCGAGAAGAGCAGGGCGGCGACGTTCGCCAGCAGCCCGAGGCTGAAGATGCCGATGATGTTCAGGCCACTTCCGTGAACCTCCATCCCGGCCAGCAGCGAGACCCCCGTGATGATCGCCCAGACCAGAAACAGCCGGAGCACCGCTCCAACCGCGTAACCGAGCACGATCGCGCTGCGGTGAGTCGTTGCGAGCATCAACCTCCGGCCCATTCCCGATTCGAAGTCGCTGGCGATCGAGAACCCGACGAACACTCCGGCCAGCGCCGAGGCCTGGATCAGGATGAAGCAGAACTGGAAGGCCGTGAAGTCGTAGTAGTCGAAACCGGGGGCGTCACCGACCGCCGAAAGGCCACCGGCGAAGGCGGCGAGGAAGAACAGCGGGAAGATCAGGCCCGGGATCAAAACGGCGGGCTTGGTGTAGAGGTTGTGGAGATACCGCCAGGCGACGGCCCATGCGGAAGAGAAATAGGCCGAGTTCGTCATGTCAGCATCCTTCCCTTGAGCGAACCGGCGGCAACGATGATCGAGAGGATCGCGATCACGATGGCCACAACGAAACCGAGAGCCAGGGCCTCACCGTTCCAGCCGGTGACGAAGAGGCTGCGGATCGCTTCGATCAGGTAGCTGACCGGATTGATCGTCGCGATGATGCGGTACCAGTCCTGCTCGATCAGGTTGCGCGGCAACGCCATCGAACTGAAGAAAAGCAGGACGAACATGATCGGGAACATGCCCTGGACCGCCTCGCCAGAGCCGGTCCGGATCGCCATGATCAGGCCGATTCCGCCGAACCCGACCGAGATGATCGAGACCAGCGCCGCCAAGACCAGGTAACCGAGAATGCCGGCCTCGAAGTGGGCACCGGCAGCGAGCCCGACCGCGAGGTAGAGCAGGGCCTGGAACTGACCGAGCAGTACGAGCCCGGCGAGCTGGCCGGCCATCAGTGCCGACGGCCGCATCGGAGTGAGGACGAGCCGGCTGAAGAAGCCGTTCTCGATGTCCTGGGCCAGCCCCTGCCCCGCGTTCATGGTTGAGAATATTGCCGCCTGAATGAAGGTGAAGGCGATCGCGAAAGTGATGTAGGAGTCGGTCGGGAACCCGGGGATGTTGACCGCGGAATCGAGCCCGCCCGCATTTACGGCGAGGAGGAAGAGCGGGAAGATCACGCTCGGGACGATCGCCGCGGGCTGGCGGACCAGCCTCGTGACCGAGCGGCCGGCCATCGCGACGATCTGGATCGGCAGGACCGTTCCGGAAGGCATCCCGCCCGCTGTGGCGACTGTCCCGCTCAACTGGTCGCCGCCGGCTCCGCGGTGTCCTGGGCCTGGGGCAAGACCATTTCGCCGCTGTCGGCCTCCCCGGCGCCCTCGAGATGACGGCCCGTCTTCGCGAGGAAGACGTCGTCGAGGGTGGGCTCGTTCAGGATCAGGCTGGCCAGTTCGATGTCCGCCGAGTCGAAGGCTCGGACGATGCCGACCAGCTCGTCGATGCCTTCGTTGAGGCGGATGCCGAGGGCCTCTCCGGCAGCGGGGACGCTGATCCCGAAGTCGGAAAGGATCTCTCTCGATTTCCTGCAATTGGCGGGGTCACGTGGCATCACCTCGACGCTGGGCCGCCCGATCTCCGACTTGAGCGCGGCCGGCGTGCCTTCCGCGGCGAGCTGGCCGTCGTCGATGATGCCGACACGGTTGGCCAGCTGGTCGGCTTCTTCGAGGTACTGCGTGGTCAGGAAGACTGTGACGCCGTCCTCGGCCGAAAGCCGGGTCACTTCGGTCCAGAGCGACGAGCGACTCTGCGGGTCCAGGCCGGTAGTCGGCTCGTCGAGGAAGAGGACTCGCGGCCGGTGGACCAAAGCCAGTGCGAGGTCGAGACGGCGTTTCATGCCGCCGGAATATTCACCGACGCGACGGTCGGCGGCGTCGCTCAGGCCGACCCGATCGATCAGCTCTTCCCCGCGAAGGAGACGGTCGTTTTTCGGCAGGCCGTGAAGTGCGGTCTGGAGCTTCATGTGTTCGGTGCCGGTCAGGTGAGGGTCGAGCGCGGCCTCCTGAAGCGCCGCGCCGATCACCTTGCGCACCTCGGGGCCCTGCCTGGCGACATCGAGGCCGGCTACCCGGGCAGTGCCCGCGGTTGGCGGCAGCAGCGTGGTCAGCATGTGGACCGTGGTCGATTTGCCGGCACCGTTCGGGCCGAGGAAGCCGTAGATCTCTCCCGGCTCGACTTCGAGGTTGATGCCGTCCACCGCCTTCGGACCGTTCTTGAACTGCTTGACCAGCCCGACTACTTCGATTCCGTTGTTCGTTTCATTCATGGATTCCTATGTATAGCAAAAACCTTCATGACTTGAACTATCAAGGACCGCTATCATTCTCAACGTGGACAGAACCAGCAAACCCGGCATGAACTCGACTGCGACCCGGCAGACCGCCGAGTCCGAGGTCTGGGGCCTGCTCGGCGACGTGTGGTTCAGCCACAAACCGGTCCTGATGGAAATCTGCCGGGAGTTCGACCTCTTCCCGCCGCAGATAATGGTTCTCCGCACCCTCGACCGACCCAAGCCGATGCGAGAAGTCGCCGGCTACCTCGCCTGCAACAGCTCGAACCTGACCGGCATCACCGACCGCCTCGAGGACCGCAATCTGGTCCAGCGCACCCCCGATCCGAACGACCGCAGGATCAAGCTGCTGGTGCTCACCCCCGAGGGCGAGGCCCTCCGCGAACAGGTCGTCGCCCGGCTCGAGACCCCGCCAGACTCGCTCTCGGTCCTGGCCGATGAAGACCTCCGGGACCTGAGCCGCATCCTGACAAAGCTCAGCGCTTCATAGGCGCAGCGCGATTTGCCACACTGCTCCCATGACTGAGACCGCAGCGACCCCGATCGATCTCTTCGAGAAGGTGAAGAGCCACGAGCGGCGCGAGCAGCTCGAAGCCGCCAACGAAGCCGGGATCAACCCCTACTTCCGGCTGCTCACCTCCCAGGCTGGCCCCGTGGTCGAGATGGAAGGGCGCGAGACGATCATGCTCGGGTCGAACAACTATCTGGGGCTGACCGGCGACGACCGCGTCAAGCAGGCCGCCCGGGACGCGCTCGACACCTACGGCACCGGTGTCACCGGTTCACGCCTCCTGAACGGCACCACGCCGATCCACGTCGAGCTCGAGACCGAGCTCGCGGAATGGATGGGGACCGAAGCGGCGATCGTGTTCTCGACCGGCTACCAGGCCAACGTCGGCTGCCTCCAGGCGCTGCTCGGCCCGGAAGACACGGTCGTCGCCGACACCGGCGACCACGCCTCGATCCTCGACGGCATCAAGCTCTCCGGCGCCAAGATGCGACCGTTCCGCCACAACCAGACCGACAAGCTGGAAAAGATGCTACAGCGGGCCGCAGGGGACGGTGGTGGGGTCCTCGTCGTCGTCGACGGCGTCTATTCGATGGAAGGCGACCTCTGCGACCTTCCGCGGGTCGCCGAACTGGCGCAGCACTATGGCGCCCGCCTGATGGTCGACGAAGCGCACGGCGTCGGTGTGCTCGGTGCCCGTGGTGCCGGCGCGACCGAACTCTTCGGCCTCGAAGACCAGGTCGACCTGCGCATGGGCACCTTCTCGAAGAGCCTCGCCTCCTGCGGCGGTTTCATCGCCGGCGACGCCGAGGTCGTCGACTACATGCGCATCAGTTCCCGCTCCTTCATCTTCAGCGCCTCAGGCGTGCCGGCCGCGGTTGGCGCAGCGCTGGCCGCGGTCAGGATCGCCCGCACGGAAGGCCCGGCGCTCTATTCGAAACTCCTCGGCAACGCCGAGTACCTGCGCGAAGGCCTGAAGAGCCTCGGCCTGCGGGTGATCGAGCCCGGCCTGCTGCCCGACGGCACGGTTGCCACCTCCCCGGTGGTGCCGGTGGTCGTCGGCGACGACTGGCAGGCGGTCCTCCTGTGGAAAGCCCTCTTCGACGCCGGCGTCTACACCAACGTGGCGATCCACCCGGCCGTGCCGCCGGGCGGCGCGCTGCTCCGGACCAGCCTCATGGCCACCCACGAGACAGCACAACTCGACAAGGCCCTCGGAATCTTCGAGACCGTTCTCAAGGACTTCCCGCACCTCACCACCTAGCCTCAGAGGGCCTCCGGTGGCCGCCCTAGCCCTCGCCGCGGGCTGCGGTGACCAGATTCGATGCGGGCAGAATGACTTCGGTCGGCTTGAACGTCGCGCCGGCCTCCGAGACGGTGATCGGGCCGACGTTCGGATCGCCCGTTTCGGTGATCTCGAACTCGCCGACGATGCCGTCGGGCACCTTCAGGCCGTAGAGAGCCTTGGTGATATCGCCACGCTCGGAGCCGCCGGCGGCGATCGCCTGAAGCATCACGTCGGCTGCCTGGCCGGCGTACGGCGCGTAGATCTCCACTGGCTCACCGCCGACCTGCTCGGAGATGGCCGTAACCATTTCCTTGCCGGCGCCAGTCAGCAGTTCCGGAGCTCGTCCCGGGACACTGGCGAACATGCCCTTCGAGGCCGATCCGGCTTCGTCGATCGTCGACTGCTGGGCGAACCCATCGGGCGCCATCAGACCGACACCGCTGTTCGGTCCGAGGACGTTGACCTTGTCCTTGATCAGCTGACCGCCATTCTGCTCGGTGAGTCCGGCAAGCAGGACCGCGTCCACGTCGGCGTCCGCCGCCTCCTTCATGAGGCCGGTGTAGTCCTTCGCCTCCGGGTCCCAGCTCTTCTGCATCGAGACGTTGACCCCGCCGGGCTTGGCCGAGTTGACGAACGTCTTCGCCTGGCCGAGACTGGTCGGGTCGTCCGCCGCGTAGAGCACCGCGACATCCTGGTATCCCTGCTTCTTGGCGAAGGTGACGAGGCCAGCACCCTGGAAGGCATCGTTCGGCACGACTCGCGCGTAGTTCCTGTTGCCGGTCGGGTACAGCGAATCCGGCGTTCCGTCCTCACATGTGTCCGCCGGTTCGGTCAGGCAGACCGCGGTGTTACCCGGCGAGACCATCGCCAGTTCTCCGCCCTCGGCTTCGTTCAGGATGGGAATCATCAGTTGGGCACAGCCGGAGTTATAGGTGCCGATCACGCCGATGACATCAGTGTCTTCGCTGTAGGCCGTAGCGTTGTCCTTGCACGTCTGCTCGTCCCAGAGTCCGGTGTCGGCCAGCGAGTCGTCGCAGGCCTGGAAGCCGATCTTGGTGTCGCCGGCCTGGTACTCGGAGTCGGCGAGGACTTCTTCGATCGCAATATTCATCTGCGTCGAGCGATCCTTCGAGTCGCCCTGCAGCGGCAGGTCGGAAACGATCAGCGCGTCAGGCTCGCCCTCGCCGACGAACTTGACGTCGCCGCAGGTGTCGCTCGAGACGGCCATCGCCGTGTCCGACGATGACGAATCCGACGAAGAGTCGTCATCACTGCTTCCACACGAAGCTACGAATATCGATCCCGCCATGAGGGCCGCGGCGATCACAGAGATCTTGACAATACGAGACACTTGCTCCCCTTACTCGGCGGCCTTCGCCGCCGACAATAGCTTTTTACTGAACACCGTTCAGTGACTAGGCAATGGATCCTATCCGAACTTACCGACTCCCGCTACGCGTTTCCAGCCCGAGAGGTAATTCCTGCTCTTAGCGACCTTTTGCGAAATTGGCCGTTGACGGACCAGGGGTGAACGCGTAGGTTGAAATCAACGCATCGGAGCCCCTCAGGAGAGGCCCCGGCGTGAGGAGAGTTTCGACCGAGGGAGCTTTGGCTTCGCTCGTCGGCGCCCTGAAACCAGTCATTTACACCATCCCCGAAGGGAGGACAGTCCGTGGAATCTATTGCCACTGCCGCTTCACCAACTGCCACAGGTACGGCGGTTCCCCAGCATCTGAGAGCGCTGGAGAGGGCCAACCGGGTTCGCCTCGCCCGCGCGGCACTGAAGCGGTCGATCGCAAGTGGCGAAGTACCGATCACCAGGGTCATTTCCGAATGTCCCTGGCAAACAGAAAGCATGACCCTGTCGGAGCTGCTGCGCAGCCAGTCCCGCTGGGGCAGGACCAGGACCCGCAAACTTCTCGCTTCGGTCGCCCTTAGCGAGAACAAGCGACTTGACACTTTGACCGAGCGCCAACGCATGCTCTTGGTCAGCCAGCTCCGTCCTCACTGATTCTTCTAAAGGACGGAGCTAAGCGGACTACGGCCGGTCGCGAAAGCGGCCGGCCGTTCCGGTTAAGGGCCGGCGTTCAGCGCAGCTTGTAACTCAGGCCACCGGAGGCTTTTTCGAAGGTCCGGCGGAGCCAGCCCCAGGCGAGCCCGCCGAGGGTGAGCCCGATGATCAGGCAGGCCCACAACACGAGCCGGAGCAAGAAATAGGTGACTCCGGTTGAAAGGACGAAGACGACGCCGGCCAGCAGCGTCGTATGGGATCGGTACCCGGCGAAGTGCTCGCGGATTGAAAGCTCGAGGCCGCCGAGCGATCCGAGCGCAAGGCCGATCCCCAACTGGGTCGGATTGCCGGTGATCGCACCGACGACGATGAGGATCAGTCCGGCCAGTACCGCAAGCTGCATCAGGGGGAATGAGCCCCACGGAGCCGGCGGCGCTTCCTCTTTACTGCTGGGTTTCGGTCGGCTTGACTTTTGCGCCATGGTTGATCAGTGAGCGTACCTGTGCGCCGAGTTCCGGAAGCGTCTTCCTGCCGATCTCCGCGCTTTTGAGGGTGCCGTCGGGTTCGATGAAGAGGATCGTCGGGCAGCCACCGATCCGGTACAGGTTGGAGACGGCACCGTCGCTGTCGTGTCCGACTGGCACCTTCCAGCCGTGCTCATCGATCAGCTCCCTCACCCGGTCACGGTTGTCGCGCACGTTGATCGAGAGCAGCCCCACCCGGTCCCGGTAACGAGCGGCAAACCGCTCGAAGGTGTCCTGCTGTTCGATGCAGCCGGAGCCGCCTTGTGTGAACCAGAACGACAGGACCAGGGGCTTGCCGAAGTAATCGCAGATCCGGATCACATCCTCGCCCGGGACACCGCAGGCTCGGTCGGGGTCGACGTTGGCATCGCCTTCCAGGTCAGAGGAAGCGACCGGTACGGCGAACTTCCCGACCTTCTCCCCGATTCCGACGTCCCCGATCCCGACCGTCCCGGAGTCCTTCGATCTGAGCGCGTTGAGAGAGGCCACGATGATGATCAGCACGAACACGACGCCGACCACGGCCCCGTAGTTGAAGGGTCGGCCTTCAGCCTCCGGGGTGGAATCGTTTTCCCCGCTCACCGCCGCTCCAGCCAGGCAAGGACTGCGGGCAGCACGATCGCCACCCCGAGTAGCGCGACGCTGAGGTCGACCACGGCAACCATGCCGAAGTTCCGCAGCATGCCGATGTCACTCGCGGCGAGTGCCGCGAAGCCGGCGATCGCGGTGATGCCGGAGGCGGCGATCGCCATGCCGGTCCGGCCGTAGGTGAAGCGCAGGGAATCGGCGACCGAGGCCCCTCCCTGCCGTTCCTGGAAGTATCGCCCGGCGAGGATCACGCTGAACTCGGTCGCGATCGCCGTGACCAGTACCGCGAGGACGGTTGAGAGCGGGTTCAGCGAGACGTCGAGGGAGGAAACTATGACCGCAGACCAGCCGCCGGCGACGACGATCGGGACCAGCGGCACCAGCATCCGCGTGAACGAGCGGTAGACCAGGAGCAGGATCAGACCGACCGCGAGGATCGCCAGCGCGGTCAGCATGTATCGCGTGGACGCGAGGTCGGAGATGGTGGCGCTCACCACCACCGGCAGCCCGGCCAGCTCGACCGTGGTCCCCGCCGGCGGGCCGCGACCGTCACGCGACTCGGCGACGGCATCGTCGATCAGGTCGATCACTTCACCCTGCCGGTCGACCGAACCGGACCGGATCACGAACGGGATCTTCGTCATCCGCGGCAACTGGTCACCCGCGAGCCCGCCAGCGATGATGGCTTCACGCTCGGCGAGCGGCAGTCCGCGCAGGGTCTGACGCACGTCGGAAGCGGTGAGTCCGCGCGCCCCGACCGCCACGAAGTCGGTAATCGCCGGTCCGGGGCAGAGTTCGGCCTTCCTGCAGTTCGGGTTCTTCGCGGCATACCCGGCTTTCGCCAGCGCAGCCTGGCGAACCTCGGCCATCCAAGCGACAACTTCGGGGTCGGTGACGTCGTCGGACTTCACGATCATGTCGACCTCGCCCGAGGTCCCGGTGGAGGTCTCGAGGTCGAGCAGGTCCTCGACCACCGGCGTCCTTGTCGGAAGCAACTGGCGGAACTCGGCGGTCGTCTCGGCCTGGGTGCCGGCCAGCCATCCGCAGCCCGCGATCACCAGGCTGATCAGCAGCAGCCGTCCCGGTGCGAGGATCGCGAGGCCGAGAATCCGCTTCGCGCCGTTCTTGAGGAAGTCGAAGGCCCGAAACCGCTCGAAGGCGATCGGACCCGGCTGGCCGGGTCCGCGGATCGAGAGCGCGGCGAAGCCGAACAGGCCGACGACGGTCAGGCAGACGAGGACGCCGGCCGCGAGCAGCAGCCCGAACTCCGAGATCAACGGCACCGGCGAGATCAGCAGCGACGCGAATCCGAAGGCGCTCGCGAGGCAGGCCGTGGCGATCATCGGCACGCCCTGGCTCGCGGCGATGCGCGCCGCATCGGCCGGATCCAGGTCCCGGTCCGCTTCGTCGTAACGCGCCTGGATCTGTACCGCATAGTCGACCGTGAGGCCGATCAGAATCGGCACGGCCCCGAGGGCGGCGAGGGAGATCGAGCCGCCGAAGATGCGCAGGAGGCCGAAGGCGATTGCGATCGCGCCGAGGGCCAGGCCCAGCGGCAGCAGGCGCCAGGCCGAACCGAAGACGAGCCCGAGCGCGATCGACATCAGGACCAGGGCCACCACCGCGAGCAGCACCACCCCGGTCTGGAGCGATTCGGAGAGCCCGTCGAAGACGACCGGCGAACCCGAAACCACGTAGGTGGCGCGGTCGAGCTGCGTTGAGGGATCCTCGGTCGCCCGCTTGATCAGGTCGATCGTCTTCGCGCGCTCGTCGTCGGTCAGGTCGGACCGCAGCCGCAGGACGATCTGGGCCGAATCGGCGTTCGGGAAGAGGTAGGAGAGCTTCGGCTTCGGCCCCCGCCTGATCTGGCCGTCGCCGTAGACGACCTTGTTGATGAAGGTCGGGTCGTCGAGGCTCGGCAGGGAGGTCAGCCCGTACTTGGCGACGATCTCGGCGGCCAGGCTCAACAGCTCTTGCTGACCTTGCTGGGCCCGCGCGGAGCCCTTGGGGAGGGCGTTGACCTGCTTGAGCTGCTCGTTGTAGACCGCGGTGATGCCTGCCACGGCCCGGGTCAGGAAGGTGGCCGGCCCGGCCGAAACCTGGACCGGGTCAAGTTCGGACAGCTGGTCGCAGATCTTGAAGAGTTCGCCGCGGCCGCGTTTGATGCCGCCGGACACACAGAGCTCGAGCACGTTGAGGCGCTGCAGGTTCTCGGCCTTGAGCGACTCCTGAAGATCGCCCTTGATGAGGATCACGACCGGTTCCGAACCGAAAGATTTTTCGGCCGCCGCCGTACTCCTGTACGACGCGGAATCGCGGTCGAACACCGCGTCCTCGACCGGCTGGACCTTCATGCCGGTGAACGCAACGACCGCCACCGCGGCCGCGGCGACGAGGAATCCGGCTATCAGTACCGGCCAGGCCCGGCGGGCCGATGCCGCCGCTACCCGCCCGAAGAAATCCCCCAGGGCTCCCGGCCTCAATCCATCGCCAGGGGACCGGTCACGTCAGCGCGGAGGAACTGGTGGACGAACTCGTTCTCCGAATCGAAGAGCCGTTCCTTGGGACCGCTCTCGACAATCTTGCCTTTCCAGAGCACCGCGATGAAGTCAGCGATGCGACGCGCCGTCCCGAGGTCGTGGCTGATCACCATGTAACAGCCACCGCTCTCGGCGTGAACTTCCTTGATCAGCTCGCAGAGCAGAGCCGTGCGGACCGGGTCAAGGCCCGAATCGGGCTCATCGAACATGACGATCTCCGGGTCCAGCACCAGCGCACGGGCGAAACCGGCGCGCTTGCGCATACCGCCGGAAAGTTCGTTCGGCATCTTGTAATGGGCCTCGCCCAGGCCGACCTCACGCAGGCGGCGCGTACAGGTGTCTTCAATCTCGTCTTCACCCTTGTCGGTGTGCTGGCGAAGCGGGAACGCGACGTTGTCGAAGATGTTCATCGAGCCGAAGAGGGCGCCATCCTGGAACAGGAGGCCGAACTTCTTGCGCATCTCGAACAGGTCGTCGTCGCTAAGCGCCGGGACCGACTGGCCCTTGACCAGTACGTCACCGGAGTCCGGGTAGAGCAGGCCGACGATGTGCTTGATCAGCACGCTCTTGCCGGTGCCCGACGGGCCGAGAACCATCGAGATCTGGTCGTCCGGCAAGCCGAGGTTCAACCCGTTGAGGATCCGGGTGCGGCCGAACTGCTTGGTCAGGTCCTTGATCTCGATCGCGTCGACGCCACCGTGGTCAATCTTGCTGCCGGTGTGCCACTTGTAAGGGTCGTTGTCGCCGGGGTGGACGCCCGGAAGGATGAAGTCACGCCCGAGGACCAGACCGTCGCCGGCAACGTACTCGCCGCCGGAACGGGCCGGCGCGGGCTCGTTTACTACCTGGGTCTCGCCGGATTCCCGGGTGGGCGCAGGCTTGTTGGAGACGTCGGCATCGGCGGCACTCGCTTCGTCGGCTGCTTCCATCTCGCCGGCAAGTTCCGAAGAACCGCCGACTCCGGAAACGGCCCGCTCGACTTCAGGCGACTCGCCGGAAGCGGGTTCGTCGGGATTCTCCGCGTTGATCGGTTCTTCGTTTTCGTCTGCAAAGTTCAAGCTCTCACCCTCCTATGGGTGCTCTCGGGTTGGCTCCCCAGAAGACCAGGGTTCCCAGCATTCCGATGATGTGCACAAGGACAATATTAAGCACCATGGATTTGGCCGTGGCCGTGCCGACGCCGACCGGTCCCCCGGATGCGGTGTAGCCGTAATAGCAGCCGACGAGCACGATCGCCGTGGCCATGGTCATGGCTTTGATCACGGAGAACAAGAGGTCGGGTGGGTTCTGGAATGCCCAGAAGATCAACAGATAGCCGCCCGAAGAAACGTCGCCGATCTGCTCAACGACCGCGATGTAGGAGGCCAGGAAACCGACGCCGATCGCCGCCATGTAGACGAACGGCAACGTCATCCAGGCCCCGAGCAGGCGGGTCGCGGCGAGGAAGGTGACCGGCGGCACGCCCATGACCTCGAGCGCGTCGATTTCGTCCGAAATCCTCATGGCGCCGAGTTCGGCCACGATTCCGGTGCCGACCTTGGCCGCCATCATGTAACCGAAGGCGTACGGGATGACTTCGCGCAGGTCGCACCAAGCGGCGAAGACGCCGGCGTAGGCGGGAGCGCCCACGGACCGGTTGAAGTAGGCACCTTCGATTCCGCAGGTCAGTCCGAGTACGAAGCACAGCCCCCAGATGACCGTGGTCGAGCCGAGAATCAGGATGCCGGCCTGATTCAGCGCTTCGCCGAAATACTTGAACACCCGTCCGGTGAAGACGTGACTGACCACCATGGTGCAGAAACGCGCGATCTCCCCGAGGGACTCGAGCCAGGCACGGGGAACTGAAAGCCAGCCGCCGGCCATCTACTTGATCGTGTTCAGGTCGGGGTTGGTCGCGAGCATGGTCTGGGTGAAGATGTAATTGAAGGCGAAGACCCCGAGCAGGGACAGCACCACGGCTTCGTTGACGGCGCGGCCGACTCCGGCTGCACCACCGGTCGCGGTCATGCCCTTGTAGCAGCAGACGATCGCGATGATCGCGCCAAAGAGGGTGCATTTGAGTACCGACGCGGCGAGTTCGGTGGTCGATGCGTTCGAGAAAAGCGTGGCGAAGAAACCGCCGAGCGGCTGGGCGTAGAGCAGTTCGGCCCCGATGCCGCCGCTGATGCCGAACAGCAGGGCGTAGATGTCGAGCAGACCGGTAATCAGCATGAGGGCGAGGAACCGCGGGACGACGAGGTTCTTGATCGGGTCGACGCCGAGCACCTGGAGCGCATCGAGTTCCTCGCGGATCTTGCGGGCGCCGAGGTCGGCGGTTATCGCGGTGCCGGCGACACCGGCAACCACGACTGCGGTCACGAAGGGGGCGAACTCGCGGATCGAAGCGAGCACGAAGAAACCGCCAAGGCGGTCGAGAGCACCGAAGAGCGAAAGGAAGTTTGCGGCCTGGAGGCCCGGGGCACCGAAGCCGAAGGCGACACAGGAGATGATCATCGGGAACCAGCAGAGCTGGAGGGCAAAGAGGAACTGGCCGATGAACTCGTTGCCGTACGGGTACGGCGCCCGGACCGCGGACACCATGGTGCGTCCGGTGAGGATCATCATCTCGCCGATTTCGGTGAAGAGTGTCTTGGCGGGTTCGAAGACCTTGTTGGCCGCGCCCGAGATCGGGTTGCCCCTGGGCTTGCGGGGCGGCGGCGCGGTTTCGGTCTCCGGAGATGTGGCGGGGTCGGCGGTCGCGGGAGCCCCGGCGGTCCCGGGCTGATCGATCACGCCCACCCGTTCAGATGGCCCCGCGTTGATCGGAGTCTCTGTGCCGTCAGGATCTCTGTTTTCGTCTGCCGGACTCAAACTTCTCGCCTCTCCTTTCAGCGCTCCCGACCTGGTTCCCCGGAAGGCCAAGGTTCCCAATTGCCGTCGATGCGCCTTGCCCGGGAGTGTACGTCAATCCTCGGCGTCTGTGACCGTCGGCACACGCGTGGTATGTTCAGCGCGCCTTGCGGGAGACGAGTCGACACCTCAACCGTATCTTGGGCGGGGCCTTAACCATCCTGGCCACGTCAGCAATTCTCGCTGGCTGCGGCGGCGGGGAAGAGCCCGGCGCCCAGTTCGACAACGAACCCGCCGGGGACTATCCGGTCGAAGTTCTGTCCGCCGATTTCGCTTCACGCCAGACGATCGCCGAGACTTATGACCTCGAACTCGCCGTGCGCAATTCCGGCGACGAAACGATCCCCGCGATGAACGTGACGATCGATCTCCCCGGCGAAGGGTCGACCCTGGCCTTCAACTACCGCGACGAACAGGTCGGCCTGGCCCGGTCGCAGCGTCCGGTCTGGGTCCTCGAGGAGGGCTATCCCAAGCTGGCCGGAACGATCGGCCGCGGCGGTGCCGCGACCGCCAGCAAGCGCACCTTCAACTTCGGTGAAGTCGAAGCCGGCGACACGGCGGAGATGATCTGGCGGGTCACCGCGGTGAAGCCGGGCGAGCACCGGGTCTCGTACCAGGTGAATGCCGGACTCAGCGGGGAAGCGAATGCGCTGGACGCGTCGGGCGAGCCGGCGGAGGGCGTACTGCCGGCTTTCATCTCGGCCAAGCCGATCCTGACCAGAATTAACCAGAAGGGCAAAGTCGTACCATTGACGCAGCAGGAGCAGTTGCGCCTGGAAGCGCAGAATAATTCAGAGGTACCATGATGGTTGGAAACAAAAGGGACGGGGTCAGGGCCGTTCGGCAGAACCATTTTTCTTCAAGGGCCGCGCGGCCCGGTTCCCTGAACGGGTCTTGACCATGGGCGGATCCCGAATCCGCCGCCGGCATTCGATCCCCCTCGCTGCAGTGCTTTTCACCGCGGCCATGGGCTTCACCACGACCGCCTGCGCCAGCGGCGATTCTTCGAGCGGCTCCGGGACCACGCCCTCGAGCGGCGCCACTGGCAGCACGGCCATCGAGTCGAAGACAAACGGCGCGGCGACCAGCGCCAAGAGCGGCCTTCGCCTCGCGCGGGTCGCGAACTTCGACGCTCCGGTCGAGATCAAGTCGGCCCCGGGCTACAAACGCCTGATGTTCGTGGTTGAGCAGGGAGGCAAGGTCAGGGTGCTCCGCCGCGGCAGGAAGCTGGCCAGGCCGTTCCTCAACATCACCAACCGGGTCAACTCCGGCGGCGAGCGCGGTCTGCTTTCGGTCGCCTTCCCGCCCGACTACAGGAAGAGCGGGCGCTTCTACGTCTATTACACCGATGACACGGGTGACATCAGGGTCGACGAGTACCGCCGTCGTACCGCGGTCACTGCCCGCCGCGGCAGCCGCCGCAGCGTGATCCGGATCCCGCACCGCGAGAACGCGAATCACAACGGCGGCCAGATGCACTTTCTCGGCAAGAACCTTTATTTCGGCACCGGCGACGGGGGCGGGGGCGGCGACGAGCCCGGCAACGCCCAGAACCTGAACGTGCTGCTCGGCAAGATGATCCGGATCGATCCGCGCCGATCGAACGGCAAGCCGTACACGGTGCCGAAGTCGAACCCGTTCGTCGGCCGCAGCGGCAAGAACGAGATCTTCTCTTACGGACTGCGCAACCCTTTCCGCTGGTCGTTCGACAAGGTCACCGGCAAGGGCATCCACATGGTGATCGCCGACGTCGGCCAGAATGAGTTCGAGGAACTCAACTACCTCCGGCTGGCCCAGGCCCGTGGAGCAAACTTCGGCTGGAACAAGTTCGAGGGTTTCAGCGAGTTCGACGGCGGCCGCTCCGGGACCACGAAACCGGACTTCGTCACGACGCACGGCGACGGCAACTGCTCGATCATCGGCGGCATCGTCGTCCGTGCGGATGATCTGAGGTCGATCCGCGGCCGATACCTGTATTCGGACTTCTGCAATAGCGACGTCCGCACGTTCAAGCCCAGCAACCGGCGGATCAGGACAACCCGCAGCACCGGCCTCACCGTGCCGCAGATCTCGTCGTTCGGAGAGAGTCTCGGGGGAGCCGTTTACGCGACTTCCACCTCCGGCCCGGTTTATCGCCTGAGACAATGAAACCGACCAGATCCATTTTGGCACTGTCAGTTCTGGCGGTGGCCCTGTTCAGTGCGGCAATGGTTCCGGCGGCGAACGCCCGGATCGAGACGAAGGTCAAGTTCGAACTCGTGACCAAGATCTCGGAGCCGACCGTGGTCACGGCGGCTCCGGGATTTCCCAAGCTGCTTTTCGCGGCCGCCAGGTTCGGAAAGGTCAGGATCATCAAAGACGGCAAGCTGCTGCCGAAACCGCTGCTCGACATCGGGAGCCAGGTGCAGACCAAGTGGGTCGAGCAGGGATTGCTCGGACTCGCCTTCCCTCCCGACTTCAAGAAGACCGGCCGCTACTACATCCAGTACACCGCGAAAAACGGCGATAGCAAGCTCGACGAGTACCAGGTCAATCCCAAGGACCCGACCACGACCCTTCGGGGTACGAAACGCAACGTGCTGAGGATTCCGGCGGTCTCGTCTTCCGGCAACCACAATGGCGGGGCACTCAGGTTCCTCGGCGACCTGCTCTACATCGCGGTCGGCGACGGCAACGACCCGGGCGACGGCCTGAACCTGGCCCAGAACCTCGACAGCCTGCGCGGCAAGATCCTGCGAATCAATCCCAAGCAGGACCAAACCACCGGGCGCACCTACCAGATCCCGTCTTCGAATCCGTTCGTGGGCAAGTTCGGCCGCGACGAAGTGTTCGCCTACGGATTCCGCAACCCCCACAGCTTCAACTTCTACAAGCCGGAGGGCGGAGAAACGCAGATGTTGATCTCCGACGTCGGCCAGTCGCGCCAGGAGGAAATCAACTACCGGCCGTTCAAGCTGGTCTGGGGAGGCAACTTCGGCTGGCACGACTTCGAGGGCACTCTCCCCTTCAACTGTGGCGAGGAGGACTGCCCGGGCTCGCTCACGACTTCACCGATCACACCGAAGCCCGGCCTGATCTGGCCGGTGCTGACCTATACCCACAAGCAGGGCTGCGCGGTCATCGCCGGCCCGGTCGTCGAGGATCCGGCGCTCTCCCTGATCCGGGGCCGCCTGATTTACGGCGATTTCTGCGCCAACCGCACTCGCACCGCCCTGCCGAACCCTGACTGGATCACTGACGACAAACCGCTCGGCACTGTCACGCCTCCCGGCAAGGGAGAGCAGCCGGCCCTCAACGGCTTCGGCGTGGACCTGGCCGATCACGTCTATCCGTTCAGCGACTTCGGTGAGATCTACAAGCTGGTCCAGGTCAAGGTCGAGATCAAGCCGACCAGGGCGGAGATCGAGAAGTGGTGCGCCAAGAAGGAAAACAGGAAGAAGCCGGTCTGCGTGAAGCTCAAGGCGCCGAAGGCGAAGACAGGAGTCAAACCGCCGACCCGCGCCCAGATCCGAAAGTTCTGCTCGATGAGGAAAAACGGGAACAGCAAGATCTGCAGGAAGCTCGTCTCGGCCGATCCGAATAAGCCGACCAGGTCCCAGATCAAGATCTTCTGCAAGAAGAAGAGTAGTTTGAAGGCAGTCTGCGTAAAGATCGCAAGGCAGAAGATCAAGCCGAAAGCCCGGGGGTAGCAAATGGAAGCGCTGTCAGTAGTCGAGGAACCGGTCGAAAGTTCGATCCCGGTCCTGAATCCCTCCACCGGCGAGACCATCGCCGATGTTCCAGTCACCCCTCCTGATGAGGTGTC
>JBBSKC010000029.1:0-26375 GCA_038256675.1 Solirubrobacterales bacterium | reverse complement strand
GGAAGATGATTCGCTCGTTGAGGAGCCGGGAATATATGTCGAACGAACGCTCGCCACGCGACGTCTGTTCAACAACCATGGGGACAAGTGGACTCATTGCGGAGAGCTTATAGATCGAGGTGCGCGGGCAGGTTCAGTGGTCGTGACCGGCCTGGTCCCAGAGCTTTTCTTTGGCGTCTTCGGCTGACATCTCGACCGGCTTCGCGGCTTCGGCGACCACGTCGATCGCCTTGCGCACCCGGATGTCGGCGGCGATCATCTCGTGGCGGCCGTCGCGCTTCAGCCGCTCCAGCAGCTTCGCCGCGGTGGTCCGCTCGTGGCCGGCCATGTGCTCGAGCTCTTCTTCCATCTCGGCGTCGGTCACTTCGATGTCTTCGGCGTCGGCCACGGCGACCAGCACCGATTCGCGCTTGATCTCCTGTTCGGCGTCCGGCAGGGACTCTTCGATTATTTCGTCGCGGGTCTTGCCCTGCATCTGAAGGTAGGTGTCGGGGTTCATGCCCTGGCCCTGCATCTGGCGCTCGACCCGGTCCCAGCGCTCCTGGCCCCGGGCCTTCACGATGTCGTCGGGCAGGTTGACCATCGAGTTCTCGACTGCGACGTCGACCGCGGCTACCCGGAAGTCCTGTTCGATCCGGGCTTCGGCCGACTCGGCCAGCTTCTCGGCGATGTCCGCCTTCAGCTCTTCGACCGTGTCGAACTCGGAGGCCTCGGAGGCAAACTCGTCGTCCAGCTCCGGCAGTTTCTTCTGGCGCACTTCCTTGACGGTCACCGCGAACACGGCTTCCTGCCCGGCCAGTTCGGCTGCGCCGTACTCCTCGGGGAAGGTCACGGTCACTTCGACCTCGTCGCCGGCCTTGGCGCCGATGATCTGCTCCTCGAAGTCGTCGATCAGCTGGCCCGACCCGATCTCGATCTTGTGATCGTTCGCGGTGCCGCCTTCGAATTCGACGCCGTCCAGGCTGCCGACGAAGTCGACCAGCACATGGTCGCCCCCAGCCGCCTCCGTCTCGACCGTATCGAGGCTGGCCATGCCTTCACGCAGGCGCTCCAGTTCGCGATCGATGATCTCGCCCGGAACTTCACTTCCGGGTTTCTCCACTTCCAGATCCTTGTACTCACCGAGTTGGGCAACCGGCCGCACGCCCACTTCGAACTTGAACTCGAGCGGCTCGCCTTCGGCGGACGGGGCTTCGGTCACTTCGACGTCGGGGTCACCGATCGGGACCACTCCCGAATCGAAAACAGCGGCCTGATACCACTCGGGCAGTCCGGCGCGAAGGGCCTCTTCGAACACCGAAGGGAAGCCGAGGCGCTGAATTACCAGCGACGGCGGGGCCTTGCCCTTGCGGAAGCCGGGCAGGCGCATCTCCTTGGCCAGGCCGCGGGCTGCGCGCTGGGTCTGGGTTGCGACGTCTTCGGCCGAAACCTCAGCCTCGACGCGGACACGGGAATCTTCAAGTTCAGTAACGGTGGTCTTCAAGGTCGAATGAGCCTAGCGAGTTCCTTGCCTTGGCTACGCCCCGCGCCGGGCCCTCCAAAGGGACCAGAGCGCCTTGGCGAACTCGAGCACGAAGCCGACCAGTCGGCCCACCGGGCCAGTCACCAGCCAGGCGCGGAAGGGAGCCCTGTTCACTGGCGAATCCCGGCAGGGAGAGATCGACCAGCCAGGGTGCAGGCACCGATGACGAAGACGAACAGATACAGGTAACGCTTACCGGTCTGAATCGCCACTCAGGTCTCCGGCAAGGATGCGTTTCTCGAGCCGGTCCGCGTGGCCGGACTTGACCGCCCGATCGACGCGTGCTTCATCGAGGACGGCGCCCTTGGTGTAAGCAAGGTCGAGCAGCTCCTGTTTCTTCATGCTCTGTTTCGCTGATTCGAAGAAGCTATAGGCCAGCACGCCCAGGATGAGGAAGGTCCCCTCGACCATCATGATCACGCCAGCGATGCTCTGGTCCTGGATCGCGGAGATCCCCCACTTGAGGTGACCCTCGGTGTAGTTGTTGTAGAGCGTGACGTTGGTCCACATCAGGATGTTGCCGAGGAGTGCCGCCGTGAAGCGCACCACCACCGTATAGACGATCTTCCATCCGGGCCCGAAGAAAGAAGGCGTCGGCAGCGGGCCGAAGACCGGCATCCACATCAGGGCGCCGAAGCCGAGGAACATGGCGTGCTCGACTCCGTGGAGCGCCGCCCCGCCGTAGGCCGTGTCGTACATCGCCGGGATGTGCCAGACGAAGAGATTGATGGCCCAGAGCGGGAAGGCGACGAACGGATTGGCCAGGATCTGGAGCCGGCCGAAGAATGGGATCGCGAGGATCGGCTGAAGGATCGAGCGGGTCAGGCCGAGTACCAGGAAGAGCGAGGCGATGTCGCCGATCACGAGGTGCTCGATCATGTGGGCGATCACCAGTTCCTCGGCGAGGTAGCCCCACGGGCTGAACAGCACGAACGCGGCGAGGAACAGACCGGTGCCGAAACAGATCTGGCGCCACAGCGGCACCGGACGTCCGGCCCAGGAGAGCGTCATCGCGCGGTGCCAGTAGAAGACCACGGCCGCGGTGAGCGGAATCAGTTCCAGCCCCGCGACCACGGCAGGACTCAGTTCTCCCAGGACGGGTGTCATGAATGGAAACACGGCCACCCAGCGTATCGACGGTAGAGAACCGCCCGGGCGATGCGCTGACCGCTGGTAGGTTGGACGAGTCAGGCGCGGGTAAGGACCGGATATCACCCGCGATCTACCAAAAGGACACCGATGACCCCCACTGAAGGAATCCTCGACAGCAAGAACACCGAGAAGCAGGACGAGATCGTCGAGATGCTCCAGAAGGCGTACTGGATGGAGATCGAGACCGTGATGAGCTACATCGCGAACTCGGTCAACCCCGACGGCGTCAGGGCGCAGGAGATCATCGAGTCGCTCAAGACCGACATCACCGAAGAACTCGGTCACGCCCAGCAGTACGCGAACCGGATCAAGGAACTTTACGGCACGGTGCCGGGCTCGATGGAGTTCAAGGCTGAACAGGACTTCCTGCAGCCGCCCGAGCACCAGACCGACATCGTGCACGTGATCAAAGGCGTGATTGCCGCCGAGACCGGGGCGATCGAGTACTACGAGAAGATCATCGAACTGACCAGTGAGGTCGACCCGGTAACCGAGGACATGGTCATCGCGATCCTCGGCGACGAGCAGGGGCACCGCCGCCTCTTCGAAGGCTTCCTTCGCGAGTATGAGGCGGAAGGACTCGCCTGAAACGTTCGCCCTTTCCTTCGATCGGCAGCTATGGCTTCCTTTCGGATTGCCACACCTCTGCCCTCATCGCCCCCGACGGTGCGGTCGAATGGCTCTGCGTGCCGCGATTCGACTCGCCATCGGTCTTCGGCGCGATCCTCGATCGTTCTGCCGGCCAGTTCCGGTTCGCTCCGAAAGGGATCATGGCGCCGCTCAGCCGCCGCTACGAACCGGGCACGCTTGTCCTGGAGACGACCTGGTCCACCGACAAGGGCTGGGTGGTCATCCGGGACTCGCTGACGATCGCCGAATGGGCCGAGTCCGGCGACGGCGACGACTCGAAGGGGATCAACCACGAAGCCGACCTGTCGCTGGTGCGGGTGGCCGAATGCATCGAAGGTGAAGTCGACCTCGAAATGATCTGCAACCCACGCTTCCAGTACGGGGAGGACTCCGCGATCTGGCGGACAGGCGAATTCGGCGAAGCGACGGCCGAAGGCGAGCGGTGCGGCACCAGGCTGTTCCTCGCCACGGATCTGGATTTCGACCTGGGCTCGGGCGAGGCGGTCGGATCGATCCACCTCAAGGAAGGTGACCGCGCCTTCTGTTCGCTTTCCTGGGGCGAAGGCATCGACTCACACCCCCGGAGCGCACCAGAATCGATCGAACGGATCGACACGACCCAGGAGTACTGGCGCGAATGGCTGGTCCAGGGCAAATTCCCGGACCACCCCTGGAGGGCATACCTCCAGCGGTCGGCACTGGTGCTGAAAGGTCTGATCTACGAACCGACCGGAGCGATCCTCGCCGCCCCGACCACCTCCCTGCCGGAGACCCCGGGCGGCGAGCGCAACTGGGACTACCGGTACAGCTGGATCCGCGACTCGACGTTCGCTCTGTGGTCCCTCCACTCGCTGGGCTTCGACCTGGAGGCCCGGGCCTTCATGAAGTTCGTGCGCGAGCGGGTCGAAGAATGCGAAGACGGGAACCTGCAGATCATGTACGGGATCGGCGGCGAACACGACCTGACCGAAAGTACCCTCGACCACCTTTCCGGCTACGAAGGGGCCAAGCCGGTGCGGATCGGCAACGGAGCCTTCGACCAGCACCAGCACGATGTCTGGGGCGCACTGCTGGATGCGGTTTACGTGCATCGCCTCGCCATGGCTGAAAACGCGTCTCCGGCGGACATGGAACTGATCCGTCAGTTGGCCCAGGCCGCGATCGACGCCTGGCCGATGCCGGACCAGGGGATCTGGGAAGCCCGTGGCGAACCTTGTCACTACGTCTCTTCGAAACTGATGATCTGGGTCGCGGTCGACCGGGCCGCACGCATGGCCCACCAGTTTGGAAACAAGGACCAGGCCGAGGAGTGGGAGCGGATCGCCGCTTCCTTCAAGGAGGAGATCATCGAGAAGGGCGCGCGCGACGGCGTCTTCCGTCAGAAGTACGACTCGGATGCGCTCGATGCCTCGGTCCTGCTGATGCCGCTGGTCCGGTTCCTGCCACCCGACGACGAGCGGATTATCGCAACCGTGCTGGCGGTACGGGAAGGCCTCGACGACCAGGGGCTGATCCTCCGCTACATCACGGAAGAAACCGACGACGGACTCCACGGCAAGGAAGGCACCTTCCTGATCTGCTCCTTCTGGATGGTCTCCGCCCTCTCGGAGATCGGCGAGATCGACGAGGCGCGCCGGCTCTGCGAGCGTCTGATCACCGCCGCCGAACCGCTCGAGCTCTTCGCCGAGGAGATCGAGGCGTCGAGCAACCGCCATCTCGGCAACTTTCCCCAGGCTTTCACCCACCTCGCCCTGATCAACGCGGTCTCCCACGTGATCAAGGACGAGCAGTCCGACCGGACTCCGGGTCAGCGCACCGCCGTCTTTTCCGAGATGCGGGACTGACCTCTCCGGTGTCCGCCGACGACGAAAGCGCCGGGTTTGACCCGGATCTGATCCGGGCCAACATCACCGCGGTAAAAAGCCGTATCGCGGCAGCCTGTGAAGCGTCGGGGCGCGATCCGCAGTCTGTGCGGCTGCTGCTGGCAACCAAGACCCAGCCTCCGGGACCGGTCCGCGTGGCGATCGAGGCCGGTGAGACGCTGGTCGCCGAGAACCGCGTCCAGGAAGTCCGGCCGAAGTACGAGGCGCTCGAGGACCTCGAGTACGAACGCCACTTCATCGGCAACCTGCAGTCGAACAAGATCAACGCCCTGATCCCCTACGTCAGCTGCATCCAGACCCTCGACCGGATCTCGCTCGCCAACAAGCTCCAGAAGAAACTCGAGGCAGAGGGTCGGCAGATGGATGTCCTGCTCCAGGCCAACACTTCCGCCGAGGACAGCAAGTCAGGGGTCGTACCAGGAGACCTGGCCAGCTTTGCTGCGAAGGTAGCCGAGCTCGACGCGCTGAGGGTCCGCGGACTGATGACGATCGGCTTGTTCACGGACGACCTCGAACTGGCCCGACCCAGTCTGGCCCGTCTGCGCGAGCTACGCGATCAGGTCCGGGAACTCAACCTCGACGGGATCAGGATGGATGAACTCTCGATGGGCATGAGTGGCGACCTCGAGGTCGCAGTAGAAGAAGGGTCGACCATGGTGCGGGTCGGCAGCGCGATATTCGGGGCCCGCAAAGCCTGAAGAACGACTTAGCACCAGGTCCGTGATCAAAAACGGACCTGGTGCCAGATCATTCCCTTCCGTAGGTCAGACTCAGGTTCCTCGTCCGGATAACATCGGCACGATCAGGAGTACCAGGCCGATCACGATGCAGATGATCCCCAGTAGCGGACTGACGAGCAGCGCTAGGACGATTCCGATGACTATTAGGAGTATCGATAGTGGTAGTGGCATGACGTTCAGATACCCGGGACTCGAACCGCCAAACCGGTTGCGACAAACGTTTTGTCAATGACCTAGGTTGCGGCCCGGGCCAGATAGAAGCCTGCCGCCGCGGCTCCGATTCCCGCGAGCACCGAAACGCCGACGTAGATGAAGGCCCGGCCGGGCTCCCCGCCTTCGATATCGGCGAAAGCCTGCACGGAGAATGTGGAGAACGTGGTGAAGCCCCCGAGAAAGCCGACGCCGAGGGCGGTCCGGGTCTGATCGCTGAACCAGTCTCCGGAAACCACAAGGAGCACCCCGAGTAGGAACGAGCCGACGACGTTGATACCGACCGTGATCCACGGCAGCGCGTCGCCGTGGACCATTGAAGAGAGGCCGTAACGGGCGAGTACACCCGACCCGCCGGCCACGAATACGAGGAGGACAGTCATCGCCACCGATTATCGCGTGCCGGGCGGTCGCCTATTCGAGTTCGAGCTTGTATAGCGCGTGTGGCAGGCCCACGTGATCGACTTCGCGAATGAACTGGAGTCCGATCTTCTCCATCACCCCCCGGGACGCGACGTTGTCGACCAGAGCGAGCGAAACGACCTTGGTGAGCCCGATACTCGCCGCGACTTCGATCGCGGCGACACCCGCCTCGCTGGCCAGTCCCTGCCGCTGGTACTCGGGAAAAATCGCCCAGGGCAGCTCGACCTCCTCGCGGCCTTCGACCCGGGTCCAGGCGAGACCGGCCCGCCCGACGAAGCCGCCGGTATCCCGGTCAACCAGAGACCACGGGCCGAAACCGTGAATCTTCCAGTGGCTGCGATCGTGCCGCAACAGCCTTTCGAGGTCGGCCGGCACGAATGGCGCAAGCGGTTTTGGCCGCAACCAGCGCTCGACTCCCGGGTCCATGAAGAGGCGTTCGTAGTTCGCCCCGGAGTTCAGTGGCGGCCGCGCGCAGAAAAGGCGGGCGGTCGCGGTCTCGACCGGGCCGACCATGCCGGACGGCTCAGCCAGCGGAGGCTCCGGTTCCATTGGTGGAGAGCAGCTCCGCAGACTGTTTGCGCACCTTCGACTTCAACAGCGGCGACCAGCCGAGAAGTACGCCCGGGGTGCCGAGGGCCATCCGCGACCAGCGCCAGAAGTCGAAGCTGTCGACGTGCTCGATGATCAGGCCGTCCTGGAACTTGAAGACGGCGTCGATCTCGTTGGTCACCGGGCGACCGGTACTGGCGAAGGTGTAATCCGCGGTCCAGTGTGCGGTGCCGGAAGTCACGTCGGCGCTGTGGTCGCCCAGCTTGATCTGCAGGTCATCGGACCGGGTCAGCAGGGTGCGCCACATCTTCATCACTTCCGGGCCGTTCAGATCCTGGAAGACCGGGTCATAGAAATGCACGTCCGCGTGGTAGCAGGAGGCCATGCTCGCGCCGTCACCGGCGGCGAAACCTCCGTAGAAGCGTTCGATCACCTGCGCGTTGCCGCTGTCTCCGCTCATGGACAGATCCTATTGTTGATCAGGACCGGCTGCTCTGGGTCGCGTCCCTGACCTCGCCGATCAGTTCCTCGAGCACGTCTTCGAGCGCGACGACGCCGAGCGTCCCGCTGTCCTCGCCGATCACCCGGGCCAGGTGGGCGCCGGAGCCCTGCATGGCCTCGAGCACCGATCGAAGCGGATCCCGGACGCGCACGGTAGGCAGTGGCCGGACCCACGATTCCGCAATCGGCCGGTTGCGATGAATGTCCTCGAACTCGAGCGCGTCCTTCAGGTGGAGGTAGCCGATCATCTGGCCGTCCCGGGATACCGGAAAACGCGAGAAGCCGGTCCGCCCAGCGACCTCTTCGACTTCGGCCGGGGTCACGGTGACCGGGACCGTTTCGATGATGTCCATCGGCAAGAGGACCGAGCCCGCGTCGCGTTCCTCGAATTCGAGTGCTCCGGTGAGCAGGTGACTTTCGTGTGCGTCGAGCATGCCTTCGCGTCGCGACTCCCGGACCAGGCCTGAGACTTCGTCGCGCGTGAATGCGCTCGCCACCTCCGACCTCGGCTCGATCCTGATCACCCGGAGGACGACATTGGCCAGCCAGTTGAGACTGGCTATCGCCGGATAGAGCACGACCACGACGACCCGCAGCGGCAGGGCCAGGGCCTTCGCCGACTGGTCGGGGGCCGCCAGAGCGATGTTCTTCGGCACCATTTCGCCGAGGACCACGTGGAGCGAGCCGACGATGCCGAGGGCAATCACCAGGGCGACGGGATGTACCAGCGCCTCGGGCAGGCCCAGCGACTCGAACGGAGCTTCCAGTCCGTGGGCGATCGCCGGTTCGGCCAGGGCACCGAGTCCCAGGGTGCAGAGAGTTATCCCGATCTGGGCGCCAGCCATCATCAGGGTCACGTTCTCCATCGCCCCGAGCGCGACGCGCGCCAGGCGGTTGCCGTCTTCGGCCTGGGGCTCAACCACCGAACGGCGGGCAGAGATCAGGGCGAACTCGGCACCGACGAAGAATGCGTTGGCGAACAGCAGAAGCAGCGAAACGAACAGTGCGGTGGTCGGACTCATTCTTCGTCCTCGGCTACTTCAGGTTCGAGGCGCACCAGGCGCACCCGGTCGACCCGCAATCCGTCCATGCGGAGCACGGTCAGCTCGACTTCCGGATCCAGCTGCTCACCCTCTTCGGTCGCCCCGGTCCGGACGGTGTCCCCCCGTCCGGGGACCCGGCCGAGCTCCATGCCGATCAGACCGGCCACCGTCTCGTAGTCCTCGTCTTCCGGCAGCTGGATCCCGGTCTTTTCCTCGATCTCGTCCGGGCGCAGCAGGCCGGAGAGACCCCAGATGCCGTCACTGATCCGCCGGACCGGTTCTTCCCGGGGATCGTGTTCGTCCCGGACCTCACCGACGATCTCCTCGATCAGGTCCTCCAGGGTCACGATGCCGTCGAAGCTGCCGAACTCGTCGACGACGACCGCGATCTGCAGTCCCTGCTTGCGCAGTTCAGTCAGCAGCGGGTCGAGTTCGACGGTCGACGGCACGAGGACGGGATCGGCCATCACGTCACTCACCAGCACTTTTTCGCGCTGGTCATACGGCACGGCGACCGCGTGCTTGACGTGCACGATGCCTTCGACCTCTTCGGCGCCTTCGGCGAGCACCGGGAACCTCGACCGGCCAGTTTCCCGGGCTGCCTCGATGACTTTCATCACCGGTGAATCCGGGGCGAGGGTCTCGACCCGGACCCGCGGGGTCATCACGTCGTCGGCCCGCCGCTCACCGAATTCGATCGACTTCTCGACCAGGGTCGCGGTCGGTATCCCCAGGGTGCCCTGCTCGGCCGACCGGCGGACGAGTGAGCTCAGCTCCTCGGGCGAACGGGCCGAAGCCAGCTCCTCCTGGGGCTCGATCCCGATTTGCCTCAGAATCGCATTGGCTGAACCGTTGGCCAGGCGGACGAACGGTCCGAAGATCCGGCTGAACCCGCGCTGGAACCCCTGGACCGAGCGGGCGGTCTCCATCGGCCGGGCAATCGCCAGGTTCTTCGGGACCAGCTCACCGAAAATTATGGTGAGCCCGTTGGCGAGGATGAACGCGATCGCGAGCGAGATGCCACGCACCGCCCCTTCGCTGACCCCGACCGACTCGAGCGGTCCGTCAAGCAGGCCGGCCAGGGCCGGTTCGGCCATGAAGCCGATGACCAGGTTGGTCACTGTGATGCCGAGCTGCGCCGCCGAAAGGTGCGTGGAAAGGCTGCGCAGCGCCAGCGCGACACCTTTCGCCTTGCGGTCTCCACCGTCGGCCTCGTTGTCGACGGTCGAGCGATCAACCGTGACGAACGAGAATTCGGCAGCCACAAAGGCGCCGCACGCAAGGATGAGCGCGACCGAAGCCAGTACGAGCAGGAGCTCGACCATTAGGAAAGCGCCCCCCGACCTGAAGTCGAGGTGCGCCTGGGACTAGATGGGTCGTCCATCCACGGTTCCGTGAGCGATCATCAGGACGCCAGAGTATATGTCGCGGCCGATAACCCACCTTCAGGGGCCGAACACTCAGGCTGGATACCATTCTCCGGTGCCTCGTCGTCTCACATCAGTCTGCTTCTCCCTGCTCGCCCTTGCCGTATGTCTGCTCATGCCGGCTTCACCGGCGTCCGCAGCGTCACCCGACCTCGAGGTGAACGGCAACCGGATCCGGAATATCGCGACCGGCCACGAGTTCATTCCGCGCGGGGTCAACTGGCCGAGCTTCGAGTACGCCTGCGTCCAGGGGTGGGGCTACTCGAACTCCGGCGCGAACCCGGAGACCGCTCAGGCGATGCTCGACTGGAACATCAACACCGTACGGATCCCGCTGAACCAGGATTGCTGGCTGGGCGACGACGACCAGCCCGCCAACGGCCTGCTGCCGCCGTACCGGACGGCAGCCGGGTACCGCGACGCGGTCGAGACGTTTGTCGACGACCTGACCGGCGCCGGGCTCGCGGTGATCCTCGACCTCCACTGGACGGGTCAGGACGGTACCGTCGCCGACGGCCTGCGCCCCATGGCGGACGACCGCTCCGACGATTTCTGGGCATCGGCCGCCAGCCGCTTCAAGACCAACGACGCGGTGATCTTCGACCTGTTCAACGAGCCCCACTCGCGCTGGGACCCGGCCGCCCTCGACTGGGCATTCCTCCAGACCTGGTCCTGCTGGCGGCAGGGCGGTTGCGAAGCAACGGATCAGGCCGATACCGACTACCCGGTCACGGGCGCGAAGTACACGACTGTCGGCATGAGGTCGCTGCTGGCCGCGGTCCGCGGCACCGGCGCCACCCAGCCGGTAATCCTGAGCGGTCTCGATTACGCCAACGACCTTTCCGAGTGGAGCGAGCGGGCGCCGGCCGACGACCAGTTGATCGCCGGCTTCCACAATTACCCCGGCCAGGACTGCAATTACGCCGCCTGCTGGGTGGGCAAGATCGAGACGGTAGCCGCAACACATCCGGTGATCACCTCCGAGTTCGGACAGCGGAACTGCCAGTCGAATCACATCGTCCGGTACATGAAGTGGGCCGACGTGCGCGGCATCGGTTACCTCGCCTGGGCCTGGTGGGTCCTGCCGATAGAAGGCTGCACCAACTACGCGCTGATCACCGACCTCGACGGCACCCCCACCCCCACCTACGGTGCGCCCTTCCGCGCGCACCTGGAGGACCCGGCCACCCCGCCGGATGACCAGGAGCCGGAAATCATCCCCGCTCTGCCGACCTCCGCCGAGCGGGAAAACGCGGGCCTGAGAATCAAGTGGGCCAGGGTGCGTTCCGGGAAGCTGAAGGGGCGCGTGCGTGTCCGGCCGGTCGCCGGCCGGCCGGTCAGCCTCCGCGTCGAGTTCTTCCGGAACAAAAGGAAGCGGAAAATCAGCTTCCGGATCAACGTCCGCAAGGGGACCGGCACGTTCAGGCGTCAGCTTCCTCGCAGGGCGAGGCCCCAGCGCCTCGTCGCCCGATATCCCGGCGACAAGCTCCTGATGCCTGCGAAGACGCAGTTCAGGCTGAAGAAGTTTCGCTGAGCTGTTTCGGCCACCCGCCTCGCCGGGTAGATGTATCGCGTGTTCCGCTGGGTGAACACAGGCTGCTTGACAGCGCTGGCTACCGCGGCGGCCTCGTTCTGCCTCGTTTCGCCGGCCGCGGCGTCCGGGCCTGACCTCGAAGTCGAAGGAAACCGGATTCGGGATCTCGCCACCGCGCGGGACTTCATCCCGCGCGGGGTCAACTGGCCGAGCTTCGAGTACGCCTGCGTGCAGGGCTGGGGCTACTCGAACTCCGGCGCCGATGCGGCCACCGCCCGGGCGATGCGCGACTGGCGCATCAATACGGTTCGCATCCCGCTGAACGAGGATTGCTGGCTGGGCGATGACGGTCAGCCCGCCGGGTCGTGGACCGCTGCCGGGTATCGCAACGCCGTTGAGCGTTTCGTGAACACCCTGACCTCCTCCGGTCTGGCCGTCATCCTGGATCTCCACTGGACCGCCCCCCTCGGCACCGTGGCCAACGGACTTCGCCCGATGCCCGACCACCGCTCCGATGACTTCTGGGCATCGGTCGCCGGTCGTTTCAAGTCGAACCGGTCGGTGATCTTCGACCTCTTCAACGAGCCGCACTCGCGATGGAACAACAGCCTCGGCATCTGGGCCTTCCTGCAATCGTGGACTTGCTGGACGCTCGGGGGCTGCCTGGCCCCGAACCAGGCTGACACCGACGGCTTCCTGTCTGGACTCGTCTACCCGACACTGGGCATGAACTCCCTGGTCTCCGCAGTTCGGAGCACCGGCGCTACGCAGCCGATCATCCTCAGCGGGCTCGACTATGCAAATGACCTCTCGGAATGGGAGGAGAGGGCACCGGACGATGACCAGTTGATCGCCGGCTTCCACAACTACCCCGGACAGCGGTGCAGCGATGCCGCCTGCTGGAACGGTGAAGTAGGGACCCTGGCGGCGGCCCATCCCGTAGTCGCGGCCGAATTCGGCCAGCGGGATTGCGGCACCGGACACCTCGAAGACTTCATGAACTGGGCCGACACGCAACGCATCGGCTATCTCGCCTGGGCCTGGTGGGTCCTGCCCGACGAGGGCTGCTCCAACTTCGCGCTGATCGACAACCTGTCGGGGAAGCCCTCGAAGCCGTACGGCGTCGCGTTTCGCGACCACCTGGTGAGGATCGGCGGCGCGGGTGGCCAATCTCCCCCTCCCGGTCCGCCGCCGCCGATCGTGCGCAAGAAACCGAACCTGAAGATCGTCGCCTTGCGATTCCGGCGGAGGGTCGTCAAGGCGCGCGTGCGGGTAAGACCGGAAGCCACAAACTGGATCAGCGCCCGGATCGAATTTTTCCGGGCGGGAAAGCGGCACCGGATCTGGCAGAGGATCAAGGTATACGACGGCCTCGGAATCCTCCGGAAGAAGCTGCCACGGCGATCGAAACCGGTACGACTGTTCGTCCGCTATCGCGGCGACCGTATGCTGCTTCCCCAGAAGACCTCCCGCATCCTCAAGGGCCGGTGACTCGGCTCGGGACGACCGCCTCCCGGAGCACAGTTGAGAGAAGACCTGAATGACCTGAACCGCCGCCGTGACCTGACCGGGGACGCGGCCCGGCCCGATGCGGTCGAGAAGCGACACGGCCTCGGCTTCCGGACAGCTCGGGAGAACCTCGATGACCTGACCGACGAAGGCAGCTTCGTCGAGTACGGGCGCTACGCGGTCGCCGCCCAGCGTGGCCGGCGGGAAATGCAGGACCTGATCGAGCGCACCCCGGCCGACGGCATGATCGGCGGGACCGCCCGGATCAACGGCCAGACGTTTGGTGACCTGAGCGCCTGCGCGGTCCTTTCGTACGATTACACCGTGCTGGCCGGTACCCAGGGAGCGGTCGGGCACCTGAAGAAGGATCGTCTTTTCGAACTGATCGAGCGCATGAAGCTGCCGACCGTGTTCTTTGCCGAAGGCGGTGGAGGCCGCCCGGGAGACACCGACTACCCCGCCGTGTCAGCACTCCACGTGCGAGCATTTGCGCTCTGGGCCGCTTTGTCGGGCGTGGTGCCACGGATCGCGATCGTGGCCGGCCGCTGCTTCGCCGGCAATGCGGTGATCGCCGGCTGCTCCGACCTGATCGTGGCCACGAAGAACAGCTCGCTCGGCATGGGTGGCCCGGCGATGATCGAAGGCGGCGGCCTCGGCACCGTACACCCGGACGAAGTCGGACCGATCGAGATGCAGTCCGCCAACGGCGTGGTCGACGTGACGGTCGAGGACGAAGCCGAAGCGGTCGCCGTCACCCGAAAGCTGCTCGCCTTCTTCCAGGGCAACCTCCCGCCGTGTGACACGACGCCGGGGGCCGCGCCCGACCAGATGGCGCTCCGGGAAGCGATCCCCGAACGCCGGCGGCGGGCGTATGACGTGAATCCCCTGATCGAGACGCTGGTCGACGTCGATTCGACCGTCTTTCTGAGACATTCGTTCGCCCCCGACATGGTGACGGCGCTCTGCCGGATCGATGGCCGGGCGATCGGCGTGATCGCCAACAACCCGATGCACATGGCCGGCGCGATCACCAGCGACGGAGCCGACAAGGCCTCCCGGTTCATGCAGCTCTGCGACGCCTTCGGGCTGCCGATCCTGTCCCTGGTCGACACCCCCGGGATGATGGTGGGACCGGAGGCCGAGAAGACCGGCCTGGTCCGGCACTGCTCACGCCTGCTGGTCACCGGCGCCGGCCTGAAGGTGCCTTTCGTCGCGGTGATCCTCCGCCGCGGATACGGCCTCGGAGCCCAGGCGATGGTCGCGGGCAGCCTCCACGAACCGTTGCTCACGGTCGCCTGGCCCGGGGCCGAACTCGGGCCGATGGGCCTCGAAGGGGCGGTGCGCCTCGGCATGCGCAAGGAACTGGAGAAAATCGAAGACGAGGCCGAACGCGAACGGACCGTCCGTGAACTGACCGAGATGGCTCTGGAGAACGCCAAGGCCCTGAACGCCGCGACGCTCTTCGAGATCGATGACGTGATCGACCCGGCCGACACCCGGAGGGTGGTCTCCGCGACCTTCGCCGCCGCCGACTCAGGACGCGAGCCGGTCGCCGCTCCGCGCTTCATCGACACCTGGTGAAGTCAGGGTCGTGGAGGGCGCTCACACTGCGCCTCCGCGGCGGCTGACACACTGGTCCGATGGCCCAGCCAGAGATGATCGAGATTCATGGACAGCCGGTTACCTACCATCAGGCCGGAGACGGCCCTCCCCTGGTTCTGATCCACGGGATCACCTCCAGCTCGAGGACCTGGAAGAAGGTGATGCCACGGCTCGCCGAGAAGTACAGGGTGATCGCGCCGGACCTTCTCGGGCATGGCCGCTCGGCCAAGCCCCAGGGCGACTATTCGCTCGGCGCCTACGCCAGCGGCATCCGCGACCTGCTGGTCGCCCTGGAGGTGCCGAAGGCAACCATCGTCGGCCACTCGCTCGGTGGCGGCATCGCCCTCCAGTACGCCTACCAGTTTCCTGATCGCGTGGGCCGCATGGTCCTGGTCGACACCGGCGGGATCGACAAGGATGTGAACCTCGTCCTGCGCGCCGCGACCCTGCCCGGGGCCGAGTTCGTCCTGCCGATCATGTTCGCGAATCCACTTCACGAGGCCGCACTGAAGCTTCGGAGTCTGCTGACCAAGGTCGGACTGCAGCCGAGCGCCGACGTCCAGGGGGTGTCAGAAGGGTTCACCTCCCTGACCGAGGCCGATGCCCGCCGGGCTTTCCTCAACACCGTGCGCTCGGTGATCGACCCGACCGGCCAGAAGATCAGCGCCAAGGACCGGCTCTACCTCGCGGCCGACATTCCTTCGCTGATCATCTGGGGAGAGCGCGATCGAATCATTCCGTCGAGCCACGGGCAGCTGGCCCACGAACTGATGCCGAACAGCCAGCTGGAGATCTTCCCCGAGGCCGGTCACTTCCCCTTCAACGACGATCCAGACCGGTTCGTCAGGGTGCTGAACGAATTCATCGAGAACACCGAACCGGCCGACCTCGACGAAACCGAAGTGCGGCGCCTGCTGAACGAGAACCACGCAAAGACGACGTCCGCCTCGAAGTGAGCGACCCCGTCGAAACGAGCGACGAAATCGCCGAACAGGTCGTGTCCGCGCTCGAGGGATACCAGCAGCTTTCGATCGACGTGGTCACTGAGCACGACGAAGATCCGGAAGCGGCGATCAAGGGCCTGGTCGCGCTCCACCTGAACTGGACCGAAGACAACCGGGAGACCGCGCTGCTGATCGCCAGGCACAGAAACGCCGCCGCGGCGGGCCCGCTCGGGGAGCGCCTGATGGCCTCCAACAAGAAGTTCTTTGCTTCGACCAAAGACTGGATCGAGCGCCAGTCCGAAGCCGGCCGTATCCCGGCGGTTTCTTTCAACCTGATGCATGCCGTGACTTTCGCCCCGACCCAGGAGATCGTCAAGCTCGGACTGAGCGGGCGCTTGGAAAAGCCTCTGCCCGAGTACGCCGAGGCGATGGGCGATGCCGCATGGGCCGGCCTGCTCGCCTTGCCCGAGCGCAGCCGCGCCTGAGCGTCCGGTCAGGACGGCAGTTCGGCTCCGACCTCCCGGCACTGGGTCTCGAGCGAGGCCCGCATGTGCAGCAGCAGGGCGGCATCCTCCGGGTCATTCGCCCGGCCGCTGTCCCGGTTCACGAGGTTGACCACCTGGTCCGGATCCCGGGTCATGTCGTAGAGCTCGTACTGCGGCTCTTCCCGCCGCGCGGGATCGAAGTAGACCGCGTACATCGATTCGGCCGACCGCACCGCCCGGATGTGGTTCGGTGGCGGCGCCACGTCGGTGTAGGCGCTGCCCGCCTGGTGGTCGTCGTAGGTGAAGAGGGCCTCGTCCCGCACAGACTCCGCGTCGCCGTCGAGCACCGGAGTGAGGTCCTTGCCGCGGATGCCGTCAACCGACGTGTCGACGCCGGCAAACGCGGCCATCGTCGGCAGGATGTCGCAGAGCGAAACCGGGGCGGCGCTGGTTCGCGCCTCCGGATACATCACCGGATTGGAGACGATCAGTGGCACGTTTATCGTCTCGTCGTAGGCGTTGAATGCTTTCTGGCGCTGGCCACCGTGGGACATCCCCAGCTCGCCGTGGTCCGAAGTCTTGATGATCACGGTCCGGGACCGCAGCGAATCCGGATCTCCCGGATCGCCGAGCGCATTGACGACCCGTTTGACCTTCTCGTCGACCAGCCGGTGAAGGTGCGCGTAGAACCGGCAATACTCGATCCGCTGGTCCTCGTCGAGCACCCCGAGGTAACTCCCCTGGCCGACTTTCATCATGGTGTGGACGTTGGGCTTGGTGGCGAGATTCTCGTCGACCGAAGGAGGCAGTTCGATCCGGTCGAGGTCGGCCCAGGAATGTGGCCGGTATCCGCCCTGCTCGAAGGTTGAAGGGAAGGCGAGCACATCGTGCGGGTTGACCAGGGAGACGATCAGGGCCCAGGGTTCGGGCGGTGGATCGCTCAGGAACTCTTCTGCCTGGCGGGCGAAGTCCTCGTCGAATCCTTCATCCGACTTGCCGGACTGGCTGCCACCGCCGAAGCTCGACGGCTCCGTGTTCTCCCCGGCATCCGGCGGGACCCAGCCTTCGAACCCGTACTTTTCATGGAGGCGGTCCCCGTCTTCGGGCTCCCACTCGTCTCCGGCCGGCTGGCTCAGGTGCCACTTGCCCTTGAGGACGGTCCGATAACCGGCCCGGGCCAGGATCCTCGCCAGATTGGGCGTTGTCGGATCGAGGTCGTTCTCCTCCTCACCGCCGTCGGGCCGGCGGACCGCGTTCTTCACGACGGTGGCCAGCGCACTGCGGGCGGAGCTCTCGCCGCTCAGGGCGGACGCGATTACGCTGCGAATGGTCGCGGGACCGTTCTTGAGGCTTGGCCTGAAGCCGCCCCGGGTCAGGGTCAGGTTCACCCCGTGCTCGGCCGGCCAGCGGCCGGTGAAGAGCGAGGCGCGGCTGGGGGAACACATGCAGGAGGCCGCACAGGCCTCCGTGAACGTAACCCCGGTGCGGGACAGCTCGGCGTCGGTCGGGGTCAGCGCTTCGAGCCACGCAGGGTCCTCTGGCCAGTGCCGGGGCTGGCGCTGCTGGTCGGTCAAAATCAGGAGGAGGTTCGGCGGCTGCTCGGAATTCTTGGCTTTTTTCCAGAGTCTGCTCATCTGTACGGGCATCCGTGCGACTCGAAGGCCTTCTTGCTTACCCCAGCGGTCGCGACTCCCTGAATCGAGATCAGCGCCAGAGCCGTGACCAGTATGAGCCGTCTTATTGCCACCTCGCTAATAAACCTACCACCGCCACCGAGTTGCTCCGCAGCTTCTGCGACGTGTGGTAGACAGCACTCACCGTCTTCGTCGTCAAGTGAAAGCAGGGACGCATGAGTGAAACCAGCCAAGAGCCGCTCGAACACCTGACCGGCAGCTGCATGTGCGGCAAGGTCAAGTTCGAAGTCGACGGAGCTCTGCTCGGCGCCGCGCGGTGTTACTGCAAGCGATGCCAGCGCCGTACGGGGACCGCGTTCTCCCAGACCGGCCTGACCCAGCCAGGCACCTTCCGGATAACCGATGGCGAAGAACACGTGAAGATGTACGAACCGGGCGACGGCGGCTGGAACAAGGGGTTCTGCGCCGAGTGCGGCAGCCACCTGCTGACCAGGAACGACGACAATCCGGAACTGCTCGCCGTCCGAATGGGAGCGCTCGACCAGGACCCGCAGGTTCCGGTCCGGGCCCACCAGTTCGTCAAGTACGTGGCGCCCTGGTACGAGATTCCCGAGGACGGTCTGCCGCGCTTCGAGGAACGCCTGTCTTACGAGTAGCGCCGAAACGTTTGACCAGCCTTCGGTACTCGCCGAAGGCGGGCTTGGGCCGGTAAACGTCGTCGAGCAGCCCGAAGTACGACTGGTAATCCGGGCCGGCACTGTTGTTGTCGCGTAGCCCGAACCAGCGGAAATCGGTCAGCCCGTAGGTGCCGCGATATCTGACCGCGGTGGTCACGAACTGCCGCAGGACTTTCTTCTGCATGGCCGCGGTCCGACCGGGACCAGTCGGCCAGCCGGTCTCTTCGATGCGCAGCGGCACCCGTGGGCCGAACCCGGCCATCGGCATGTAGCACTCGCGAACCTGGGCCAGGCCCTCGAGGAAGGCATCGCCGTAGTTCGTGATCGCCGCCGGCGGGGGTGCGTATGTCCCGGGATAGAGATCGATTCCGATCCAGTCGGTCGAACGTCGCAGCGCCCTCCCACCGTCCCGGCCGAGCGCCGTCCAGAAGTCGGTGTCCGACTGACCCTTGAAGAGCCAGGCGTAGTTGAAGCCAATCTCGAGCTGGTGGAAACCGCGCCGCCGTGATTCGTTCTTCGCCGCCTTGACGCCCTGGATCAGTGCGTTGACCGCCTTCTCGTAAGCGCCGTCGGAAGTGTTCGGCGAGAAGGCGAGGTTGACCTCGTTGGTGATCTGGAGACCGGTCACCGCCTTGATCGGCCCGAAGGCGCGCACGACCCGCCTTACGTATCCGACCCAGGCCCGGATGTTGCCTTCCTGCTCCGGGGCCGGGTGGTAGCGCACCTGGAGCTCGACCCCGAGCCCTCGCGCGGCGTAGTGGCGGGCCATGCGCCGGAAGCGGTCGATGCCTTTCTGGCCGTCGGCCATGAACAGGCGGTTCAGGCGCACGGTGAAGCTGCGGTCTCCCGCGAGGCGCGCCAGCGCTGCATCCCGCTTGACTGGGTCAACGGCGACCAGTGGTGTCGTCTGGCCGGTGCCGACCTCGCCCGCGAGACGCGGACCGATGCCGAAATGAAGGGGCGCGCCGCCCCGCGGACGGTCGTCGGCGTAGCTCTCCGCGCAGAGTGGGTCCGGCACCTCGGGGGCGGGCGTCGCCGCCGGCGGGATTGCGCCCCCCTGGTCCCACGGGATGGCCGCCGCGTGCGGGACCAGACCGATTCCGGCGATGAACACCGCCGCGCCGGCGATCGCGATTCTCATCCACGGATTCGTCACGGTGCCGAGCCTAGACGGAAAGCCTGACTCGGAGCTAGAGGCCGGCGACTATATGTTTACGCCGATGTCCTCGCCCAAGATTCCCCGCGATCCGGAAAACGACTACAGCGTCGAGGCTGCGGCCGCGCGCCGTGAGTTCGCCACCGCACAATCCAGCTCGAGCCTGGACCACGTCGGCTCTTACTCGATCGACCCGGCAACCCTCCCCGGCAACATCGAAAGCTTCACCGGAGTTGCCCAGGTGCCGATCGGTCTCGCCGGCCCCCTGCTCGTCAATGGCGAACATGCCCAGGGTGATTTCTACGTACCCATGGCCACGACCGAAGGTACCCTGCTCGCCTCCTACAACCGCGGCATGAAACTTCTGCGTGCGGCCGGCGGGGTCAAGGTGACCGTGGTCAACGACGCGATGCAGCGCGCTCCGGCCTTCATCTTCGAATCCGCCCGTGAGGCGCGCGATTTCGTCGGATGGCTCGACGTCAACTTCGACGAGATCAAGGGCGCCGCCGAAGCCACCACCGGCACCGGCAAGCTGCGCGACATCCAGCGCTTCGTGGTCGGCCGGTTCGTATACACCCGCTTCAATTACACGACCGGCGACGCGGCCGGTCAGAACATGACCAGCAAGGCGACCTGGTTTGCCTGCGAGTGGATCAAGAGCAACTGCGCCGACCTGGCCGACTACATGCTCGAGGCCCAGCTCGCCACCGACAAGAAGCATTCCCACATGAACACGCTGCACACCCGGGGCAAGCGGGTCGTCGCCGAAGTGACCATCCCCGACGCCCTGCTCCGGGAACACATGCGCGTGACCAGCCGGCAGGTCTACCGGGCGCGTCAGATCGGCACGGTGGGCGGCTTCCTCGCCGGGACCGCGGCCAACGCCGCCCACCCGGCCAACGGCATCGCCGCGCTTTACATCGCCACCGGGCAGGACGCCGGCAACGTGGCCGAAGCCCAGGCCGCCATGGCCTACGTCGAGCTACGCGAGAACGACGACTACTACTACTCGCTCACCCTCCCGTCTCTGATCGTCGCGACGCACGGCGGCGGCACCGGCCTCGCCACCCAGCGCGAATGTCTCGAACTGCTCGGCTGCTTCGGCTCGGGCAAAGCGCTGAAGTTCGCCGAGATAGTTGCCGCAACCGTGGTCTGCGGTGAACTCTCGCTCGGATCGGCGGTGGTCGCCGACGAGTTCGTCGCCGCCCACGACAAACTCGGTCGCAACCACTAGGCCGAGATGGTGTCCGGTCCCGAAATCACGATGCGTCCCGTCGGAAGGGTCGAATCCCCGATCCGGGACCGGCAGGATGCCCCCAAGCAGGGCGATGAAGGAAGCCCGGATGCCTGGATCACCTTCGAGCCGGGAGTCCGCGAGGCGATCCAGGACGTCGAGGCCGGGGACAGACTCGTGGTGCTGACCTGGCTCGACCGGGCGGACCGGGAGACCCTTCGGGCCCATCCCCGGGGAGACGTGAACCGGCCGCCGCAGGGCGTATTCGGGACCCGGTCTCCCGGCAGGCCGAATCCGATCGGCCTGCACACGGTGACTGTCCTCGAAGCCGACAATCTCCGGATTAAGGTCAGCGACCTCGAGGCCTTCGATGGCACCCCGGTCCTGGACGTCAAGGCCGTCCTGGGGCCGGTCGAAGAGCGCTGAGCTAGTCAGATCCGGCGCTCCTGATCCGTCCACCCGTGGTGCGAACATGGGTTCGTGACGAAAGGGCCAACGATCATGCACGCCGACCTCGACGCGTTCTACGCATCGGTCGAGCAGCGCGACAACCCGGAACTCCGCGACCGGCCCGTGATCGTCGGCGGTGGCGTCGTGCTCGCCTGCAGCTACGAGGCCAAGGCACTGGGAGTCCGCACCGCGATGAACGGAGGGGCCGCGAAACGAGCCTGCCCCGAGGCCATCGTCGTTCCCCCGAGGATGGAGGCCTACACCGAGGCCAGCCGGGCCGTTTACGAGATTTTCGCCGATACCTCACCCCTGGTCGAAGCCATCTCCATCGATGAGGCCTTTCTCGACGTCGCCGGGCTCGAGCACATCTTCGGTACGCCCCGTGAGGTTGCGGTGAAACTCCGCCGGGACGTACTGGAGAAAGTCGGACTGCCGATCTCGGTCGGCCTCGCCCGCACCAAATTCCTGGCCAAGGTCGCGAGTGGAGCCTGCAAACCCGACGGCCTGCTTGTGGTGGAAGAGGATGGTGAAACCGACTTCCTGCATCCGCTGCCGATCGAACGGCTATGGGGTGTTGGCAAAGTCACGTCGGAGAAGCTCCACTCGATGGGCATCAGGACGGTCGGCGAGATCGCCTCGTGCCGGGAGGAGAACCTGGTCGCGGCGCTCCGGCCATCAGCCGGCCTCCGGCTGCTCGACCTCGCGAACAACCGGGACCCGCGACGGGTCAAGCCCCGGGATCCCCGCAGTTCGATCGGCGCCCAGAGCGCCTTCCAGCTGGGATCACGAACAGCGGAAGAAATCGACAGCCTTGCCGCGGCCCTGGTCGACCGGACCGCCCGCCGCCTGCGTACCGCGAAACGGGTCTGCCGCACGGTCAGCGTCGGCTTCCGTTTCGGTGACTTCTCGCGGGCGAGCCGCTCCCACTCGTTCCGGGCTACGACCGCCCAGACCGACACCGTCCTGATCGCCGTCCGGGAGCTGATCGCATCGGCCCGCCCGCTGATCGAGAGCAAGGGCATGACCCTGCTCAGTGTCTCCCTCGAAAACCTGGACGAGACCGACACCGTCCAGATGGAGTTCGCCTTCGACGACGGCGAATCGGCCGCACTGGATGCCGCTCTCGACGAAGTGCGCGAACGCTTCGGCGCCGGGGCGATCACCCGGGCGTCACTGGTCGACGGCAAGGGCGGGCTGACCGTGCCGATGCTGCCCGACTGATCAGCCCGGATACTCCCCCTCGGTCCGGCCCCGGCGGGCGGGTGACCACAAGGCAGCAAGTCCGACCCCGAGCATGATCACCGCCCCGAGGACCATCGTCCAGATGGAGATCGTCACCAGCTGTGAGGTGCCGATATTCCAAGTCGCTTCGACCGCCGGCCGGACCGAATTTTCCGATGCGAGCCAGTCGACCACGGCCGGTTCGGCCGCTCCCCGGAGCATCAGCGCCACCCCACCCGCGATCACCAGTCCCGCACCGGTCGAGAGAACGACCGGCCGGCGGTAGGAGCCAGCCAGAAGGATCGCGCCGCCGAAGCAAACGATGACGAGCGCGCCCAGGACGAGCGGCAAGGCGCGGGCGGCCTTGACCGCGTCTCGGGCGGTCTCGACCTGGTCCCCTTCGGCGACGGTGAGCCGCGCGACGTCCGGCGGTATCTGAGAGGTGACGACATCATCGAAGCCGAGTTCGGTGCTCATGCCGGTGACGATCGGGTTGAGGTCGAGCGTCACCTTGCCTTCCGCGCCGGAAAGGTCGCCACTGCTGTCCAGGTCGTTGATCAACGCTTCATGCGCGGCCCGGTTGGACTCGGACCAGATCTGCTTGAACCGGGGGGCGTTCAGTGCCTTCAGCACCTCGATCGGCCCTTCCCGCCGCAGTCCTTCGGGCGACGTGTCGGGCAGGTCCTGCAGCTGCTCGGGCAGATCGCTGCGGACCACGCCGTCGATGGCGATGCTGTCGAAGAGCTCGTCGGAGATGTACCGCGCGAGTTCGACCTGAACCTCGGCGTCCTCGAGAACCCGGTCGCTCGTATTCACCCAGCTGTCGGTGTCGAGGGCCTGTCGGTTCGCCCACACCGAAAAGATCAGGGCGACCACGAGCAGTGCACCGACGACGACCAGACCGGCCGCAAGAGCCGGGTGACCGGGACGCGGTGAAGTGGCTGCCCATTCGTCGTACATATGGGCCGAGCTTACGCAGGTCGGGGAGGCGGCTTTTCGGTTTTACCTCTCGTCGGACGGGTACTCGCTGATTAAGCACAAAAACCGGTGTCCGGACGCATCAGCGACCGGATACCGAGAACGGAGATCTAATGAGCGATCACAAGACTGATGAAGCAAAAGGACGCGCCAAGGAAGCTACCGGGTCCCTGACCGGTGACGACGAACTTAAGAACGAAGGAAAGGCCGACCGGGCCTCCTCGTCTGTAAAGAAAAAGGCCGAGAACGCGGTCGACTCCGTCAAGGACAAGTTCAAGAAGGACTGAGCCGACGGAATACCGACGGGGCGTAGTTGCCCCGTCGGGCTTGACCGGTTTCGCGTGCCGGAACATGGTGGACGGCGCAGCCGCCCAACCGGGCTACTCGCCCGGTCCTGATGCCGCCCCGACGAGGGCCCGGCCCCCTCAAGTCATTCGCCTTGGAACTCGGCGACCGTGCTGCCTTCTTCAATGTGCGGAACCGGTGGTGTCGTGCTGATGTTCTCCAGGACCCACTTGGCGGCGACCCCGGTTGACTTGTCGGTCCCTTCCTTGTCCTGGCACACGGTCACGGCCGTCCCGCCGTCGCCGGACCGAAACGCCGCGTAGCTGACGAAGCCGGGCACTTCGCTGATCAGTTCCCTGACTTCGTCCGCCCTCTCTTCGATCAGGTCGAAAATCTCTGAAGCGGCTTCACCGGAATAGCTGCGGATGACAACGTACATTGCTTACCTCCTGTGGCAATTGCCTGCGTGCCTCAACCCTATTCGCAATCGACGCAGGCATGGGAAGGTCAAAGGGCGTTCTCGTCCAGGCTCATGGGTAGCGACTTGGACCGAGCAGGACACATGACATATACAACTGCCCAGAGCATCGTCGCCATAATCGTTGCCGGTCCAACCTGGTTGATTCTGATCATTGGCCCACTGACTGGTTGATTCTTGGCCATTGGCCCACTGACCGAATCCAGGATTGCAAAACCCATGCAAACATTCAGGGATCCAGCTTGAGCTCAAAAGAGACCCTCGGCTCCGCCTCAGATCTGGAGACCGTGGCCCGCGAATGGACTCGCCTGGGGGTCACCGGATTCGGTGGTCCGCCTGCCCACATCGCCCTGCTCCGATCGCTTGTGGTCGATCGATACGCGTGGATGAGCGCCGAGGAGTTCGAGGACGCAAACGCGGCCTGCGGGCTGCTACCCGGTCCAGCTTCGACCCAGTTGGCGATCCTTTGCGCCTATCGGGCCGGCGGATGGCGAGCAGCCGTTGTTGGTGGCTGCGGTTTCATCATCCCTTCGGTTGTGATGATTCTGGCGCTCTCGGTTCTTTTTCTGTCCAGCGCACCACCCCCCTGGGTGTCAGGGGCCGGAGCAGGGGCCGGAGCGGCGGTCGCCGCGGTCGCTGTCCACGCGGCGCGAGGTCTTCTCGGTCCGAGCTTCCAGCGAGCGAGACAGAATCGGACACGCGAAATTGCCTGGTGCGTATATCTAATCGCGGGCGCGACTGCGGCGGCACTCATCGGTCCGTCTCTGGTGCTGGTTCTCCTTGGCTGCGGATTGCTTGAACTGATTCGGCAGCGACGCTTTGGCTCCAAAATGGGCGTAGACGCAACTCCGATGGCCCTTCTCCTTTTGTCAGCTGTGTCACTTGGCGGTGTGGGTGCGCTCGCCTGGACGGCCTTCAAGGTAGGGGCACTCTCGTATGGCGGGGGGTTCGTGATAATCCCCCTGATGCAGGAGGATGCCGTCAACGTATACGGCTGGATGAGTGACGCACAGTTCCTCAATGCGGTGGCACTCGGGCAAGTAACGCCCGGTCCAGTCGTGAGTACGGTTGCAGCGGTCGGCTACGCCGCATATGGCATACCCGGCGGCCTCCTCGCCGCGACAGTGGCCTTCCTGCCATCGTTCTCTTTCATCCTCATCGCCGGGGGCCGGTTCGAGCGACTAAGGAACAACCTGAGCGCCCGAGCTTTCCTGGACGGAGCTGGTCCCGCGGCTATCGGTGCGATCTTCGGAGCTTCGGTCACCTTGGCTGCGGCCCTGAGCGAGACCTGGCAGTTCCTGCTGCTGGGCGCGGCGGCCGTTGCCCTGCTTCTGATCCGCCGTGGAGTAGTCGAGACTCTGCTTGTGGCGGGTCTCGCCGGTGTCGTCATCGCCCTGGCCGGCGGCCCGCTTCCCTAGTCATCACGGCTGCAATCCGGCGTTAACCATCCAGCCCCGCCTGAACGGTGAAGCTTCTGGCACGGCCATAAGGGTGAGCGACGGGGATCGAACCCGCGACCGCCTGGACCACAACCAGGAGCTCTACCTAACTGAGCTACGCCCACCGCGAGAAGACAAATCTACCGGGAGCGGGACTCCTCCGGTTTCGCCGGGCCCGACGTCACGCCGATCGAGTCAGGCATCGATCGGCGGTGGGGCGTTGCTGCTCGACCAGATTGCTCCGGCCGAGGCGGTGATCACCAGGCCGATCGCGACGATTTCGGTCGGGACCACCCCTTGATCCAGGAGCAGGAAGCCGACAACCGCGGCCACCCCCGGTTCGATGCTCATCATCACCCCGAAGACGTTCGACGGCAGGCGCCGCATCGCCTCGATCTCGAGTGAGAACGGGATCGCCGAACTCAGGATTCCGACGCCGATCCCGATCAGGATGACGGTCGGATCGAACAGCTCCATTCCGCCGTCGACGATTCCTGTGGGGGCCGTGAGTACGGCCGCGATCGTCATCGCCACGGCCAGCCCCTTGCCACCGGCCGCCTGCTGTCCGAGACGCTTGCCGAGCAGGATGTAAGCACCCCAGAAGAAGGCCGCGACCAGCGCACAGCCGACGCCGACCGGATCAAGGTCATCACTCCCAACCCCGCCCGT
>JBBSKC010000028.1:0-26970 GCA_038256675.1 Solirubrobacterales bacterium | reverse complement strand
TCGGTGACGACGGTTCAGTCGGGCCGAACATGCTGCTCGACGACGGTGGCGACGCCACCCTCCTGATCCACAAGGGTGTCGAGTACGAGAAGACCGGCGTAGTGCCCGATCCTTCGACCGGTGAGTCCGAAGAGTTCCGCGTCGTCCTGCAGCTGCTGACCGATTCGGTCGCCAACTCGCCGAGCAAGTGGACCGAGCTTGCCAAGGGCGTCATGGGCGTCACCGAGGAGACCACGACTGGCGTCATGCGCCTGTACGAAATGAAGGAAGCCGGAGACCTGCTCTTCGCCGCCATCAACGTGAACGACTCGGTCACCAAGTCGAAGTTCGACAACCTCTACGGCTGCCGCCACTCGCTGGTCGACGGCATCAACCGCGCGACTGACGTGATGCTGGCCGGCAAGACCGCCGTCGTCTGTGGTTTCGGCGACGTCGGCAAGGGCAGCGCGGAATCGCTGCGTGCCCAGGGTGCCCGCGTCATCGTCACCGAGATCGATCCGATCTGCGCCCTCCAGGCGGCGATGCAGGGTTACGAAGTCAACACGCTCGAAAACATGATCGATACCGGCGACGTCTTCATCACCACGACCGGTAACAAGGACATCATCACGTCCGACCAGATGAGCCGCATGAAGCATCAGGCCATCGTCGGCAACATCGGTCACTTCGACAACGAGATCGACATCGCCGGACTCGAGAACATCGATGGCATCAACCGCATCGAGATCAAGCCGCAGGTCCATGAGTGGCAGTTCGCGGACGGCCACTCGATCATCGTCCTGTCGGAAGGCCGCCTGCTGAACCTCGGCAATGCCACCGGCCATCCTAGTTTCGTCATGTCGAACTCCTTCACCAACCAGGTAATGGCCCAGATCGAGCTCTTCGCCAAGGCGGACGAGTACGACATCGGCGTCTTCGTCCTCCCGAAGCACCTCGACGAGAAGGTTGCTCGACTCCACCTCGACGCCCTCGGCGTCCAGCTGACCGAGTTGTCACCGGAGCAGGCCGATTACATCGGCGTTCCCGTGGAAGGCCCCTACAAGTCGGACCACTACCGCTACTAGGCGGCATTCGATTCCACGAAAGGGCGGCCATGGGCCGCCCTTTCTTTTGCAGTTAGGGTCGAGGCATGCCCAGTCCATATGAAGTTGAAGTTGCCGTCAGAGTTGAACCCTCCCGCGTCTGGAAGGCCTTGACTGACACAGATGAGATCGCGCAGTGGTTCGGCTGGGATGCCGCCACTCTCGAAGACGAGATCCGGTTCATCTTCGTCGAACACTCGTCGGCCGATCACGAGAACTTCCGTTTGAACGCCGACGATCAGGAAGGCACGTACCTCGAGGTAGTCGCGAGTGAAGGCGATTCGGTCGTGCGGGCCGTTCAGCCGGGCGAGGACGCCGCGGAAGGCTCGGATCCCATGGAGGAGGGGTGGATCCAGTTCCTCCACCAGCTAAAGCGCTACGTCGAGGAACACGACTCCGATCACCGCAGGACACTTCATCTGACCGGTGCCGGCAGTGCCGGGGAGATCGGCGCCGCGGTGGAGGGCCGCCTGCCGGGCGAGGACTGGTTCACCGGCACCTACACCCGGGTAATCGCAACCGAGGACTTCGGCCCCGGACTCGGCGTGCTCTACACCGTCGCCCCGCAGGACTCGGACGACCAAGAGAACGCCGCGCTCACGCTGTCCACCTGGGGTTTGTCGGAGGAGGAGTTCTTCGAGGTCACCAGCGACTGGCTCGGCTGGTGGCAGGGCCTCGTCGAAGGCGGCGAAGCGATCGTCAACTGAGGTTCATTCGCGGACTCGTAAAGTTCGCCCCCGGGCCACCCCCTAATTTGCGGCGTTGTTGCAAAGTTGTGAAAGAAGAAACCTGCGATTTGCGGTTTCGCGGACGATGGCCGGTCGCCGGAGTTGCTTGGATGCCCGAGTGGCCGCCCGCGAAAAAGAGACTCCGAAGTGCGAGGACTGCTACTTCCGGAAGAAGATGCTCTGCGCGCTCGACCTCGACGAGCCCTGCATGACTTTCCGGCCGAGCCGGCCCGAGGGACTCGTCCCGCCGAAGCAGCCGGTGCTACTCCTGCGGCCGCCGCGCTGGGCCGTCGAAAGCCGCTGAACCGAATCCGCCCGAATCGCTGAAACTGGTCGCCCACGTGACGGGTGCCACATCGCAGGCCAGTCTCCAAGCCGTAGTCTGAGACAGGATGAAGCTCACCGTGTTGGGAAAATCTCCCGCGTGGCAGGACGCTAGCGGCGCCTGCAGCGGCTACCTCGTGTCCCAGGACGGCACGACGATCGTGCTCGATTGCGGCAACGGCGTGTTCGGCAAGCTGCGCGGTTGCCACGACTACGTCGACGTCGACGCGATCTTCATCTCACACCTCCACGCCGACCACTTCATGGATCTCGTGCCGTACGCGTTCGCCCTGACCCACGCCCCCCGGCAGCAGCCGGTTCCGGTCGACCGCTGGCCCGGCACCGACGACCCCGCCCGCCCACCGCTGTACGCGCCACCGGGGTCACGCGAAACCTTTCGCACGCTCGGTACGACCTTCGGCATGGAAACCCTGATCGAAGACTCCTTTGCGCTTCACGAGTTTGACCCGGCCGGTTCGATCGCGGTCGGCCCGCTCGGGATCACCTTCCGCGAGGTGCCGCATTTCACCCAGACCTTCGCCATCGAAGTCACTGACGGTCCCGGCCGCCGCATCACTTACGGCGCCGACTGCAGGCCGAACGACGCGCTGGTCGATTTCGCCAGGGACACCGACCTGCTGATCGCCGAAGCGACCCTTCCGCGACCGGAGCGAACCGGGATCCGTGGACACCTCACCCCGGCTGAAGCGGGCGAGCACGCCGAAGCGGCGGGCGCGAAACGGTTGGTGCTGACCCATATTTCCGACGAACTCGATCCGGACTGGGCACTGGCCGAAGCATCAGGCAAGTACGGCGGACCGGTTGAAGTCGCCCGCGAGGCGATGACCATCGACATCTGATCCGTAAGCTGTCGCTCCATGTCTGACCGTGACCTTTTTGCCAACTTCGCCCGGATGCGCCGTGAGATGGACGAAATGCTCAGCGGCTCCTGGGGGCGCGCCGGCTACATCAGCCGGCGAGCGAGCGGATTCGCGCCGAACGTGGACGTCTACTACTGCGGTGACCCGCAGCGGGCAGTGGTCAAGTGCGACCTCTCTGGCATCGACCTGGCGAGCGTCGGGATCGAGATCAGCGGTCGCCAGCTGACGATCGTCGGTGAGCGCCCGGTGCAGGAAACCGAGGGTCGCGTCTATCAGCAGGTGGAGATCCCGACCGGACCGTTCCGCCACATGGTCGAACTGCAGGTCGACGTCGAGTCGGACCAGGCCGGTGCGACCTATGAAGACGGCGTGCTCCGGGTCGAGCTGCCGCTGCGCGACGACACCGAAGTCACTCGCCGGGTGCCGGTCGACCGGGCTCCCAAGAAGCCGGAGATCGATGGCTGACGACGCACCGATGGCCGCCGAGACGGTGCCCGTCCTCGAGGTCGTCGAGAGCCCCGATGAAGAGGCGGCGATCCGCTCGACCGAAGCCCTGCCGGACGCGATGCCGGTACTGCCGCTGCGCGACACGGTGGCCTACCCGGACACCCTGGCGCCGCTCGGCGTCGGTCAGGAACGCTCGATCAAGCTGGTCGACGACGTCCTCACCGCCAACCGCATGCTGGTCATGGTCGCTTCCCGGGAGCCCGAGGAAGACGCACCCAGTCCGGATCAGCTCTACGACGTCGGCGTGGTCGGGATCGTCACCCGCATGCTCAAGGTTCCCGACGGCACGATCAGGATTCTGGTCCAGGGCAGCCAGCGGGTCGAGCTCGGTCCGTACGTGGCGGAGAAGCCGTACCTCGTGGCCCGGATCAAGGAGATTCCCGACGTCATCGACGAGAGCCCGGAGCTCGAAGCACTGACCCGCAACGTTCAGCGCACCTTCTCCGAGATCATCGAGCAGATCCCGTACCTGCCGGAAGAGCTCCAGATGGCGGTCACCAACGTCGACGAGCCTTCGGCCCTTTCCCACCTGATCGCCGGTGCCCTTCGCATCTCGACTGAAGAGAAGCAGTCGCTGCTCGAAGAAGTCGACGTCACCCTGCGCCTCAGAAAGCTCTCCGAAATCCTCGCCCGCGAACTCGAGGTGATCCAGCTCGGTTCGCAGATCCAGTCCGAGGTCCAGTCCTCGATCGACAAAGGACAGCGCGAGTATTTCCTGCGCGAGCAGCTGAAAGCGATCCAGGCCGAGCTCGGCGAAGAGGACGAGCAGGTGGCCGAGGCAAACGAGCTGCGCGAGCGGATCGAAGCTGCAAACTTGCCCGAGCACGCACTCCAGGCGGCCGAGCGCGAGCTCTCCCGGCTGGAGAAACTGCCGCCCGCGGCCGCCGAGCACGGCGTCATCAGAACTTATCTCGAGTGGCTGGTCGAGCTCCCCTGGGACAAGGAGACAGAAGACAACCTCGACATCGAGCACGCCCGGGAAGTGCTCGACGACGACCACTACGACATGGAGAAGATCAAGGACCGGATCCTCGAGTACCTCGCGGTGCGCAAGCTCAATCCGGACTCGCCCGGCCCGATCCTCTGTTTCGTCGGTCCGCCCGGGGTCGGCAAGACCAGCCTCGGCAAGTCGATCGCGCGGGCGCTCGGACGGGAGTTCGAGCGAATCTCGGTCGGCGGAGTGCGCGACGAAGCCGAGATCCGCGGGCACCGCCGCACTTACATCGGAGCCATGCCCGGAACGATCGTCCGGGCGCTGCGCGACGCCGGGTCGAACAATCCGGTCTTCATGATCGACGAGATCGACAAGATGGGCTCGGACTTCCGGGGCGATCCGTCGTCGGCCATGCTCGAAGTGCTCGATCCGTCGCAGAACGACACCTTCCGCGACCACTACCTCGACGTCACCTACGACCTTTCCGACGTGATGTTCATCGCTACGGCGAACGTGCTCGACACGGTCCCGGGACCTCTCCGCGACCGCATGGAGATGATTCAGCTCGCCGGTTACACGGTCGACGAGAAGCGCCACATCGCGCGGCGTTACCTGGTGCCGCGACAGATCAAGGCCAACGGGCTGAAGAGCAGAAACATCGAATTCACCGATACGGCCCTGACGGCGATCATCGAGGAGTACACCCGGGAGGCCGGCGTACGTAACCTCGAACGCGAGATCGGAACTGTTTGCCGCAAGGTGGCCCGGGTATTCGCTGAAAGTGACGGTAAAGGCAAGAAAGTCAAAGTTTCCGGCAAAAAGGTCCGGGAGCTGCTCGGGCGCCGCCGGGTTTTCTCCGAGAGCCGCCGCCGGACCAAGGTTCCCGGCGTCTCCACTGGACTCGCGTGGACGCCGACCGGCGGCGACGTGCTTTTCATCGAGGCGACCGCAATGCCCGGAAGCGGCAAGCTCGTGATCACAGGCCAGCTCGGCGACGTCATGAGGGAGTCGGCCCAGGCCGCGCTTTCCTACGTGCGGGCCAACGCCAGGAAGGTGGCGCCGGACACCGAGGAGAAGTGGTTTTCGACCCACGACATTCACATCCACGTTCCCGCCGGGGCGGTGCCCAAGGACGGTCCGTCCGCCGGCGTCGCAATGACGGTGGCCCTGGTCTCCCTGATCACGGGACGTCCCGTCAGGAACGACGTGGCGATGACCGGCGAAGTCACCCTGACCGGCCAGGTCCTGCCGATCGGCGGGGTCAAGGAAAAGTCGCTGGCAGCCCAGCGCGCCGGCATCAAACTGGTAATTCTTCCGAGCAGGAACGAAGGCGACGTGGAGGAGATCCCGAAGCACGAACGGGCCGACATAGAGTTTCGTTACGCGAGCAAAGTACGCGAGGCGCTGGAAATCGCACTGGAAACCAAATAAGGTGCGACCGGTATTCTCGAAATACAGTTGACCAGATCAAGCGAGGACGACATGGCTAAAGACATTCAAAGCAAAGCCGGGCAGGCATACGCCGCAGCCCGAGAAAATCAGTACGTCCGTCGTCTGATCGAGGACGAAGAGCTGCGCGACAGCGTCGCTGCCGCCTACTTCTCGGGGCGCAAGGCTTTCGACCGCGCCACCACGAGTCGCGCCGGCGCCGTCGATTCCGTCGCCAACGACAAGAAAGTCAAGCGCGAGCTGAAGAACGCCTCCGAGGCCCTCAAGGATGCGACCGAGCGGCTGCGTGAACCGAAGCGCAAGCGTCACCCCTTCCGTAACCTGCTCGCCGTCGGGCTGCTGACCGGTGGACTGGTGCTGGTCTTCTCCGAAACCGCCCGCAAGACCCTGCTTGACACGGTCTTCGGCGCCGAAGAGGAGTTCGTCTACACCTCGACGACCGCTTCCGAGGACACTCCGCAGACCAACGGGACCCCCGTCGGCGACTGAAAAAGGGCTGAATAAGCGGCCGGAGGTGCCGCTTCCCTAGTATCCCGCGTTCGCATGGAACGCCGGGAAGACATACGAAATATCGCGATCGTGGCCCACGTGGACCACGGCAAGACCACGCTGGTCGACGCCATGCTCTGGCAGTCGGGCGCCTTTCGCAAGGGCCAGGACGTCAACGAGCGGGTCATGGACTCGATGGATCTCGAGCGTGAAAAAGGCATCACGATCCTCGCCAAGAACACGGCGGTGCGCTACGAAGGCGTGAAGATGAACATCATCGACACGCCTGGTCACGCCGACTTCGGCGGCGAGGTCGAACGCGGGCTGACCATGGTCGACGGTGTCGTCCTGCTGGTTGACTCTTCGGAAGGACCGCTGCCGCAGACCCGGTTCGTACTCGGCAAGGCGCTCGAGGCCGGGCTCCCGGTGATCCTCGTCGTCAACAAGGTCGATCGCCCCGACGCGCGCATCGACGAAGTAGTCGACGAGGTCTACGAACTCTTCATGGACCTGGGCGCCGAAGGCGACCAGATCGAGTTTCCGATCGTCTACACCAACGCCAAGGCCGGCTGGGCCTCGATGGCCCAGGGGGAAGAGGGCACCGACCTCGCTCCCCTGATGGATCTGATGACCAGCTACATCCCGGCCCCGGAATACGACCCGGACCACTCGATGCAGGCTTACGTCACCAACCTCGACGCTTCGCCGTACCTCGGCCGGCTTGCCCTTTGCCGCGTGCGTCACGGCAAGATCAAGTCGGGAGCCAAGGTGGCCTGGTGCCGGGCGAACGGCGAAATCGAGTCCGCCACCATCTCCGAGCTCTTCGTGACCGAAGCGCTTGACCGGGTTCCGGCCGACGAGGTCGGACCGGGCGAGATCATCGCCGTCGCCGGCATCCCCGAGATCACTATCGGCGAGACCCTTGCCGATCTCGAGGACCCCCATCCGTTGCCGGTGATCGAAGTCGACGAGCCCTCACTTTCGATCGTCGTCGGCCAGAACACCTCGCCACTCGCCGGCCGCGAGGGCGACAAGGTCACCGCCCGTCAGATCCAGAACCGGCTCGAGCAGGAACTGCTCGGCAACGTCGCGATCCGCGTGCTGCCGACCGAGCGCCCCGATGCCTGGGAAGTTCAGGGCCGCGGGGAGCTCCAGCTGGTCGTCCTGCTCGAGATCATGCGTCGCGAAGGATTCGAGCTGACCGCAGGACAGCCCAAGGTGCTTACCCGCGAGATCGACGGGGTCATGAACGAGCCGATGGAACGCCTCGTGATCGACGTGCCGGAGGAATTCGTCGGCTCGGTCACGCAGCTGCTGGCTGCCCGCAAGGGACGCATGGAGAACATGACCGCCCAGTCGGACACCCGCAACCGCCTCGACTACGTGATCCCGGCCCGCGGCCTGGTCGGCTTCCGGACCGAGTTCCTCACCGAGACCCGCGGCACCGGCATCCTTCACCACGTCTTCGAAGGCTGGGCCCCGTGGGCCGGCGACATCACGACCCGGGCCACCGGTTCGCTGGTCGCCGACCGCAAAGGTGCGACCGCCAGCTTCGGCCTCTTCAACCTCCAGGAGCGCGGCAGCCTGTTCGTCGGCCCCGGCGAAGAGGTTTACGAAGGGATGATCGTCGGCGAGCACGCCCGCGCGAACGACCTCGATGTGAATGCGGTCAAGGAAAAGCAGCTGACCAACATGCGCGCGTCTTCATCCGACGTGCTCGTGCGACTGACTCCGCCGCGGCCGTTGACCCTGGAATCGGCGGTCGAATTCCTGCGCACCGACGAGTGCGTGGAGATCACGCCCGAGTCGATCCGGCTGCGCAAGGTCGACCTCGACAAGAACGACCGGGTCAAAGCGGCCCGAAAGATCAAGAACCTCTCGCGCTGAGGCAGGCCCGATCCTTATGCTGACCCGATGAAACGGTCGGCCACGAGGCGACAGCGACTCCGCTACGCCTTTGACAACGTCATGTCCCGGGGCACCCCCGCCCTGATTCTCGCTCTGGCGATCCTGACTGTCGCCCTGATCGCCGTTTTCGCCCTGATCATCCAGGTCTTTGCTCTCGGTCCGGACGACACGGGACCGCATTCCGGTGTCGTCGGCGAGACCTTTTACACCCTTCTTCACGCCCTGGATCCCGGCACCATCGCCAACGACGAAGGGACCTGGAAGTTCCTGCTGGTCATGCTCCTCGTCACCTTCGGCGGACTGCTGATCTTCAGCGCCCTGATCGGTGTCATCTCGACCGGCCTCGACGCCCGGTTCCAGGACCTGCGAAAAGGCCGCTCCCTGGTCATTGAAGAAGGGCACACGCTGATCCTGGGCTGGGGCAAGCCCGTCTTCACCATCCTCGCCGAGCTGGACATCGCTTGCGAGGGGGAAAAGGACCCGGTCGTGGTCATCCTTTCGGAGACCGACAAAGTGGAGATGGACGACATCCTCCGCCAGCGCATGGACCTGAGGAGCCTGCGGGTGGTGACCCGGACCGGCAATCCGATCGATCTCGACGACCTCGCGCTGGTCCGGCCCGAACTGGCGTCCTCGACGATCGTGCTCGCTCCCAGCGGGGAGCGCGAACCCGACTCCCACGTGATCAAGACGATCCTCGCCCTCACCCAGATTCTCGGGGAACAGACGATCGAGCGCGGAATCGTCGCCGAGATCTCGGATCCGGAAAACCTCGCTCCGGCCCGCCTGGCCGGCGCCGGACAGGCGGTCCTGCTGGACCGGCGGGAGACCGTGGCCAAGCTGCTGGTGCAGGCGGCCCGGCAGGCTGGTATCTCGATCGCGGTCCAGGAGCTGCTCGACTTCGACGGCCACGAGATATACATGTCGGTCCCGGCGGGCCTCAGCGGCCAGACTTTCGAGGCTGCGCTCCACGCGTACGAGGATTGCGCCGTGATCGGTTTGCTCGATGCCGAAAAGCGGGTTGAGATCAACCCGCCGTCCGACCGGGTGATCAACGATGGCGACAGAGTGATCGCGATCGCCGAGGACGACGTCATCCTCGAAGCCCGGACCCCGGCAGTGGCGACGATCGAGGAAGGAGCCATCGTCGAGCGTCGGCCGGATCCCTCGCAGGCCGAGCGTGTGGTGATCCTCGGCTGGAACAGCGGTGCCGCGTCGGTGATCGGCCATTTCGACGCCTTCCTCGACGAAGGCTCCGAAATCATCGTCGTGATCGAGCCCGGGGTGGAGGTCTCTCCTCCCGAAGACGCGATCAGCGCCAACTGCAGGGCCAAGGTCAGCTTCAGGCGGGCGAGGACGACGGACCGTTCGGTCCTCGAGAGCCTCGACCTCGAAAGTACGGATCACGTCATGGTCCTGGCCTGCTCGGACGAGCTCGAGGCGCACCGGGCCGACGCCAGGACCCTGGTCACGTTGCTCCATCTCCGGGAGATCGAGCAGAGCTTGACTTCGGGCTATTCGATCGTGACCGAGATGGTCGACGAGCGGAGTCGCCAGCTGGCCGAAGTCACCCAGGTGGACGATGTGATCGTCAGCGAGAACGTGATCAGCCTGCTGTTTGCGCAGATCTCCCAGAACCGGCACCTGGCCGACGTCTTTACTCAGCTCTTCTCGCCCGAGGGCAGTGAGATCTACCTCAAAGCGGCCAGCCTGTACGTCAGGCCCGGAACAGAGGTCAGCTTCGCGACCCTGGTCGAGGCGGCCCGGCGGCGGGGCGAGTGTTCGATCGGTTTCCAGCGTGCGGAGGCGGCCGGCGACGCGAAGGCCGATTACGGGATGACGATGAACCCGCCCAAGTCGGCGCGGTTCGAGATCCAGCCGGAGGATCGCCTGATCGTCCTCGCCGAGGACTGAAGCCGGGCGCTCAGCCCTCTCGCCAATGGGAGAAGCAGTGAGACCGGGGGTCTCACTGCCAGCTCCCCCCTGCTCTTTCGTCCTGCCTTGCACCCCTCCCCGGCAAGTTGGACTGGCTATATAACCAGTCCGGTACCCGGGGGTTGCGGTCCCGGTACGAAAAGTTTTGTCAACCGGGGGTGAAGACCTTGCGGAAGGTGTTGATCGCCCGCGGTGAGCCTATGGGCGTCAGCCTCCTGGAGGCCACCGACTTGATCGGATTCTTATTGTTCATGGCGATTGCTATCCATTCGCCCCAGTCGGTCTTCAGGGTCAGGTCTGGGTGCGAAGCCACCCCGTGGACGGCCCGGGTGGAGCCGTTGTCGACCACAAGGTGCCAGGGGTCGGCGTCGGTGAACTTCCACTGCATCGTGAAAGCGCCCGCGTCTGCCGCGGCAGAGTTCGCGGTGCGCGAGGTCATGTCGAAAAGCAGTTCCTGAATCTCGGTCGACGAGTCCGGACGGTCGTTGGGCTCGCCGCTGACTCCGGCCAGCAGGAGCTTGACCTGTCGCCTCGCGATTTCTTCCACAGGCATGTCGTGGTCGAAGGGCCAGACGTCGGCCGGCATCTCCTCGAGCGGGAAGCCGATCGTCTTCCAGCGCTGCCTGATCAGTTTCAGTCCGAAACCAAAGATGTCCTCGAGGGTGAACCCCCAGCACTCGCTGTACGCCCGGTCGTAGTTGGGCGGGCAGAAGACGGCGAGGGAGTACTTGTTCACCTCACGTAACAGCTCGACGATCGCTGCTTTGCATTCGTCCGACTGCGGCACGATCTCGGAGAGGGTCTTGACGCCGTAACCGATGTGGCGCTGCTCATCGCGTGAAACGTGCGCCATGCCTTCGCTGAACCCGGGCATCGACCCGTCCTTGTTGAAGAAGTCCTCGATGTAGTGCTGCCCGGGCTGGGCCAGTGTTCCTTCAACGACCATGTGGTAGAGCGTCACCGCCTGCGCGAACTTCGGTAGCGAACGATCGGCGCGCAGCTCGTCGGCCATCCGGTCGAGCCGTTCGAACACGTTGCGATATCCCCATCCGAGCTGGGGGAGGGTGCTCTCGAGGGTGTCGGAGATGCTGTCGCCGGCGCCGAGGACTTCTTTGAAGAAGCGATGGAAGTGGACCGCGTGGCGGGCCTCGTCGACCTGCTGGGTCGCCAGGAAATAAGCCTGCTCCTCGGTCGGGGCGGCGTCGATGTAAGGGGAGAGGTTGTCGGTGACCGAGTCCTCGCCGTAGAAGAACATCGAATACATCCAGAGCGCGGACTTGCGCTGCATGTCGGTGAGCGCGTCCCAGCCTTCGCGATCCCGCGAATAGTCCAGACCCATCGCGCTCCAGTTGTTCTCTTCCCAGCGCCGGTACAGGTCGACGTAGGTGATGTTGCCGGCGGTATTGCCTCGGGGTTCGGCTGCTGCGACTGACATCTGGCTCCTCGGTGGAATTTTGAGCTTTAGTGCGAAAGGGGTGACACTTCTGTTCGCCGGAGCCCCAAGGGGGTCTCGCAAACTGCCAGAAGTCTAACTGACTGACTGGTCAGTTAGTAGGGTGGTGGTTGTGAAGGACACCACCGCCAGGCACAAGCGCACCCCTCCGTCGCCTTTGGCTCCGGCTCCCCGCCGCCGCCTTCCCGCGGCCGAGCGGCGAGAACTGATCCTCGAAGCGGCGCTCGACGCTTTCGCCGACACCGGCTATCACCAGACCTCCCTCGAGGAGGTGGCGCGCCGGGCCGGAGTGTCCAAGGCCCTGATCTACGACCACTTCTCTTCCAAGCAGGAGCTCTACCGCGAGTTACTCGAGACGTACGTCCATGAGCTGCTCGATCGGGTGGGCTCGGCGGCGATGTCGATCCCCGAGGGCGGTGAGGTCCGGCTGATCGCGGGACTCGAAGGGTTCCTCGAGTTCGTCGACGAGCGCCGCGATGCCTGGCGCATGCTGATCCGTAACCGGGCCAGTGACGATGTCGCCGATTCGTTCGAGCGCCTTTTCGACGAAGTCGCCGCAATGATCGGCTCGCTCATGGCGGAAGATATGCCACCTACGATCCTGCCCGAAGGGGTCGAGTTCGACCTGGTAGTCGAAGCCACCTCGCGTCAACTGGTCGGGTCAATCACCTCGATCGCCAACTGGTGGGATGAACACCGGGCAATCCCTCGCGATCAGGTGATGGCGATGATCATGGAATTCGCCTGGGTCGGCCTCGAGCGGGCGTCGGCGGGTGAGCGCTGGAACCCGGCGAGCCTGGCGGAGACTCCCGGCTCCTGACTCAGATGTCGAGGCGCCGCCGGGCGTTCCGGACTTCCGCGCGAGCGTTGTCGTTGGTCATACCCAGGCTGAGCAGCAGGTCGGTGGCGGTCGAGCGGACCTGACCGACGATCACGCTGACCGAGAGGTTCGAGGTGTCTTCGAGCGCGGCACTTGCCCTGGCGGCGGCGCGAAGCGCGGCGTCCTCGGTGGCCGAGTGCCGGGGAGAACCGCCAAGGTGACGGTCGAGCGATCGCACCGAGGTTGCAAGATCGCGAATTCCGTCGGTGACCAGTTGCGGCACGTGCTCGTCCAGGTCGATTGCCCGGACCGAGGCCCGGGCGAGCACCCGGGTGTTGCGGATCATCAGGTCGATCGGTCCCGCAGCGGCCGCCAGCTCGTCGAGCTTGCCGCGGTTGTCTCTCCTGAGCGGTGAAAGGGAGGTTGTCTCCTGGCCGGCGGAAACCGCAATCTGCATCTCCCGGACCGCGGGATCGAGCGAACGCGCTCGTTCCAGCGCGGCCATTATCTCCTCATGACTGCCGTGGTCGAGCGCATCGGCCACGTCGACCAGGGTGCCCGACAGCCTGCTGAGCAGTGGCTCGAGGTGGCTCCGGACGAGCCGAACCGGGTCCACCGGCGTCACCGCGTTGGCACCGAGGGCGACGCCTCCTCCGATCAGGGCGTCGACGAACCTGTCGACGGAGATGGCGAAGTCCGGGGTCGGGAGAGTCGCCACAAGCACCGCGGAGACGGCGGCCTGGTTGACCAGCAGGACACCCCCGCCGGAGAGGATGGCGGCACTCATGGCCAGACTGATGACCAGCATCAGCTGCCAGGTGCCGGTGCCGGTACCGAGCACGATCAGGTCGGCGATTCCAACCCCGAGCGCGACGCCAAGCGCCACTTCGTAGGCCCGTTTGCCGCGCCGTTCGATCGCCAGACCGAGGATCAGCACGACCGAGATCGGGGCGAAGAATGGCTCGACGTGGCCGAAGACCTTGGTCGCGATCAGCCAGGCGATCCCGGCTGCCAGCGTTACCTGGATGATGCGCAGCCAGGCGAAGCGCAGGGCCGCGAACCGGTCTTCGATCGCGGCTCGAGCCCTGCCTTTGCGGGTGACCAGCCGATGGGTGGCGGTGGGCGACATCTCCCGCCACTATGCCATGCGATTTCCAGCCGCCGTGCTGCCCTTCCATTTTAACCTCCCCACCCATAGAATCGGGTTATGGAGATCACTCTCAACCGCAACCTCGCCAGGACGGACATCCCTCCGTTCTCCTATGCCGGGATCTCGCAGACGTTCAAGAATTCCCCGTACAACGAGTATCCCTTCGCCATGGCGCACCTTCGCTGGTTCACCGATTCTTTCGATGCGAATCGGGAGATCGAGCCACATGACGCACAGCTTTCGGCCCTGCGCGCGACGCTCCAGTCCGAGGCGAAGCTGAACGGGCATTTCACCTACCTCCAGTCCAGCGATGCCGCGACGGTCGACTCGATCCTCGACGAGCTGTACCGCAATCTGACCGGCGGCGATGAGCGGCACGCGCGTGAACTCGGACCACATGAACCGGGTATCGGTGAGTGGGTGAACGAAACTGATTGCACCCAGCGTTACTGGCTGGAGTTCCCTTACGGTGTCGACCGCCACGAACTTTTCGAGCGGGTCGGCGACCTGCTCCGGGTCGGCTCTCCGGGCGATGACGGCATCGCCGGGATCTACCTCTACCCGCCTGACTACGCCGGCGGACCCGACGGACTCGTCAGGCACGCCTTCCGGATCTTCGGCAAGTCAGACGTCGGCAACCGGGTCGACCCGGTCCTCAACGCCTTTTCGTCCTGACCCGCCGAAACCGGTTCAGCCCGGCTTCGGGGACTTCCACGGCTCGATCAGCTTGCCGGCGAGCAATTCCGGAAGGCCTTCGATCGGGACCCGGTTCTGTTCGAGCGAATCGCGGTCCCGCAGAGTGACCATGCCGTCGTCCTTGGTATCGAAATCGACGGTGATGCCCCAGGGGGTGCCGATCTCGTCCTGGCGGCGGTAACGCTTGCCGATCGACCCGCCGGAGTCGTACTCGGTCTGGATGCCGGCGGCTCGAAGTGTCTTGTTGATCTCCTGGGCCTGCTCGGGCATGCCTTCCTTGTTGAAGAGCGGCAGCACGGCAGCCTTGACCGGGGCGAGGCGGGGGTGGAGCTTGAGCACGGTCCGCTCGCGCCCTTCGACCTCTTCGGTGTCGTAGGCGTCGACCAGGAAGGCGAGCGCGGCGCGGTCGGCGCCGGCGGCCGGCTCGATCACGTGGGGCAGGTAACGCTCGCCGCTCTGCTGGTCGAAGTACTCGAGCTTCTCGCCGGAGTGCTCCATGTGCTGGGTGAGGTCGAAGTTGCCGCGGTCGGCCACGCCTTCGAGTTCGGACCAGCCGATCGGGAACAGGTACTCGATGTCCGAGGTCCGCGATGAATAGTGGGAAAGCTCGTCGTCCTCATGCGGCCGGACTGTCAGGAAGTCGCCCCGGATACCAAGGTTCAGGTACCAGTCACGGCGGATCTCGATCCACTTCTCGTACCACTCGCCGGCGTCGTCGGGCGGGACGAAGAACTCCATCTCCATCTGCTCGAACTCGCGGGTCCGGAAGATGAAGTTGCCCGGCGTGATCTCGTTGCGGAAGGACTTGCCGATCTGGGCGATGCCGAAGGGCGGCGCCTTGCGGGCGAAATTGAGCACGTTCTTGAAGTTGATGAAGATGCCCTGGGCGGTCTCCGGGCGCAGGTAGACGGCGTTGCCATCCTCGGCGACCGGCCCCATGTGGGTCTGGAACATCAGGTTGAAGTTGCGCGGGGGGCTGAGCTCGCCGCCGCATTCGGGGCAGTGGATCTCGCCGTTCGGGTCACTGCCTTCTTCGGCGATCGCTTCACGAAGGTGGTCTTCGCGCCAGCGACGTTTGCACTTGCCGAGGCACTGGACCAGGGGGTCGGTAAAGCCGTCGAGGTGGCCGGAGGCCTCCCAGACCTTCGGGTGTTGCAGGATCGCCGAGTCGAGGGCGACGATGTCGTCTCGCTCGGTCAGCATCGAGCGCCACCACTCGTTCTTCACGTTGTTCTTGAGCAGGACTCCGTAGTGGCCGTAGTCGTAGGTCGAGCCGAGCCCGCCGTAGATCTCCGACGACGGAAAGACGAATCCGCGCCTCTTCGCGAGGGCGACGATCTCGTCCATCGTGACTTCGGTATTTCTCTCCACTTCCTGTTCTTCAGCCATGTTCGACAAGGTATCGGGACGCCTCCGGCGACGCGCTGCGATAATCAAAGGTCGAATGCCGATCTACGAATACCGCTGCGACAAAGGTCACGAGGTCGACGTGATCCAGTCGATGAGTGAAGACACCCTGACCGAGTGCCCCGAATGCGGAGCACCGACCCGGCGCGTCCTGCATTCGCCGGCGATCCATTTCAAAGGCTCGGGATTCCACAACACGGACTACGGCACCCGGTCCGGCAACAAGCAGAAGCAGGCGGCCGCGGCAGCGAAGAAAGACTCGGGCGACTCGTCTTCGGGCTCGTCGGACTCATCATCCGACTCATCGGGCGAATCGAAGCCCTCCACGAAGACCTCGGATTCATCAACTTCCTCGGGTTCGAGCGGTTCAAGCGGCTCCTCGAGCTCGGGCGATTCAAGCTCAAGCGACTGACGAACCCGGTGCGAATCCGCTTGTCAAGTGTGTACCGTGGTGTACACTCGATCCATGGACAAGCTTGGGATCAGGGAACTTCGAAATGACCTGAGCAATCAGGTTAAACGCGCCGCACGTGGTGAATCGGTCCTCGTCACCGTTGACGGAGAACCCAAAGCGATGCTGGTGCCACTGGACCGATCCGGAACCGAACGCACCAGGGATGAACTGGTCGCCTCGGGCCGGGTCATACCGGCCAAACGGCGAGGGGAGCGTCCTCCACCACCTCCGCGGATGTTCGAGGGCAAGGTGTCAAGCAAGGAGATCTTGGACGAAATCCGAGCCGACCGACTCTGATGATCGCCTTCGACACTTCGGCCCTGGTCAAGCGTTATCAAAATGAAGACCATTCGATGTGGGTTCGGGAGCAAATGTCCCTGGACGAGTCCTGGTGGTCATCGACTCTTCTGGCGGCAGAAGCAGCAGTCGCGATCGCTCGTACTGCCCCTTCGACCCAAGAACTCGTTCGGATCGATGCCAGGCTGAGCCGGGACCTTGAGTTCTTTGACATGGTGCCGGTCGATGCCGAGTGCCTCGTGAACGCAATCCGGTTCGGCCGGGAGTTTCAGCTGAGAACGCTCGACGCAATTCACCTGGCGGCCTTCCACGCCATGCCCGCCGGTTGCCGTTTCATGACCTTCGACGATCGGCTGGCCGAGGCGGCGCGTGAACTGGACCTGGAGATGCTTGCCCCAGCCTGACTGCCCGCTGAAGAGCAGCGGGAAAGGCGGTTGCGGGTAGGGTTGGGCCAGCCGGTCGGGCACCTGTCGGACCAAGGGAGCAACTCAGGAGGAGGGAACCAAAGATGCCAGCACCAAAAGCAAGTGACCTGAGTCACTTGGTTCGGCAGCTGACCAGTTTCGACGCGCAGTTTCTCGCGATCGAGGACGCCCGCAACTTCAGCCACGTCAGCGGCTTGGCCATCCTCGACCCGACGACCGCCCCCGGCGGGGTGCTGGAACTGGCCGACGTGCAGCACCTGATCGAGGAACGCCTTCACCTGTTGCCACCGTTCCGCTGGCGTCTGGCCGAAGTGCCGTTCGGCATCGATCACCCCTGGTGGGTCGACGATCCCGATTTCGACATCGAGTTCCACGTGCGCGAGCTGGCTCTGCCGGCACCGGGCAACGAGGCCCAGCTGACCGCCCAGATCGAACGGCTCGTTTCCCGGCCCCTCGACCGGTCCCGGCCTCTTTGGGAGATCTACCTGATCCAGGGACTGGAAAAAGGCCGGGTCGCGCTTCTCCCGAAGATCCATCACGCCGTGGTCGACGGTGTTTCGGGCGCCGAGATCATGGGCATCCTTTTCGACCTCGAACCGACCGGGCGCGACATTCCGCCGCCCGCCGACGAGGGCGACACCGAGCGTGTCCCGACCTCGCTCGAACTGTTCGGGCGCGGCCTGTTCGGCACCCCGCGCCGAGTGGCGACGGCGGTCGCGAGCGTCCCGGCCACCCTGCCGAACATCGCCGACGTTCCAACCCTGCAGGCCCTGCCCGGGGTCGGGCTGATCGGCCGGATCTCGGACCGAGCGCGCCGGGCGGCCTCATCGAACGGCGACGGCCGCGTGATCGACCGGGACAAACTAAAGGCTCCACGGACCATGCTCAACGGGCCGGTCTCGGCCCACCGCCGGGTTTCGTTCGGGTCGCTCTCCCTGGACACCGTGAAGATGATCAAGAACGCATACTCGGTCACGGTGAACGACGTGGTCGTCGCCCTCTCGGCGGCGTCAGTGCGCGAGTTCCTGATCGCTCACGACGACCTGCCCGAGGAGCCCTTGATCGCGATGATTCCGATCTCGGTCCGGACCGAGGAACAGATCGGCACCTACGGCAACCGGATCTCGATGATGGTGGTCCCGATTCCCACTGATGAGCCCGATCCGGTCGAGCGGCTGCTTCGCTCCCACGTCGAAATGGCTCTGGCCAAGGACCAGCACGGGGCGCTGCCGGCCAACCTGATGACCGACGCCAACAACTTCATCCCGCCCGCTGTGTTCGCCCGGGCGGCCCGTGCGATTACCTCGGTCGGCGCCAGCGCGAGGTTCCGCCCGCATTTCAACATCACCATCTCGAACGTCCCCGGCCCGCCGATCCCGCTGTATGTAGCGGGCGCGAAGCTCGAGGCCAACTATCCGATCTCGGTGATCACCGACGGCGTCGGCCTCAACATCACGGTCCTCAGTTACATGGACCACCTCGACTTCGGCATCGTCGGCGACCGAGAACTGGCCCCCGACCTCGACCTGATCATGGACACGCTGCGCGAGGACCTGGGCACGCTCGAGAAGCGCGCGAAGGCGAAAATCAAGGCCGAGATCAAGGCCGAAAAGAAGCGCTAGTCCCGAAGTGCCTTGACCGCCCGCTGGCGTTCGGACTCGGGGATCTCGAGGCTGCCGCCGGGACCAGGCCCGGAGGGGATCAGGACGTCGGGCTTCGAGTCGCCGGCGAAGATCGACGAGAGCGCGAGCTGGGGCATGCCGATGAAGCCGATGTCGGAGACGAAGGCTTTCGGAGCGGTCCAGCCGATGATCGGACCCTTGATGAAGTTGTAAGGGAGGCGGAGCGGTGAGGTGAGGCGGCCCTTGATACCGGACATGACGGCCTGCTGGGCGGCGGCGCGGTTGAGGTCGCTGTAGCCGGCGGGCAGCTGGCAGTTGGGGTCGCCGACCGAGTCCTCGCGGGTCCGGGAGTAAGCCAGGGCATCCTGGCCGTCCAGGGTGTTGTCGCCCTTCTTCAGGCGGATCGTGATGCCGCCGTTCTTCTTGCCGCCGGAAATGTTGGCGCAGAGCTTCTCCGGCACGTCGACCTTGACTCCGCCGATCGCGTTGATGAAGTCCTCGAAGCCGGTGAAGTTCATGATCACGACGTGGTCGATCGGGATGTCGAGGAAGTTCGAGACCGTTTCTTCCATCAGTGAGGCACCGCCGTAGGCGTAGGCGCCGTTGATCTTCTCCGAGCCCTGCCCGGGGATCTCGGCGTAGCTGTCGCGGGGGATCGACAGCTTCTTGAACTTGCCGCCGCCGGCCCGAACGACCATCAGGGTGTCGGCCCGGGCGCCACCACAGCCGTCGCTCGGTGTTTCGCCGGTGGCCTGCTGGTCGTAGCAACGCTGCTCCTGGGCCGCCCCGGGCTCGAGCGTGTCCGGGCTGCGGCTGTCGGTGCCGAGGATCAGGATGTTCTGGGCGCTGGTCAGCAGCCACGGGCTGCCCTGGAGGGCGTCCCTGGCATCACCGTCGAGCTTCATCGACTGGATCTGGGCCGAGACCGCGAACGAGAGGAAGCTGAGGACGATCCAGCCGACGATCGCGAGCAGGACCCATCGCAGCCAACGGCGCTTCTTTCGTGGCCCCCGGGGGCGATCGGGCCGGTCGTCGAAACGCGGCATCTGGCGTCCACCGCCACGGTGGACTTCATAAGGCATGTCCGGCTGGCGCTCACGCGGGGCTGCCGGCCCGCCTCCTTTGCCTCGGGACTTCTCTCTCAGTTTGTCCAGATCCGGCTTGCGGAAGCGCGAAAACAGCCCCTTGCGGGATCGGTGGACCTGATACTCGGGACGGTCCGGGCGGGGCTGTTCGTCGTCGGAAGCCATGAAGGGTTAACAATGGTGCTGATGAATCGGATCGAAACGATCGGGGCTGACCTCGGCGGCACAAAACTTGCGGTGGGCGTAGTCAACGGCCAGCCGGAGACTGTCTGGGCAAGTGAGGTCCCTTCGAAGGGATATTCGCAAGAAGCGGTGATAGACCTTCTCGCCGGTCAGGTCAACCTTGCCCATGAGGCACGTCCCGACGCGGCCGCGATCGGCATCGGCATTCCGGCCACGATCGACTTCGAGCGCGGTTACGCGATCAGCACGGTCAACCTCGACCTCGAAAACCTGCCGGTGAGGGACATGATCAGCGAAAGGGTCGGGCTGCCGGCCGTGATCGACAACGACGGCAACGTCGCGATGCTCGCCGAAGCGCTCTACGGCGCCGCCCGGGGTACCAGCCACGCGCTGATGCTCACCCTCGGCACCGGTATCGGTGGCGGAGCCTGGATCGACGGCAAGGTCTTCCGCGGCTGGACCGGCGCCGCTCCGGAACTAGGTCACACCGTGGTCGACATCGACGGCCCCAGGTGCCAGGGGAACTGCCGCGGACGTGGTTGTGTGGAGATCTTCGCCTCCGGCAACGCGATCGGAAAGGCCGGACAGGAGGCCGCGGAGCGGGAACCTGATTCAGCCCTCGGCCAGCTCCTCGGGGCCGGCCAGCCGATCACCGGCCGCGAAGTCACCGCGGCGGCTCACGCCGGCGACGAAGCCGCAATCGCCGTCATCGAAACCGCGGGCCATTACCTCGGCAATGCCCTGGTTTCGCTCAGCAACTCCTTTCAGCCGGAAGTAATCGTGCTCGGGGGCGGAGCGATGGCGATGGGCGAACTCATCCTCGAGCCGGTCAGGAAAGAACTGCGCGATCGGGCACTTCGCCCGATGGACCAGACCCGCGTGGTCGCGGCCGAACTCGGACCGGCGGCGGGCATGATCGGCGCTGCGGCGATGGCACGGATCGAAATCGAGAGCGCACGCTGATGCCGGGCCGCCTGACGATCGCGCCGACCCCGATCGGCAACATGGACGACGTCACCAAAAGGGTCCGTGAGGCCCTGGTCGAAGCCGATTACATCGCCTGTGAGGACACGCGCCGCACCGGCCGTCTGCTGGAGCGGCTCGAGATCAGGCCCAAGCCGCGCCTGGTGTCGAACCACGAAGGAAACGAGAAGTCCCGGGCGACCGAACTGGTCAAACGAATCGAGCGTGGTGAACGCATCACACTCGTTTCCGACGCGGGCATGCCCGCGATCTCCGATCCCGGCTACCGCCTGATCCGGGCCTGCATCGACCGCGGCCTCGAGGTCAACGTCCTGCCGGGGCCCTCGGTGATCCCGGTCGCCCTGGTCGTCTCCGGGCTGCCACCCGACCGCTGGCGCTTCGAAGGCTTCCTGCCCAAGCGCTCGGGGGAGATGGAACGGGTGCTCAACTCGACCGAGACCGTGATCGCCTTCGAATCGCCTCGCCGCATCTCCGACTCGCTGGCCGCCCTCGCCAAGATCGCCCCGGAACGACAGGCGGCGGTCTGCCGGGAGATGACCAAGCTCCACGAAGAAGTCACCCGTGGCACCCTTTCCGAACTCGCGCTCCGCCACAAGGGCGAGATCAAGGGCGAGATCGTCCTCGTGATCGGACCGGCCGAAGCGGCCGGCCAGAGCCAGGACATCGCATTCGCCGTCGAAGCCCTGAAGCGACTGGTGCAGTCCGGGGCGCGCCCCCGGGCCGCGGCGACGGTTGTCGCCACGCTCACCGGGACCCGGGCCAACGACCTCTACAAGGCCCTCACCGGCCGCGAGCCGAGGCGATGACGAACGCTGGTGGGGCCAGGGTGGCCTACGTCACCTGCGAACCGCGTCAGCCGGAGTGGGAAGACGACCAGCTTTCCGCCGACGTTCTCGCCGGGCGCGGAGTGGAGGTCGAGTTCGTCGCGTGGGACGACCCGCAGGCCGAGTGGGATTCGTTCGACCTCGCCGTCGTGCGCTCACCGTGGGATTACGACACCCGGATCGACGAGTTCCTCGCCTGGGTTGACGTCGTAGGCCGCGAGAAGCTCCGGAACACGCCGGAGGTCCTGCGCTGGAACACCGACAAGCGTTACCTGGCCGACCTCGACGCCGCCGGCCTCCCGGTGCCGGAGACGCTCCTGATCGCGCCGCACGGCCCGGTGCCGGATCTCGGGGGCAGAGTGGTGGTCAAACCGGTGACCGGAGCCGGGGCGAGGGACACCGGAACCTTCGACGACGATTCCCGTGAGGACGCACTGGAGCTGCTGACCCGGCTCGGCGACCAGGACGAGATCGCCATGATCCAGCCGTACCTCGACGAGATCGACGACGTTGGCGAGACGGCCGTCCTCTTTTTCGGCGGTCGGTACGCCTATTCGCTCGGGAAACGCCTGGTCAACCTGGCCGAGGCCACTGAGGCGGAGATCGACCTCGGTCTCCAGACAATCGCGTGGCTTTCCCAGCGGTTCGGCGGCATGCCGCTGTACGCGCGCATCGACATGGTCACCACCCGGCTGAGTGGTCCCGTGCTGATGGAAGTCGAGCTGACCGAACCGAGCCTCTATCTTTCGAGAGCCGCCTCTCTCGACATTCCCGGAGCAGAACTCTTCGCGGACGCCGTTCAGGCCGAGCTGCCATGAGCTACTACGTAACCACCCCGATCTACTACTCGAACGGCGAGCCGCACCTCGGCCACGCCTACTCGACCATGGCCGCCGACATCCTGGCCCGCCACATGCGCCAGCGCGGGGACGACGTGTTCATGCTCACCGGCACCGACGAACACGGCGAACCGATCGCCCAGGCCGCCGAAGCCGAAGGCATCTCGCCCCAGGAACTGGTCGACCGCAACGCACCGAAGTTCGAGGACCTGGTCGGGCGGGTCGACTCGACCCACGACTTCTTCATCCGCACCACCGACCAGGGCCACATCGAACGGGTCCAGGAACTGGCCACCCGGGTCAAGGACAACGGCTACGTCTACCAGGGAACCTACGAGGGCTGGTATTGCCCCCGCTGTGCCGACTTCAAGAACGAGAACGAGATCGGTCCGGGGGACACCTGCCTGATCCACGAGATCCCCCTGCTACGCGAGAAGGAGGAGAACTGGTTCTTCAAGCTCTCTGCCTTCCAGGAGAAGCTCGAGGAACTCTACGAAGCGCACCCCGAGATGATCATGCCGGACTTCCGCCGGAACGAAGCGCTCTCGTTCATCCGCGGCGGTCTGCGCGACGTCTCGCTGTCGCGCTCCCAGTTGAGCTGGGGCGTGCCCCTGCCCTGGGACCAGGACCAGGTCATGTACGTCTGGTTCGACGCGCTCAGCAACTACTACTCGGCCCTGGGCTACGCCCGCGAGGGCGAAGACCTGACCGACCGGTTCTGGCCCGCCAGCTGGCACATCCTGGCCAAGGACATCCTCAAGTTCCACGCGGTCTACTGGCCGGCGTTCCTGATGGCCGCCGGCCTCGAGCCGCCGCAGCGCATGTTCATCCACGGCTACCTGCTGATGGGCGAGAAGAAGATGTCGAAGTCGCTCGGCAACGTGCTCGACCCGTTCGAGGTGATCGAGAAGTTCGGGGCTGACGCCCTGCGTTTCTACTGCTTCCGCGAAGTCAGTTTCGGACAGGACGGTTCGATCTCGACCGAAGGATTCGAGTCACGTTACGAGTCCGAGCTCGCCAACGATTTCGGCAACCTCGCTTCCCGCTCGCTGGCGATGGTCGATCGGTATCGCGACGGCCTGGTTCCCGAAGCCGAGCCGGATCCGCTTCTGGTCGCCGATTTTGCCGGCATCACCACCCGGGTGTCCGCCCTGCTCGACGAAGCCCAGGTCAGCCAGGCCCTGGAGGAGATCTGGGTTCTGGTCCGGCGCCTCAACCGTTACGTCGAGGAGAGCCAGCCGTGGGTTCTGGCCAAGGAGGAAGGCGACGCGGAGCGGCTCGACCAGGTGCTTTACAGCCTGGTCGAAGGACTGCGAATCCTCGTGCTACTGCTCCACCCGTACCTGCCGAACTCGACCGCCGTGCTGCTGGAGGCACTCGGCCACGATGGTCTCGAACTCGAAGACTTCGGCTCCCGGGCAGGCGGCCGGACGGTCAATCGCATCGAACCGCTTTTCCCGAAACTGTGAGCCGCGTTAGGATCAGAAGAGGCACACCTTCAGGTTCTACAAGTAGAAAGGCGCTTTGGTTGACACCCACTCCCATGTGACGAGGTGTCAGGAAAGCGCCGAGGAGATTCTGGGTCAGGCCGGCGAGGCAGGCCTGACCCGGATCCTCACCGTTGGCCTCGACGAGGCCGGTAACCGCGAGCAGATCGCCCTGGCGGAGGCCCACGACGAGGTGTATGCCGCGGTCGGCCGTCACCCCAACGACGCCGATGGTTTCAACGACGCCGCGGCCACCGACATAACTGCCCTGGCCGCCCACGACAAGGTCGTCGCGATCGGCGAGACCGGGCTCGACTTCTACCGCGACACCGCCGACCCCGAGAACCAGCGAGTCGCTTTCACCGCCCAGATCGAAATCGCGTCGGATCTGGGTCTGCCGATCGTTATCCACGTACGCGACCCTCAGGGCAGCGAGGCAGCGGTGAGCGAGGCGTTTTCCATGCTCGACCGGGCCGACGACGGGCTCGAAGTGATCCTCCACTGCTTTTCGGCTCCGGCCTGGGTCGAGCGGGCGGCTGAACGGGGCTGGTACTGCTCGTTCGCCGGAAACGTCACCTACCCGGCCAACGAGGACCTGCGTGAGGCTGCGGCCAAGGTCCCGGAGGACCGGATCCTGGCGGAGACCGACGCGCCGTACCTGACGCCCCAGTCGCGGCGCCGGTACCGCAACCAGCCCGCCTTCGTCGTCGAGACGGCCGAGCTACTGGCAACGATCAGAGGGGTGTCGTATGAAGAGTTCGACCGGACCGTGACCAGCAACGCGCAGCGTGTATTCGGTTGGTGAGACTGGGCCAGAACTTCCTGGCCGATCCGAACCTGCTTGACGCCATCGTCCAGGACTCGGGTGTCGGCAGAGCTGACCACGTGCTCGAGGTAGGTGTCGGTGAAGGGGTGCTGACCGAGCGCCTGGCAGTCGCTTGTGCCGGGGTTCAGGTGATCGAACTCGACCGCGGGCTCGAACCGTTGCTCTGGCAGGTCGAGCAGCTCGAAAACGTCACCATCATCTGGGCGGACGCGGTCAAGTACGACTTCGGCCTCCTTGAACCCAAGCCGACCGCGATGGTCGCCAACCTGCCGTATTCGGTGGCCACCCCGGTGATCATGCGGTCGATCTTCGAGCTGCCTTCCATCCTGACCTGGTCGGTGATGGTTCAGAAAGAGATCGCCGACCGACTGCGGGCCGCACCGGGGTCGAAGACATACGGCGGACCGTCGGTCCTCGCTCAGCTGGCGGGTGAAGTGAAAATGGTCCGCAAGGTAAGCCGAACGGTGTTCCGTCCGCAGCCGAGGGTCGATTCGGCGATCGTCTCGATCAGGCGCAACGGCCCGGGGCCGGACGAGCGGATCCGCACCGTGGTCCGGGCGGCGTTCAGTCACCGGCGGAAGACGATGCCCCGCTCGATGGACATGGCAATCCCGGGTACGTTCGAACCGGCCCGAATCGCGCTCGAGGAGATCGGAATCGACCCCGGCATCCGGGCCGAAGCGGTCTCGCCAGAGCAGTTCGCCGCTTTTTCGGGGATGATTGACCTTCCCGACGAGCCCTGAACCGACCATGAGTCCGACCGAACTACGCGCGCCCGCCAAGCTGAATCTGTGCCTGTACCTCGGCCCGAGAAGGGACGATGGTCTGCACGAACTGGCCTCGATTTTTGAGCCCCTCTCCGTGGGGGACCGGCTGGTCGTGACCGAAGCTGAAAGGGACGAAGTGGTCTGCCCCGGGGTGACGGGACTGAACCTGGCCGCCGAAGCCCTGCGCCTGCTGCGATCAGAGGGCTGGCTGCGGGCACCGCTGAAGATCGAAATCGACAAGCGGATTCCGGTTCAGGCCGGACTCGGTGGCGGCAGCGCCGACGCGGCCGCGGTGCTGCGCCTGGCCGTGGGCGAAGTCGACGACCTGGCCGGACTGGCGATCCTCCTCGGGGCGGACGTGCCCTCTCAGATCGATCCGGTTACCTGCCTGGTCGAGGGCGTCGGTCAGAAGCTGACTTCGTTGCCCGCGCCGGCCGAGCACTGGATCGTCCTCATCCCGTTCGATGAGGGGCTTTCCACCGCGGAGGTATTCGCCGAAGCGGACCGCCTCGGCTCGGGCCGGCCCCAGGAAGAACTCGACGAGATGTCTGGCCGCCTCTGGGCGGTTGCCAGCAGCGGCGTCACGCCGGTCGCCTACTCCGGGCTGCTGGTCAACGACCTCGAGCCGGCGGCGATCTCGCTCAAGCCCGAAATCGGCGCAGCGAAGCAGCTGCTCGAGGAGGCCGGTGCCGGATTCAGCGGCGTGACCGGCACCGGGCCCACCGTTTTCGGAATCTTCCCTGACCGCGATGCGGCGACCGCCGCGGCAACGTCGATCAGAACGGCCGCGATCGTCTGCGAAGGCGCGGTCGGACTTTGAGGATCCCGGAGACGACCCGGGGCCGGGTGATCGGCAGCGTCGCGCTCGTGCTCGCGGCGGCGTTGGTCTTCTTCCTCTACAAGAAGTTCTTCCCGGAGCTCGACCTGCAGACGTTGCTCGATGAATTCGCCAATTTTCTCGGCGCGTGGACCTATCTGCTCATCGCGATCCTCTCGTTCCTCGAGACCGGCGCCTTCGTGGGACTCCTGGTGCCCGGGGAGACCGCCTTGCTGGTTGCCGGGGCCGTTGCCGGCCAGGGCGTCATCAACGTCTACCTGCTGATCGCGATCGCCTGGGTGTGCGCCGTCCTCGGCGATTCCGTCAGTTTCTATCTCGGCCACCGGCTGGGGCGCTCGTTCATCCTCAAACATGGTGACCGCGTGGGGATCACCGAGGAGAGGTACGTCAAGGTCGAGGAGTATTTCGACAAACACGGCGGAAAGACCGTGCTGATCGGCCGTTTCCTCGGGCTGGTCCGGGCACTTTCGCCATTCGTGGCCGGCAGCTCCGGCATGAGGTACCGGGGATTCGTTCCGTACAGCATCCTCGGGGCCGGCCTTCAGGTGACGCTTCACATCCTGGCCGGCTACATCT
>JBBSKC010000027.1:0-29201 GCA_038256675.1 Solirubrobacterales bacterium | reverse complement strand
TCCGCCTGCGCGAATTGCCGGAGGGAACGTTCGGCAAGGCACTCTTCGACCATTTTTCCGGTAACTGTCTCGAATTCCCAGGAAGCGAACAGGGTCAAGTGCAGACTTTCGCCATCCCCCATGACTCGGCACACATCCTGAGTGGTTATTCGACGGATGAGTCCGGAGAAATTCTGGTCGCAGCCTTCATGGCAGCAATGCATCCACACAAGCCAATGGAATCCCAGATCGTGCCGGCAATGTTCTGCTGGCATTTGGGGATCAGCCTGAGTTGGCTCGGGGGCAGCCACCGCGGCGCCTTTGAGCCGGAAGCCTTCTGGACCGCATGGGATCGCGGCAAGGCAATGAAGGTCGACCTCTTCGCCCCAGGGTGGGATTTCTGGTCTGCCACCGGTCAACCGCTCCAGGAAGTCAGGCGAACTTGCGGTGTGCGAGAGTCGATCCCGTCCTGAATAGCCCGTCGATGAAGTTTTTCTCCCCGGATCCCGGGTAACCGGGAGGCACCCTGCCCCTCGACCTCCCGGGAGTCCTTATCCCTCATGTTCGTCTTTTTCTCCAACCGACTGGGTTGCCTCGGATCGCTCGCGTTGTCGGTCGTGCTCACACTCGTCCTGATCGCGATCCTGAACCTGCTCAACTAATGAAGGTCGCCGGATGACAACGCTTGGATCAACCCTCAGCGGCTGGGCACGCGCCGCCGGGATCCGCCGGGGCGGATCGACTTTCGAAGCCCCCCCGCCGGGCACGGATCCGGCCGGCCCGCCTTCCCGCCGGGAGATCGGCAATGAAGCTCTGACAGTTCTTCAGATCCCGCGGTTGCTCGTTTCATCGCCGCGACTCCTCTCTGCGCCCCGGGGCGACGGCTCGGTTGTCTTCGACCTGCCCGGCTGGCGGTCCCCCGAAGCCTCGATGCTTCCGATCAGGAATTACCTTCGCTGGCTCGGGTACGACGCCCGCACCTGGGGTCTCGGCACCAATCGGGGCAACGTCGAAGGCGATGTCGAAAAACTCATCGAAAGCGCGATCGCGGCGGCGGACGAATCGGAACAGCCGGTGTCGTTCGTCGGCTGGAGCCTCGGCGGGGTCGTTGCCCGGGAGGTCGCCCGTGAGATTCCGGAACTGGTATCCCGCGTGGTGACGTTCGGCAGTCCAGTGGTCGGAGGTCCCAACCACACCCTGGCCGCACGCTCGTACTCGACCGGCGAACGAAGCCGGGCCGAAAGGATTATCGAAGATCTCGACCGGGACAACCCGCTCGCCGTGCCGATCACCGCGATCTTCACCCGCCGGGACGGCGTCGTGAACTGGCGTGCCTGCATCGACCGGAAGACGCCCGGGGTCAGGCACATCGAGGTCGCCTCGAGCCACGTCGGGCTCGGCATCGACCCGGACGTCTGGCAGGCCACGGCCGAGGCGCTGGCGGCCTAGTCCCGCGCTGCCCGACCCCCTACCCGAACGCAGGGTGGCGAGGGGCCGCTGCGCTAGCCTGCGAGCACCTGTGACTGTCCCGGTACCGATCCCAGAGCATGAGGCCAGCTTTCACGGGACTGCGAACGTGCCGGTCGCAGACCCGGCGGAATCGGTCGGAGAGGTTCGCGCACGGTTGGCCGGCCGCAAGTTCGATACCGCCGGGCACATCATCGTGCTCGATGGCGATTGCGCGGTCGGCTTGCTCGATCTCGAATCGCTGCTGGCCGCGTCCGACGAACAACCGGTGACAGAGGTGATGCTGACCGACCCTCCCAGTGTGGCTGAGGACACCGACCAGGAGATAGCTGCGCACCGGATGATCGACGCAGGGGCCGGCTGCCTCGTGGTTGCGGGCCCGCGCGGAGAGTTCCGGGGCCTGATCTCCGCCGAGAGCATGCTGTGGGTGCTGCTGGAGGAGCACCAGGAAGACCTGGCCCGGATCGGCGGTTTCACTTCCGGCACGACTCGATCGATCGTTGCGGCCGAGGAGTCGGTAGGCCAGCGGCTGCGGCACCGGCTGCCCTGGCTGCTGATCGGCCTGGTCGGGGCGATGGCCTCGGCTCTGCTGATGGGAGCTTTCGAGGAGCGGCTCGAGGCCAACGTGCTGATCGCCCTGTTCGTTCCGGCGATCGTTTACATGGCCGGAGCTGTCGGGGCCCAGACCCAGACCGTGCTGATCAGGGCTTTTGCGGTCGGGGTCACGACCCGCCGTATCCTGTTCCGGGAGCTGGTCACGGGCGCAGTGATGGGCGTCGTGATCGGACTCTGCTTCCTCGTTTTCGCGGTGATGATCTGGGGAGACTTCGAAGTGGCGCTGGCCGTCGCCGTGGCACTGTTCGCCAGTGCTTCGGTCTCGGTCGCGGTGGCAATGGCTCTGCCGTCCGTGTTCCAGCGGTTCGGATTCGACCCGGCTTTCGGTTCCGGTCCCCTGGCCACGCTGATCCAGGACCTGGTCTCGATCGGGACCTACTTCGGCGCGGTGATCCTGATCGTCTCCTGACGTGACGCCGGAGTCCGATGGGAGCCCAGGCATTTGCTGATCCCGCAACACCGGACCCGAACCACGCATCCGCCTCCGGGCGTTGTCAGACTCGGAGCATCGAACGGAATCAACGACAGAGGATTGAGGCATCTGCCGAGCGCGAACGCCGGCGTCGGGGTGAACCCTCTTCGAGCTTGCCGGGGAAGGTGAATCTCCCGCCTGCCTCCCGTCGAACCGTCTGGATGATCGCGGCCGGCAGCGTCATATTGGTCTGGGTGCTTTCCGGGTTCCTGCTGCGAGCCTTCAGCTCCGGAGAAGTTCTCGACGGGACTAGCATGGCCGGGATCGAACTTGGTGGTCAGACCCGCGAGCGCGCGGCCGAACTGATCGGCGAGATCGAGCCGCAGACGGTGAAGCTTTCGGAGGGGCGGCAAACCATCAAGGTCGGCGCGCCGGAGGCCGGCCTGGTGATCGACGCGGAGAGCAGTGCCGAGCGTGCCTACTCCGCCGGGCGTAGCGGGGTCGGCGCGATCGTCAAAGGTCCCCTGATCAACGTCGGAGAGCGGCAGCTCAAGCCGGTCTTTGAGCCGGTCGACTCGAAGCGGCTGACTCGCACCGTCAACCGGATCGCCGGCGGGCTGGACCGTGAGCCCTTCGTGGGAGCACTGTCGATCGATCGTGAAACGCTCGAGGTGGCGACCAGGCAGCCAAAGCCGGGCGTCCGTGTACGGCGCGCTCTCACCAGGGCGATTCTTCTCGAGGCCTTCCGGGCCGGGCGTCGGACGCTCGAGGTCCCGGTTCGGCGGCAGCCTGCTCCGGACCCAGCCGAGGTGCAGGCGGTCGCCAATGAGGCCGAGCAGTTCCTCCGGAAGCCCTTTCGAATCCTCACCGCCGGCGGCGCCGCCGCCTTCGCTCCGCGACAAGTGGCACGGATGCTCACCATCGAGTCGAAGGGCGGCGCTCCCGATGCTGGCATCCAGCTGGGAGCCGAGGCAGGAAAGGTAAAACCTCTCGTGGCGAAGTTCGCCGGGCGCCGCGATCGGCAGGCGCGAGACGCCGGCCTCGATACTCCCCCCCAGCCACCGGTCACTTTGAGTGAGCAAGGTGATCTCCGCTGGCAGCCGAAGCCCGACGTGGCCAGCGTGAGTAGAGCCCGGACCGGGCGCCAGATCCGTCAGGAACAGGCCGTCAGCAACACGATCCGCGCGATCCGCAACGGCGAGCACGAGGTGCGATTTCCGTCCGAACGGGTCGCGCCGAACGTAACCACGGACACGGTGAAGAACGCGACTTCGCTGCTCGGTACATTCACCACCAGTTACACATGCTGCGAACCGCGGGTGGCGAACATCCAGCGGATGGCAAGGACCGTTGACGGGACGGTGATCGGACCCGGAGAGCAGTTCTCGCTGAACGAAGTCGCCGGTGAACGGACGCGAGCGAACGGCTACAAACCCGCCCCCACCATCGGCGAGGGGAACAAGCTGATCGACACGGTCGGTGGCGGCGTGTCTCAGTTCTCGACCACCACCTACAACGCCGCCTACTTCGCCGGTCTCGCGATCGACGCCCACACACCCCACAGCTTCTACATCAGTCGTTATCCGGCCGGCCGCGAATCGACGCTCAATTTCGGCACCATCGATCTGCTCTGGACCAACGACACGAAAGCGCCGGTCGTCGTACGATCCTCCGCCTCCGACACCTCGGTCACCGTCAGCATCTACGGGGGCAGCGCCGTTCGGAAGGTGCGGGCGGAAACCCAGTCCCGCACCGATAACAGCCAGGGTGGCTTCGACACCACCATCGATCGTGTGGTCGTCAGCCGTGACGGCACCCGCACCCGCGATTCTTTCACTACGTCTTACGGTCTGCCCGCGGATTGATTGCGTTCAGTCGTCGCGGAAATCCGTTGGCAGTCGTGTCCGCAGCCAATCGATCAGATCCCGGGTGACCCGTTCGCGGTCGTCTGGTGGTTCGTTTATGAGTTCGTGGACGAAGCCGTCGTAGATGATGATCTGCTTGTCGGATGAGCCGGCCCGCTCGGCGATGTCCCGGCTGCCGGCGGCCGGGACGATCGGGTCGTCGGTTCCGGCGATGACCAGGAGCGGGATGTGAAGCTGTCCCACCCCGGACGGCACGTCCGTCATCGCCCGCAGAATTTCGACGACGGTCTTCGCCGGCTGCGCCCCTTTGTGGACCAGCGGGTCCTCCATGTAGATGCGCAGTTCCTCGGAGTCTCGTGAAATGCCTTCGAACTGCAGGCGGTTTACCGGGAGTCTGGGAGCGACCCTCGCCACGGCTTTGATGATCTGGCGTTGCAGGCGAGGCACTTCGAGTCCTTGTGACACGGCCGCTGAGGACAGGACGAGCCCGGCGAGCTTGTCCTGATGATCCAGTGCATATAGCAGGCCGATGGTGCCCCCCATGCTGTGCGCAAACATGAAGACCGGCAGATCGGGCTGCGCGGTGCGGGCCATTTCCACGACCCGGTCGACGTCCCGGGCAGCGTCGCCGAGTTGAGTGACGACCCCACGGGGTCCTTCGCTGCGGCCATGGCCTCGATGGTCGTTGGCCCAGACCGAAAACCCCTCACTCGACAGTCGCTCTGCCAATCTCGTGTAGCGATCGCCGTGCTCTCCATAGCCATGAACGATGACGACCTGCCCTACCGGAGCCGGGGCTGTCCACGCCCGCCAGTAAATCGAACTTCCGGCGCTCCCGGTGTAATTCCCTTCCGTGCGTTCAGCCGCCGGCACGGCTCCTCCGGATGTAGTCGATTCGCGACAGCTGGGCTTCGGGGTTTTCGCTGAAGTACCCGTCGCCGTACTCGAGCACGTAGAGGGCGCCATCCGGGCCGAACTCCATGTCCATCGGATTCTCGAAAGTCTTTGATGTGAGCAGCGGCTCGATTCGGGCGAGACCGCCATCGCTGGCCGGCCGGAAGGCGCTCACGTAGTCGCGTGTCCACTCGTAAAACAGCGGCGCGCCGGCGTAATGGTCGGGCCAGCGTGTGCGTGATCTGCCCGCCGCCCGCGGGTCGTAAGCCGGGCCGGCCATGGGCCCGATCCCGCCCGAGCCGAGCCGGGGGAACTCCGCGGATTCGACGTACGAGTACGAGACGTCGGGTTGCACGACCGGTGGCAGTTGACGTCGCCCGGTGTTGTGCGGGGAGTCGTTGACCGGGCGCTCGCAGTCGAACGGAGCGCTCGACTGCGCGGTTGCGAAGTCGTAGTCCACGTAAGGGAGGCTGGCGGTCGCGCAGTACGGCCAGCCGTAGTTTCCGGGCCGGCGGATGACGGTCCACTTGCCCTGGCCGACGGGGCCACGTTGCGGGTTGGCGACCGCTGCGTCAGGCGAGTAGTCCGCCAGGTAAATCACGTTCTTGCGGCGGTTGACCGCGAAGCGGAACGGGTTGCGCAACCCCATCGCGTAGATCTCCGGCCGCGTGAGTTTCGCTCGCCTGCCGAAGAGGTTACCTTTGGGAATGGTGTAGCCGCCGCGCCGCTTGCGCGGTTTGATGCGCAGCAGTTTTCCGCGCAGATCGTTGGTGTTGCCTGCGCTCCGCTGCGCATCCAGCGCGGGCGTGGCGGTCGGTCGCTCGTCGATCGGCGTGAAACCACTGGATGCGAACGGGAGCGTGTCGTCTCCGGTTGAGAGCAACAGGTTGCCGCGAGCATCGAAGTCGATGTGTCCGCCGACGTGGCAGCAGACCCCACGATCCACCGGTATCTTGATGATCTTCTGCTCAGATCTGAGCAAGATCCGGCCTTTCCGGAACTTGAAGCGCGAGAGGCGGTTGACCCCGCGGAACGAAGGGACCGCCGCCAGGTCTCCTGCAACCGGAGCGTTGCTTTCGTCGACTGCGGCAGTGGTGGGGTCGTCAACCGGTGTGTCGAGCGGCGGCGAGTAGTAGAGATACACCCAGCGGTTGCGCTGGAAGTTCGGGTCGATCGCGATGCTCTGAAGTCCGTCCTCATCGTGGTCGTACACCGGCATTTTCGCGGCAAACGAGTTCCGCCCGGTCCTGGCATCGTTGAGGCGGATGTCGCCATTTCGGGACGTCGAGAGCACACGCCGGTCCGGCAGCACCGCGAGGGCCATCGGCTCCCCCGGGAGGTCATTGAGTGTCACCTTCCGGAAATTGCGGTCGACTGTAGCCCGGCAGTCACCCGCCACGGCGCCGGCCGCCCAGCGGATTCCGCCGAGCAGGTGCTTCAGGAACGCCGGTTCGGCGAAGGACCCTTCGGTGTGCCCGCCCCCGGTGTACCAGGACCTCCCCCCTCTGAAGTTCTGGCACCAGGCGATGGGATGATCGGCTCCCGAAATCGCGCCCGAGTAAGTCCGTTCGTCGAGGGTCGCGAGTACGTGAACCTGCCCGCGGGGGTTCGCCTTGAAGTCGTACCACTCGTCGCTCCGGGTCCATCGGAACGGCAGGTGGCGAGTCGAAGGATGGGTTCGGTCTTCAACCTCGATCCGGGCGTCCTGAAGATGCTTCGGGATGAACGGGTGGTACAGAAAGTACGCCCCGACCAGCTTTCCATAAAACGGCCAGTCGTACTCGGTGTCGGAAGCCGCGTGCACGCCGGCAAAACCACCCCCGCCCCGGATGTAACCCTCGAAGGCCTTCTGCTGGGATTCGTCGAGCACGTCGCCGGTGGTGGAGAGAAAGACGACTGCGTCATACCGTCTCAGGTTCCTGCCCGAGAATGCGGTCGCATCTTCTGTGGCGTCGACCCTGAAGCCCTTCTTCGCACCGAGTGCTTTCACGGCGCTCACCCCCGGCTCGATCGAGGCGTGCCGGAACCCGGCTGTTTTGGAGAACACCAGTACGCGAATCTTCGGCGAAGCCGGTTTCCGGTCTGCCGCGGCTTTGGCAGGCGTGGCGTCGCCGCCAGGGTCCTGGGCTGACGCGGACCCGACCAAAGCGAGACTGGTCACCGTCGCGGCGACGGCGAGTACGACTCTGCATGCAGATACGGACGACTTCAACTTGCTCTCCCTTTGGTCCTATTCACTACATACTCCCATGCACCTCGAGTCGTCCCGCGACTCGGGTGTTTCTCACTGTCAGGCGATCAACTGCATCTAGCGAACAGCCCTGAAGCGTGCCCCCTTGCGGTTTGAGGTCTGACCGGCTGAGTCGGTTGCCACTGCGATCAGCCGGTAGTTGCCGCGCTTGATCTTCTTTCGGATCTTCGCGGGGACTCGAACCGAGCTTGATCCACCCTTGACCCTGAGCTGGAAGATCCGGGTTCTGGTAAATCTGCGGGTGATCCGGAACTTGACCTTTGAGTCCTCGGTGAGATTCAGCTTGATCGCAGGTCCGCGGCGTCGCATCGCGCTTCTGGATCTGCCGCTCAGGCGAATCTTTTTCGGAGCCACCTCGAGCTTGTTGATCACCGGTGGTTTGTCGGCGAAGCTGGCGGACACCGTACGGGCTTGGTCCATCGTGACGGTGCAACTTGCCGAGCTGCCCGAGCAGGCCCCATCCCAGTCGACGAAGCTCGATCCGGTTGTCGGGCTGGCGGCAAGGGTCACCACGGTTCCGTCGTCGAACTCGACACCCTCGGGAGTGGATGTGACGGTGCCCGAGCCGTTCCCTGTTTTCGTGACCGTGAGAGTTCGCTTCTCGGGAGCGACTGGCGGCGGGCCGATGGTGAGGGCCTGGCTGGCCATCCCTACGTTGCCGGCAGGATCCTGGGCCGAAGCCACAACTTGCCAGGCACCGTCTCCGATCACGCCCGGATTGATGTTCCAGGTGTGGTTCGACTGAAGGAGGGTCGTCAGCGTCTGGCTCGCGATCGAAACCGTGACGGTCGAGCCGGGTGCGGCGTCTGAGGTCCCGGTGATCGTTGGACTGACGTCTTCTGTGGTGGCATTGGCGCCACCATCGATCGCGACAAGTGGTGCCACCGTGTCCACCGTAAGCATCTGCTGGGCACTGGCCGGGTTCCCGGCCGCATCCTCGACCGACACAACGAAGCGATGCGGGCCATCGGACAACGTCGAGGCGGTTACTTCCCAGGTTCCCCCACCACCGACCAACGCGGTCAGCGTTTCGTTGCCGACGTCCACGGTGACCGTTGAACCCGGGCTGAGGTCCGTTGTCCCGGACACTTCAGGGGTCGGATCCTTGGTCAGCGCGACGGCACCACCCGAGATCGACAACGTCGGTGCGATCGTGTCGATGGTCAGAAGCTGGGTATCGGTGCTCTCGTTGCCGGCCGGGTCGCTGACCGCAGCGGTAACGTCGTGGGTGCCATCAGCGAGCGGGCCCGCTCTCACACTCCAACTTCCGCTGGCGTCAACCAAGGCGTACAGGACTTGCGAATCGACCGTAACCTGGACGACGGTAACGGCAGCCACGTCGCTCGTGCCAGCGATGGTCGGAGTCGGATTGTTAGTGGTCACAGATTCCCCGCCTTCGAGAGTGATCTCCGGCGGTACCGTGTCGACCGTGAGCTGCTGGATTGCGCTGCCTGGATTGCCGGCGCCGTCCTCGGCCGAAGCCGTTACCGGGTATGTGCCGTTTGCCAGGAGTCCGGAAGTCACCGACCAGGTTCCCCCGGTCGGAGCCACATCGAAGTTTTGATCGGCAATCGTCACGTGAACCATCCCCGGTGCTTCGACGTCGGTGGTCCCGCTGATCGTGGGCGTCGTATCCGTAGTTTGAGCGGCCAGACCTCCGTCGATAGTCAGCACGGGGGGTGCGCTGTAGATCTGGTTGTTGTCGAGTGTCAAGGCTCCGTCGCGGGCGAACGCCCGGCCGTTGACGAGGGTCCCGTTGCCGATCCCCACGGCGGCACTCGCGATGAGGGTGCCAGTGAATTCGGCCAAGGCCCCGACGGCCCCGGCACCATTTACCTGCCAGAACACCCGGGAAGCCCGGGCTCCGTTGGTGAGCAGCACGCGACTTCCCGCGGCAAAAGCCAGGGCGCCGTCGACCTGGAAGACAAAGACGGCGTCGGGGTCTCCCCCGCCGTCGAGGGTCAGCGTTCCGGTGTTTGAAGCGGCACCGGAGATCGTGTGGAGCCCGGGCCCGACGGTGACGCCGACCAGGGCGCCGGCAAGCGGGGCGCCGCCCGTGCGGTCGTCGATTTCGGAATAGGCCGAGACCACAGCGGCGTGCGCCGAGTCGGCTGGGGTGCCGATCCTGGTCGTGCCGGTAACGACACCGGGAGGAAATCCGGTCGGCTCGGTGTTCGCTTTCACGCCGAGGTCGCCCCGGACCGTAGTGTGAGGAGCGCCCGGAGCGCTGACCGTATTGGCAACCGAGGCGCCACTGAAGACCGCGTAGCTCGAGGCCGCGCCGAGGTCCACCATGGGCGTCGGAGCCGCGTTGGCATCGGTGGCGCCAAAGCCCGCGAACACGACGCAGAGCCCGATGAAAGGCAACGCAACCCGGCTACGGAAACTTGACCACAGCGTCACGTTTGATCGGCTCGACTCGAATCTTTCGGTCATATAACCCCTTGGACTGCGACATCAGTCCTGATCGACGAGAAGCCCTGTTTGAGGCTCCGGAATTCAACCATCCTAAGAACGTTCCGTGAACAATTCTTCAGTAGTTATTGCGGAACCGGTCCATCCGGCTGGTCGCTGACCAGCTGTTCCCTGCCTAGGCTTCGAGCCCTTTGGTATCGATCACGACGCGGTAACGGGCGGCGCTGGTGGCGATTCGCTCCCAGGCTGCGGCGACCTCTTCGGGGTCGGCTTCGATCGTCTCGATCTCGGGGGTGACGCCGTGCTCGGCGCAGAAGTCGACCATCTCCTGGGTCTCGAGGATTCCGCCGATCGGACTACCGGCAAGACTCTTGCGTCCTCCCAGAAGGCCCATCACGTTGACCGTCGCGGGTCCTTCGGGAAGGCCGATTTCGACCATCGTCCCTTCTACGTCCAGAAGGCTCACGAATTTGTTGACGTCGAGGTCGGCCGAGACCGTGTTCAGAATCAGGTCGAACTTCCCCCGCAGATCCTTGAAGGTCTGCCGATCACTCGTGGCGTGGAACTCGGTCGCCCCGAAACGAAGCCCGTCCTCCTGCTTGGCGAGCGACTGGCTGAGAACGGTGACTTCGGCGCCCATGGCCGCGGCGAGCTTGACTCCGACGTGACCGAGACCACCCATGCCGATGATCGCTACCTTGGTCCCGGGCCCGGCGTTCCAGTGACGGAGCGGTGAATACATGGTGATCCCGGCGCAGAGAAGGGGCGCGGCATGCTCGAGGGAGATGCCTTCCGGAATCCGGATCACAAGCCGCGAAGGCACGACGATCGAGCGGCTGTAGCCACCCTGGGTGATCGTCCCGTCGTAGTCCTTGGTGCTGTAGGTCATGACCATACCCTTGGTACAGAACTGCTCCCGGCCGTCCAGGCAGAACCTGCATTCACCGCAGGAGTTGCAGATGCAGCCCATGCCGACCCGGTCGCCGATGGCAAATTCGGTCACGTCCGGTCCGACTTCGGCAATCGTGCCGGCGATCTCATGGCCCGGGGTCATCGGGAAGTGACCGATTCCATGATCGTCATGGCCATAGTGAAGATCGGTGTGGCAGATGCCCGCATATTCGATCGCGATCCGGACGTCGTCGGGACGCAGATCCCGCCGCTCAATCGTCGTCTCTTCGAAGGGTGCGCTGGCTTCAGGAAGGGAAAGTGCGGGGGTCGTTGACATTCAGCACTTATACAAGGTCGGGCTTGCCGCCCCTCAAAGATCCATCCTTGGCCTTTAGGCTCATCGAGGCTTTGAACTACAATTCGCCCGGCTGGCAGCGACGGTACCCGTAGTGCCATAGCAATCGAAATGGGAGAGTCAAGCAGTGAGCAGAACAAGCGGAATCGATTCCTTAAGCAGTCTGGCCCGGGAGCAGTCGCCCTCGCTCCAGATGGCGGTGGAAGCGGTTCGCGAGTTTCTCGGATTCGATATTTCCTACATCGCCGAGATGACCGATGACGAGCAGCGATTCCACGTGCTGGCCGGTGACGGTGAATCCTTCCGCGTGAACAAGGACACCGTCATGCCCGCCGAACAAACCTACTGCCAGAAAGTGCTGGACGACAAGCTTCCGAACGTTATCCCCGTGGTCGCCGACGAACCCGAAGCGGCCGATCTGCCCGTCACCGACTCGGCCGACGTCGGCGCTTTCGCCGCGGTTCCTCTTTACTTTTCCGATGGCGAACTCTTCGGCACGCTATGCGCCGCCAACCACGACCGCCGGCCTGACATCGGCGAGAAGGACCTCCAGTTTCTTCATGTCTTCGCCCGCCTGATCGCCAACCAGTTCGAGCGTGAATTGACCGAACAGAAGACCCGGACGCTCGAGGTGGAAGCCACCGCGGCCGAAACCCTGGCTGCGGCGGTTGCCGCGCGGGATTCCTACACAGCCGAGCACTCCGCGAACGTGGTCGAGTACGCATCCCGGGTGGCCGTCCGGCTGGGTCTCGAAGGAGGGGCGCTCGAAGAAGTCCGGCTGGTCGCCCAGCTCCACGACGTCGGCAAGATCGCGACACCCGACTCCATCCTTCAGAAGCCGGCTCCCCTTTCCGCCGATGAGTGGGAGATCATGCGCCGGCACCCCATCGAATCCGAGAAGCTGATCCTCCAGTCGCCCGGACTGGCTCGCCTTGCGCCGATGATTCGCGCCGAGCACGAACGCTGGGACGGTACCGGGTATCCGGACAGGCTCGCCGGCAAGGAGATTCCCCTGGCCAGTCGCATCACCCTGACCTGCGATGCCTACAGCGCGATGACCACCGACCGGCCGTACCGCAAGGCCATGGACGAAGGTTCCGCCCGGGAGGAACTGAGGGTGAACTCCGGAACCCAGTTCGATCCCACGGTGGTGGAAGCACTACTCGAGGAACTGGCCGCCTGAATTAATCCGGCACGGCGCCTGGCGAGTAGTCAGTATTGAATCGAGCGCATTCCGCGACTACACCGTCCACGATCTGAGGAGCCCGCCTTGAGCGATCCAGTTGTCACCGCCGACGTATCGACCCCCACCCTTTACGTGTGTCACATCGACGAAGGGCACCCGATGCTTCATCCCTGTGCCAAGGCCCACAGCGCGCTTGAAAAGGCGGGAGTGTCTCACGACAAGGTCGTCTACGGCCAAGGGAAGCCTTTCGGCCGCGGAACCGAAGGCACACGCCCTGACCTCAAAGAGATCAGCGGCCAGGAGAAGCTGCCCGTGCTGGTCCTTCCAGGTGGCGACACCGTCGTCGGCGGCAAGCCGATCGTCAAGTGGGCCAAGGCTCAAAAGGCCTGAGTGCCGCAGGTCAGCCGCGGGAACGGCCGGTTCCGCCTTTCAGATCCGACAGGTGTGACGACATGTCCTTGATCGCCTGCAAGGTGCCACGGACCGTGCCCGTCACCTTCGAGCGACCCGAGCGTCGGTAATAGGTCACCGGGAGCTCGGCGATCTTCCAGCCTGCGGCGTCCGCCTTGATCACCATCTCGAGCGGCCAGCCGCTGCGCCGGTCCTTCAGATCGAGGTCGATCAATGCCTCGCGCCGCATGACCCTCATCGGCCCCAGGTCGGTCAGGCCGAGCCCGGTTCGTCGCCGGAACTCGAAAGCCAGGGCGCGGTTTGCCAGGCGGGCGTGAACGGGCCACGCTCCCGGCACGGGCTGCCGGGATCCGACCACCATGTCCGCATCGCCTTCGAGGATCCCGATCATCGGGACCAGGTCGGCCGGATCGAGGGAGCCGTCACAGTCCATGAAGCAGACGACGTCCGCCTCGGCGGCCATCAGGCCCGCGAAGCAGGCCGACCCGAAGCCGCGCCGGGCCTCAGCCACGACCTGCGCACCAAGCTCAGCGGCGATGCGGCCCGATCCGTCACCGGAACCGTTGTCGACCACGATCGGGTTGCACCCGTCCGGCATCCCACCGAGGACGCCTGGCAGCGCCCCGGCCTCGTCAAGGACGGGAAGGATCACGTCGGGCACGGTCAGTCGTCAGCGGCCCGGTCGGCCGCTTCCGCCGCAGCCTTCCGGGAGGCCCGGCCAAGCCGGATCGCGTAGAGCACCGCCGAGCCGGTGAAGAGCACCGCGACGATTCCGAGCCAGCGGGCCAGGAAGACGTCGGGACTCTCCCCCGAGTTGGCTATGACCCGCTCGGAACTCAGCCGGAAGATCAGCGGGAAGTAGAGGAGCAAGCAGAAAGCACTGAGGACGAACGGGATGCGGACGTAGTTGAGGGGCCGCACTTCCTGCTCCGAAAGCCACCAGTTTGCCTGCTTCCCGGTCGACCGCATGGCGATCTGGTTCAACGCCGAATACATCGGGAAAGCGATCAGATCGTGAGCGAAGACCGCGGCGATGAAAAAGAGCATGGTGCTCTCCGGTGCGGGGCTGTCGAAGATCCGCAGGAAGCCGTAGCCGGCGATGGCGAAGCTCGCGATCACCGCGAGGAGGTGAAGGGGCGACGCGCCGTATAGGGATCTGAACCGGCTCAACTCAGGCCTCCGTGAAGGTCATCTTGCGGACCCACTTGGTGTTGTGGACTCCGGGCTGCGCCGGCACGATCACCCGGGCGGGATAACCGTGGTCGGGTGAGATGTCGACCCCGTTCACCTTCAGGGCCAGCAGGCTCTTGTCGTCGGCGATCTGGCCCGAACTCAGGGTCGCTTTGTTGAAAGAGCCGAACTCCTGGATCGACTCGACCAGGACCTCGCTCGCTCCCGGCGCCCCGGAAGCATCGGCCAGGTCCTTCAGCCGGACGCCGGTCCACGACTGTGTGGTCGACCAGCCTTCGACGCAGGCGATCGGCAGGTCGTAGGTGTACTGGGGCATGGCGAGGAGCTGTTCGCGCGAGAGCTCGGCTTCGGCGGCCCCGACCAGCTTCAGCCGCCAGTTTGAACCGGTCTGGCTCACCTTGATGCCGGCGGCAGAGGCGGTCTTGTTGATCTGGAAGTCGTTCGGGCCACTGCCGGGCTGCGTGCCCCGGGGCGCAAGCAGGGCGATCTTCCTGAGCGGTCCGCCGATCACCTGGCCCGACATCATCAGCCCGATGCCGGCCGCCGCGGCACCCACGGTCAGCAGGAGTCCGCGCCTCGAAATCGTCGGCGCCGCCGGTTCCAGAGCTGTCGTCGTGCTCTCGTCGTACGGCTCGGGCTCGGTGTGCTCCAGGTCGTCGTGGAGAGGTTTCACCACCCCGCGCTCCCGGTACGCCTTCCGGATCGTCGGGAACTTCAGGCTGACGTGGAGCGCCAGGGCCGCGAGGAATACGAAAGACGCGTAGTAGTGGGAAGGCACGAAGCTGAAATTCCACGGGTAGTAGACCTGGATGTTCAGTACACCGGTGAAGAAGACGAACAGCGCGCCGCCGACCAGCAGGGCAAGCGAGATGCGATCGAGCATGTGGGCAACGGACTTGAGCGGCGGCCATTCGAAAAGCTTCGGCATGACCGACCAGAGCTTTGCGAAGAGGATCGGGATTGCGACGCAACCCGAGACCACGTGGAGTCCCTGCGTGAACGCGTAGAGCCAGGTCGGTGAGGTCGGCCACGAGAAGAAATAGATGTTCCAGGAGACCCCGCCGGGCGGGAAGAACGAGTTGTCACCGAGGGTCGGGTTGTAGGCGGCGTGGGAAAGGAATCCGGTGGCCGCGCAGATGATGATCAGCGGCAGCAGGGCGGATCCGATGATCGCCGTCATCCAGGGACCGCGCAACGGGCTCTTCCAGAAGCTGGGCTGCGTCGGACCGGGTGGTGGCTCATCCGGGAACTTCGGCTTCGGCGGCGTCGGCAGCTTCGAAAGGTTCAGCCTGGGCAGGTGCGGGCGCTTCACTTTCCGTCACCTCCGTCCGGGGAGATCCGCTCGATCTGTCCTTCGGTCCGGCTGGCAACGAAGACATCCCCCGTTGCCGGCTCTACCGTCACCGTGTTCGGCTGGCGGATCGTGGGGTAGGTCGCGAACCGTTTCATCCTCGCTCCGCTCACCGAGTATCCGGCGAGTTGATTGGTGGCGGTGAGGGTCACCCAGACGCGTTTGCGTTTCGGATCGACCGCGATCCCGTAGGGAGTGCCGGGCGCCGGCGCCGTTGCGGTCTCGACCGGTTCGGCACCGATCCGGAATCGGCGGATCTGGTCACCTTCGGTGTCGGCGACGAATACGTCCTCGCCGAGCGCTTCGATGTGGGTCGGGCCGGTCCCGGCGGGCACCTCGCCCAGGGCTTCGCTCGTCCGCGCGTCATATACCTGAAGCACCCGTTCGGAAACGGCGATCAGCGCGAGGTAACGGTCCTCGACAGCGGTGATTCCACCGGGCTGGACGGGGGCAGGTAGCGACTCGGCTACCTCACCGTCCTTGATCACCGAGACGGTGTCCGCGAACTCGTCCGCGGAAAAGAGCTTGCCGTCGGCGAAGGCGGCGTCGTGGGGATGTTCCCCGGCGGGCACCTCCTCCTCCACCCCGCGTTTCGCGGAAATCTCGAATACCGAATTGGCCGACTCGGCCGGGACGGCGACCACGCCCGCTGGCGAGACGGCGAGATGCCGGACCGGGTTCGGGATCGGTACCTGAAAGGTGATGAAGAGCTTTGCCGGATCGACGAACGCCAGCCGGTACGGCTCCCGCAGTCCGAGCACCACGGTTCCCGAGGTCTGGTCGAAAACGATCCCTTCAGCGCCCGCGCCGATGTTCACGACCTCTCCGGCCGGGCGCACTTTGACCGGCGGCGATTCGGCCGGTTCGGCCGCGGGCTCGAGCTCAGGAGTCGATTCACCGCAACCGGCGAACGAAATGAAGGCGCCTGCCGTCAGCACGATAGTCGTGGCCCAAACTCCCCAGCCTCGATGAGTTTCGGCTGCCATGTGTTGATTGTGTCACCAACGGCGGTCCCTCGACGGATTTCGCCAGATGTTTAATACAACTGTAAGAAGTTGGATCACTTCCCCGGTATTTCCCGGTGTAAGGTCGGTCGATGCCAGGCCGCGTACTAGTCACCGGCGGAGCCGGCTTCATCGGCTCACAGATCGTCGACCAGCTGGTCGAAACCGGCCGCGACGTCCGTGTGATCGACTGCTTCCATCCGGCGGCTCACGCAGCACGGCCCGGGTACCTGAACCCCGGTGCGGAGTACGTCGACGCCGATATCTCTGACCCGACGACCTTTGACCACGCCCTGGACGGCGTGGACTCGGTCTGCCATCAGGCATCGATGGTCGGCCTCGGGGTCGACTTCGGTGACGCCGGGGACTACGTCAAGGACAACTGCCTCGGAACCGCCCGCCTGCTGACCGCAATGTCGAAGAATGATCTCCGGGGGCCGCTGGTACTCGCCAGCAGCATGGTGGTCTACGGAGAGGGGCGTTACGTCTGCCCGAATCATGGTGCGGTCCGCCCCGCGGCTCGCACTCGCGAGGACCTGGCGGCCGGGCAGTTCGAACCCCGCTGTACCGAGTGTGGCGAACAGCTCCAGCCGGGCCTCGTCGGCGAAGACGCGCCGACCGACCCTCGCAACGTCTACGCGGCGACCAAACTTCACCAGGAGCACCTCTGTGGACTGTTCGCCAGGGAGACCGAAGGGGTTCGATGCGTCGCCCTGCGCTACCACAACGTCTACGGACCGAGGATGCCCCGCGACACCCCTTATGCCGGCGTGGCCAGCATCTTCCGGAGCTCACTGGCCAACGGTGAGGCTCCTTCGGTTTTCGAAGATGGCGGCCAGATCCGCGACTTCGTCCACGTCCGCGACGTGGCCCGCGCCAACCTCCTCGCGCTCGACCCGGACTCGAAGGCGGAAGGGCCTTTGAACATCGCCAGCGGGCGGCCGCGGACCATCAAAGAGATGGCTGACCTGCTTTCTGTGGAAGCCGGCCCGGAAGCTCCGGCCCCCAGGGTCACGGGAGAGTTCCGGCTGGGCGACGTCCGCCACGTTTTCGCCGATCCGGCGCGGGCCCGGGACCAGCTCGGGTTCACCGCGGAGATTGGTCTTGAAGAAGGGATGCGCGATTTCGCGACCGCCGAGCTGCGTTGAACGGCGGTACACGCCCCGGCCCTCCATCACCACCTCGTGGCGAAAAGGATCTCGATCACGAAGGCCTGGGCCGTGAGCGCCACCAGCACGGGTTTGAAGGCCCGCTCGGGCATTGCGCGGGCCGCTGCAAGACAGGCAAGCGGGACCAAGAACAGCCAGATCCGCTCCGTCTCGGCCTTCGTATAGCCGATCAGGGCCGTCACGACGATGATCGAAGTCAATGCCACCGCCGTGATCTCCCGGCTCGCCAGAGATCTCGACGCGAACCAGGCGACCGGTCCGAGCATCAACAGGAACGCGGCCGGAGAGCCAAACACCCAGAACGCGTAAGGCCGCACGTTGGCAATTCCGTCGTGATAGCGGTCGTTGGTGGCTTCGATCGCGGAGAGGACATTGAAGCCAGTAGTTGCGACCAGCACCCCGTAGAAGACGATGAGCGCAGCCGCACAAAGCAAAGCGGTGCCGAACATCGACTTGAAGCCGTCCCGCCGCCAGCGGACGAGGCCCGCCCAGCCGCCGGCCGCGAGCAGTGCGTACGAGAAGAATGAAGCGATCGCCAGGGCGGCCGCTCCGGCGGCGACCACCGCGCGGCGCTTCGAAAGAAGCAGAACGATTGAAACCAGGGCCAACGTCGCGAACAGGGCGTCGGCGGAAGTCGCCCCGTAGAGCAGTGAAGTCGGCACGAAGACAAACAGCAGGGAGGCGAAGCGGGCGGTCCGCTCTTCGAAGAGCTGCCGGCCGAGTACGTAGAGGAAGGGCGTGGTGATCGCCCCTACACCGATCGTCAGGGCGGCGAGACCTTCCGGTGAGGTGATGCCCAGCCAGTCGATCAGGACCAGCATCCCCGGCGGATGCCCGGCGGCGTGAGCGGGAAGAATCGAAACCAGGTCGTCGAAGTTGTCCATCAGGGGACCGAGGCCGTTCCTGAGCTGTGGCAGTGCCGACAGATACTCGAAATCGTGGCCCGGTCGCGAGACGAAAACTTCCCACCAGTCGCGCGGTCCGACGCGCGCCAGGTTGAGGGCCAGCCGGCTGACCAGGGTGAGGCCGAAGAGGGCGAGGCCGAACCACGCCGGCCCCAATGTGGATCGCCACAGGCGAAAGGCAATGATCAGGGTTCCGGCTAGAACCGCTGCCGCGAGCAGGGCCCAGCCGGCGAAAACCGGGTCGAAGATGATGAAGAGCGGCTGGGTCTCGGCCCGCCAGTTGACCCCGAATTCCCTGGCGGTGATGCCGACGGAGAGGGTCGCGAGGGTTCCCAAGGTGACTATCCAGGGGACGAGGTTGCCGCTTTGCGGCGGATGCACCTCCTCGCCCAGGGCGGGAAGCCGGATCGCCTTCAAGCGCTGCGGGATCGAACTCATGCCACGGAAACCAGGCGAAGCTGCGCAAACCAGCGATCTCCGGTGGTCCAGAGGTCGATGACTTTCAGGCCAATGGCATCTGCAATCGAGCTGATCGCATCAGCGCCAACCCAGGCCCAGGGGAACCACTCGCTGACGTCGCTCGGCCCCTCTAGGCGAAGCCTGACCGAGCGGGTCTCGCTCGAGGGCGGCTCGACTTCGACCAGAACCTGGCCACCCGGACGCAGCAGCCGGGCGGTCCGGGCGAGCAGCACTTCGGGATCGCCGCCGATGCCCACGTTGCCGTCGAGCAGCAGGGCCGTTCGCCAGACCCTCCCTTCCGGGAGGTCGAAGACCGAGCCGTGGATCACGTCGGCGTCCTGTTCGCGGGCGATCGCCACGGCGAAACGCGAGACCTCCACCCCGGTCGCCTCGATGTCGCGCCGGCCGAGTGCCGCGAGGTGGCGCCCGGCCCCGCAACCGATGTCCAGCACCGGTCCCGTCGCCCGATCGAGCAGGCGCTCTTCGTCATCTGGCGCACGCTTCAGCCAACGTCCGATCGGCAGGTGCCGGCGTGTTCCGTCTTCGCCGACCGCGTAGTAGGCGGCCGGGTCGTTGGTCGAGCGCAAGGCGTCCATCCCGCTCTCGTAGACCTCAGTGGGGCTGCGGAGGGTCAGCTCGGACACAGGTCCGGCTCCATCGAACGAAAGACCCGGGCGAACTCGCCATCCGGCCAACCTTCGGCCACCTGGCGGGCGTCTTCGAAGAAATCGATGTCACGGAGCTCGGGCAGCATTTCAACGGACATACCGATTTCCCGCAGACGCCTCAACTGAAACTCACCGGTGCGATCGGTGCTCATCGGAACGCCCTCAAATGCTCCGGGATCAGGATGCTTCATGCCGATCGCCCAGTATCCACCGTCGATGCAGGGCCCGAGCACCGAGTCATTCCCGGCCTGGTCAAGCCGCGACAGGGACTCTCCGAGCAATTCGGGATCGACCTGCGGCGAGTCCATTCCGATCAGCAGTGCCGGTCCGTCGACCACCGCGAAGGCCGCGGCGAGCCGTTCGCCGAGACCACCGTCGACCTGCGGAATGACTTCGAATCCTTCGGGCAGCCAATCGCCAGGCTGCCCATCCAGGACTATGGTGCGCCCCGCGCAGTCCGTCCGGGAAACCGCGTCGAGGGTGTCGGCCAGTGCCGCCTCAGCCAGTTCGGCCGCCTGCTCCGGCGAACAAGGTGGGCAAAGGCGTGTCTTCGACCGGCCCGCAACGGGGGCTTTGGCGATGACCAGTAGTCGTGGCGGCGACATCAGGCGATCATCGCGACGAATTATTAAATTTCGAGGAACTACCCACCGAAGTCTTCAATGCGGGCTTTCTTCGTCTTCGATCAGGCTGACCGCATGCTCAAGGAACGGTTCCAGGACGGGAGCTGACTGATCGATGCTGCGCGGACTTCCGGGCAGGTTGACGATCAGGCACCTCCCGCGAATGCCGGCCTCGGCCCGGGAAAGCGGCCAGTTCTTCGTGTGTTCGGCCGCCGCCAGACGGATCGCTTCCGCGATTCCGGGCGCGGGACGCTCGATCACGGCACGCGTCGCCTCCGGTGTCACGTCGCTCGGAGCGAAACCGGTGCCACCGGTAGTCAGGATGAGGTTCGCCCCGCCCGGACCGGACCAGTGGGTCAGCCGGTCCACGATTTGATCCCGGTCGTCCGGAATTAGCTCGCGTCCGACGATCTCGGCACCGGCTGACGTGGCCAGCACGGCGAGCCGCTCTCCGCTCACGTCGGGGACTTCCGGCCGGTCATCGTTCGCGCCTTCAGTGGAGGGCGCACGAGAGGTACTTACGGTGATCAGGGCGGCCCGGATCACGAAGGAGATTCGCCCTCCAGCAGCCACTCGCCGCTGCGTCCGCCCTGCTTCTCGATCAGGACGATCTCCTCGATCTTCACTCCCCGCTCGACGCCCTTGACCATGTCGTAGATCGTGAGGGCCGCGACTGAGCATGCGGTCATCGCTTCCATTTCCACACCGGTACGTTCCCAGGTTCTCGCCTCTCCGATCACTTCGACGATTCCCATATCAGTGTCGATAGAGATGCTTACGTCAACGAAGGTGAGTGCGAGCGGGTGAGCGAGCGGAATCAGCTCGGCGGTCTTCTTTGCCGCCTGGATCCCGGCGATGCGAGCCACCTGGACGACCTCTCCTTTGGGTCCGTCGCCGACTTCGATGGCAACGGCCGTGGCGGGCTGGACCACGAGCCGCGCTCTGGCCCGCGCCCGTCGATCGGTCTGTTCCTTGCCGCCGACATCAACCATGCCTGCCTGGCCGTCGGCGTCGATATGGGTGAGCCTCGGCTCATTCATCCGACCGATTCCCGGTCGACGTCCGGCAGCCGGCCATCGACTCGGTGGATACCACCGTCTTTTGACACTTCGACTTTCCAGACCGGCGCTTCGTCCTTGATCCGGTCGATCGCCTCGCGCGCTCCGGCAAAGGCCTCGGGGCGATGCGGTGCGGACACCGCCACGATCACCGACGGCTCACCCAGCGGCACCTCGCCAGTGCGGTGGACCGCAACCGCACCGGTCAGATCGAACCGGTCGACGCACTCGATCAGGATTTCCCCCATGCGCCGTTCGGCCATCTCGCGGTAGACCTCGTACTCGAGCCGGGCCACTTCCCGGGTCACTCCCTGAAAAACGACGACCGCCCCGGCGGCCGGATCTCCGGCTTCCTTCGAGATCGCCGCGATGTCGAGCGGCTCCCCTGTGACACTTGCCCTGATCTGGCTGCCACCACTGATCGGAGGCACCAGCGCGACTTCGTCACCCGCGGCGAGGACGGCGTCGCCGGCGACGTAGGACGAATTGACCGCCACCCTCACCGGCATCCGCTGGAGCAGCTCCCCCAGCCCGGACAGGCCGCGCATGGTTTCGAGAAGGTCGGCCGCGGTCGCTGCATCACCGACCTCGACTTCGAGTGAATCGGAGCCGGCGGCCTCACGGAGGCCAGCGAAAAGGCGGACGTTGACGAGCATCGGGGCCATGCTAACCCTCACCGAGCGGCAGGGTTTCGACCTCGTCGCCGGCCTCCGCCCGACCGGTGCCGGGTTCGATCAGCGCAAGCCTGGTGGCTCCGATCAGCGAAAGGAAGTCGTGCGAACCGATCTGCGGCATCGGAACGAGTTCGCCCGGTCGTCCGCCTTCTACCGGATGGCAAGGCACCGCATGCAGCCTTCCGGTCAGGCGCTCGACCGGAGCCGCGAGCCGCCCGGTGCTTCGTGGCGGCGGAGCGGCGCCCCCGGAAAGCATCTTCAGGAGGGGCAGGGCGAGCAAACGGAATACGACAAGTGCGGAAACGGGGTTGCCCGGCAACCCGAGGACCCGGGTCTCCCCGCGGTGCCCGAACCAGGCCGGACGCCCGGGTTTCAGTGCCAGGCCCCAGAAATCCTGCTCGACCCCCAGCTCTTCGAGGGCGGGCTTCACGTGGTCGTGGTCGCCGACGGAAACGCCGCCGCAGATCACGGTCAGGTCCGCGCCGAGGGCACGATCCAGCGCGTCGACGGTCGCCGCCCGGTCATCCCTGACGTTCTCGGATGAGACCAGAGACGCACCGGACTCGCGAACCAGTTCCGTCACGGCGAACCGGTTGGAGTTCCAGATCTGGCCGGGCCCGAGCGGGGTTCCGGGGTCGACCAGTTCGTCGCCGCTGGTCAGCAGACTCACACGGGGACGCCGGTGGCAGGACACCGGGTCCATGCCGATCGAGGCCAGCGCCCCCAGTTCGACCGCCCCCAGCTCCGTCCCGCCCGCCAGAATCTCGCGGCCGGCCTTCGACACCTCTCCCCGTCGGCGGATGTCATGCCCCGGCTCGACAGTCGTGGATACGTTTATCCGCGCACCGTCGACTTCGACGATCTCCTTCTGGAGGACCGCGTCCGCCCCGTCCGGGATCGGTGCCCCGGTCGAAATGGTGATCGCCTGTCCCGGTTCGAGCCGGCCGGGAAACGGCTTCCCCGCCCTGGACTCACCGGCGACCTTCAGCGAGATCTGGTCCCCGGGGCCGGCCGTCGAAGTGTCGGCCGCCAGGACCGCGAAACCGTCCATGATCGAGTTGTCGAACCCGGGAAGGTCGACCGGACTCACGGCGGCCGTTGCGCTGTACCGCCCGCCCGCCTCCGACAGGGGCACGGATTCGGGTTCGAATGCCTCGGCGCCGGACAGCACGATCGCCGTTGCGTCGTCAATGCCGAGCAGCTTTCGTCCCGTCATCGGCTTAATCTCTCAGCTTTCGTACGACCCGATGGATCGAGACCGACCCGGGTTTGCGGTTCCAGCGTCGTCCATCGTCGTGGTCCCTGGTCTCGGAGACCTTGCCCCGGTCGATGATCACCGTCGAGTCGGCCAGGCGTTCCGCCTCCTGCCGTGAATGGGTGACGATCAGGGCCGGCACCCTGGAGATGGCGAGCGCGTGCTCGATCACCGGGATCGCCTGCTCCCGGGACGCCGAGTCGAGGGCGGAAAGCGGTTCGTCAAGCAGGAAGAGAGCCGGCTCGGTTGCGAGCGCCCGGGCCAGGGCGACCCGTTGCCGCTCGCCGCCGGACAGATCCGACGGACGGACCGCAGACAGCCCGCCGATCCCCAGTTGGCCGAGCAGGTCTACCGAGCGGCGGCGGCGCTCGGCCGCTTTGACCTTGCGCATCCCAAAGCCGACGTTGTCCAGCACGCTCATGTTGGGAAAGAGCGAATAGTCCTGCGGGACGTAACCGCAACGGCGGTCTTCCGGTGGAACATCGATCCGCCGCTCCGAATCGAAGACCGTTTGTCCGGCCAGGTCGATCACGCCGGATTCTGGCCTGACCAGGCCGGCGACGGTCCTCAGGATCGTCGTCTTTCCGGCACCGGAAGGCCCGACCAGGGCCAGACGACCTCCCGGCTGAAGTTCGAGGTCGACTTCGAGCTCGAAGTCCCTTCGGCTGACGTGAACCGAGATCCGCAATCCGGACGGCTCGGTCAAAGCCCCCGCCCTTCCAGCGCACGATCGCCGCCACTGAGCTTGACGGCCATCAGGAGGGCCGCCGACACGATGATCAGGACGACCGAGAGTGCGATCGCCTGATTGAACCCGTTCGGATCGCTGAAGCGAGCGAAAATCGCCAGGGGAGCGGTCTGGGTCACGGCGACCAGGGATCCGGCGAAGAGCAACGTCGCGCCGAACTCGCCGAGGGCCCGCCCCCAGGCGAGGGCGACGCCAGAGGCAAGGCTCGGTTTCGCCATCGGAATCGCCACCCGGAGGAAGGTCCGCAGAGGGCCGGAACCGAGAGTACGCGAGGTGTCGATCAGCCCGGGATCGATCGCGGCGAACGCGGCGATGGCCTGCCGCAGATAGAAGGGTGAAGCGACAAAGACGAGGGCCATCACGACTCCAGCGGTCTGGAACACGAGTTCGACCCCGAGGCCCTCGATCACCGGTCCGAAAAGTCCGGCCGGCCCGAAAGCCGCCAGCAGCGCGATACCGGCCACAGTCGGCGGCATCACCAGCGGCAACTCGATCGCGGTAAGGATCGCCGACCGGCCACGGAAGGAACGCATCGCCAGAAAGTACGCGGCCGGGGTCCCGATGGCAACGATGATGATTATCGCGAGCGTGGTCGTCTTCAGGCTCAGCAGCAGGGCTTCGCGATTCGCCGGCTCGCCCAGAGAATCGATCAGGGTCCGCGGGCTCGTATTGGTCAGGATCGCGAAGATCGGGGCGACCAGGAACAGCATCGTGACGACCAGCGCCAGGAATGCAACCGCCCCGAACCAGCGATGCCTGTTCGCTCGAAGGCTCATGGAGCGGGCAGGAACCCCGCTTCCTCCAAGTCTTCCGCCCCGGTGCCCGAGAGCAGGTCGTCGATGTACCGGGCGGCGTCTTCGGGCCTGGGCGAATCGCTGACCACGGCCGCCGAGTAGACCACAGTCGGCTGCAGAGTCTCTGGGATTTCGACCGCCTTGATGTCCTCAGGAGCGCTGAGCACATCGGTGGCGTAGATGAACCCGGCGTCGGCCGCACCCTGGACCAGCTTCGCCGTAATACTCGAAACGTCCGGCTCCTCCGACCTCACGTTCTGCTCGATCGCGTCACCTGTCTGAGTTGGAAGGCCGCCGATGATCTTACGCGCGTAGGTGCCGACCGGAACCGCATCGTCACCGATCACGATGTCGAGTCCGGGCTTCTCCAGGTCCTCGATCGCGTCGATGTCACTTTCTGTCGGAACAGCGATGACGACTTCGTTCCGGGCATATTCCACGGGCCTCTCAGCCAGACCGTCTTTGTACAGCGCAGTGGGATCGGCGGTCGAGGCGGCCGCGATCACATCGATGCCGGCGCCCTGCCTGATCTGACTGGCGATCAGGTCCGAACCGGCAAAGCTGACCCGGACCGGTTCCAGTGAATCTTCCTCGCCCTGATACTCGGCGAGGGCCGTCCGCAGCGAGGAGGCGGCTCCGACGATCAGTGGATCGTCCTCGGGACCGGACGATCCGCAACCCGACAGGGCCAGGAGTGTCACGCCGATCGCCATGGGGGCCAAAAGCTTCACCCGCCGATCGAACTCATGGTCCGTTCGGGCTGCTCGAATCCGATCTCGTTGATCCGGTGGCGCAGTTCCTTGCCGCGGACCGCCATCCTGATCAGATCTTCCAGGTCCTGGTCGTTCGCGCCGGCCCGCATCGGATCGCGCAGACCAGTCTCGTTGAGCGAGAACAGGCAGGTACGCAGGTTTCCGTCGGCCGTCAAGCGCAGGCGGTTGCAGTCCGAACAGAACGGTTCCGACACGGGATTGATGAAACCGATCTCTCCGCTGCCGTCGGCGAACCGGAATACCCGGGCTGTGGCCGACGGCTCCCTTTTTAGCTCGATGAGCGGATGGTTCGCTTCGATCAGTCCGCGCAGCTCGGCTCCCGTAAGCACCTGCGACGAGTCCCAGTTCCGGTCACCGTCGAGTGGCATGAACTCGATGAAACGCACCTGATAGTCGGTCGTCCTGGCGAGGTGGCAGAAGCGCCCGACCTCGTCTTCGGTAAATCCGCGGATCGCCACCGCGTTGACCTTGACCGGCCTGATCTCCGGATACGCGGCGATCGCCGCCAGCCCGTCGAGGACCTGGCCGAGCGAGTCCCGGCGGGTCAGCTTGAAGAAACGGTCCCGCTGGAGCGAGTCGATCGAGACGTTGATCCGGTCGAGGCCGGCGGAAACGAGCGCTTCCGCATGACGGCCCAGCAGGTAACCGTTCGTGGTCATCGACAGGTCGCGCATTCCCAGAGGCTTGAGCATCGCGACCAGTTCAGGAAAGTCCCGCCGGACCAGCGGTTCGCCGCCGGTCAGGCGAACGTCTTCTATCCCCAGCCCGACCAGCAGCCCGACCAGCCGGGTGATCTCGCTGAAGGTGAGTACTTCGTCGCGGTCCATCCAGGCGAGGCCCTCCGCCGGCATGCAGTACTGGCAGCGGAAGTTGCAGCGATCGGTCACCGAGACACGAAGGTCGTTGATTCTCCGACCGTGTGAATCGCGAAGCTCGTCTTCAGCCGCTGCTCGTTCCATGGAACCGCTCTCGATCGATGACCCTCCGGTCATCCTGTCAGGCCGGAGACGCGGAAAGAAGTGTGAACCGCATTTCTGTGCCCGACGAGGTGGGTTCCAGCCAGATCTCTCCGCCGTGCGCTTCGACGATCGCGCGCGATACGGCCAGGCCGAGGCCGGCACCATCGGTCGACCGGGAGGTGTCCGGTCCCCCCCTGAAGAAAGGTTCGAACACGTGCGGCCGGTCCGCGACCGGAATGCCGGCTCCCTCATCGGCGACTTCGACCATCACCCCTTCTTCCGTGGCCGAGGCACGCACCTTGATGCTGCCATCGGCCGGGGTGTGGCGGATCGCGTTCTGGATCAGGTTGAACATCACCCGCTGGACTTTCTCCGGGTTGGCGTTCACGAAAAGTTCGTTTCCTGGCAGCTCCGCCGAAACCCGGACCCCGCGGACTTCCGCCTGGGCCCGCATCGCTTCGACCGTGTCGCCGACCAGGGAATCCATCTCGATCCGGCTCATCGTCCAGATGATGTCGCCCGCCTCGATACGGGAGAGTTCGAACAGGTCGTCGACCAGGTCGGTCAGCACCGCGACGTGTCCCCGCAGCTGGTCGATGTACCGATCGCGGGTTTCGCCGGTGACGACCCCGTCCTCGATCGACTCGACCAGCAGCCGCAGTGAGGCCAGCGGCGTCCGCAGGTCATGCGAGACCGACGCGACCAGCCGGCGCCGGGCCGAATCCGCCTCCACCCGGCTCGATTCCTCTGCCCCCAGGCGCCTGATCATCGAGTTGACCGCAGTTGCCAGGTCAGCCAGTTCGTCGTCTCCCCCGACTTTCACCTCGATCTCGCGTTCACCTTCGCCGACCCGGTGGAGTCCGTCGCGCAGGGCCTCGACGTCGCTGGTCACTCCGCGGGAAAGGACCTGGCCTACCCGCAGGGCGACCAGACCGATCAGCGTGGCCATTACGCTGACGACGGCGGCATCGTGCCCGGATACGAACATCTGCCACGCGCCCAGCCAGACGGCCACAAGGATCGACCCGACCACCAGCAGCACGGCCAGCTTGAACTGCTTTTCGAGCCCGCCCAGCCGCGCCCGGTTCTCGGATGACCAGTGGGCCAGCAGGAGCACGGCCAGGGCGACCGGGAGCAGCAGCCAGAAGGTGCTGAGCGCACCTTTCATGTCAAAAAGCAGCCCGATCACGGCGGCCCCACCGAGCGCTGCGACGAAGGCGATGAGCATCGATCGCTTCATGGCCTGAACCTGTACCCGACTCCCCAGACGGTTTCTACGTGGCTCGGCTCGCTCGGGTCTGACTCCAGCTTTTCCCTCAGCCGGCGGATGTGGACGGTGACCGTGCCGGTGTCGGTGTGGACGGCCTGGCCCCAGACCTTCTCCATCAGATGGTCGCGTGAGAACACCTGTCCCGGATGGGACGCGAGAAAGGCCAGGAGGTCGAATTCGAGCTGGGTCAGTGAAATTTCGTCCGGACCCAGCTTCACCCTTCGCTGGGACTGGTCGATGACCATGTCGCCGTGGCAGATTTGCTCGAGTTCGTTGCTCGGCGGCGAGACCCTCCGCAGGACAGCTTCCACCCGCGCGACCAGCTCGGCCGGCGAGAACGGTTTGACCACGTAATCGTCGGCGCCACGACGCAGGCCGACGAGGCGATCGGATTCTTCCGACTTGGAGGTCAGGAGGATGATCGCGCTGGAAACCTTCTCATCCTCCCTGAGGATGCGCATGACTTCCAAGCCGCTGATCTCGGGAAGCATCAGGTCGAGCACGATCAGGTCCGCCTGGAGCTGGATCGCCTTGGCGATGGCCGATGGACCGTCAGCTGCGGTGTGGGTCTCGAATCCGGCCCGGTCCAGATACTTGGCGACCACCTCGACGATCGTGGGCTCGTCATCGACGACCAGGATCCTGCCTCTCAGACGCGACTCCATGGACCCGATACTGACGACTGAGGGGGCAAGTGTGTTCATCGACAGAAGATTCACAGATGGTTCTTACAGCTTGGTTAACGGGAAAACCCCCGGTTTTCAGCGCCAGGGGCATAGCGAACAGTGATCCATTACCTGCCGACCTTCGAAAGACAGGACAGGTTCGACATCTCGGTAACCGTGGATATCGCGCCGTCAATCCAGGAAGTTCCTTAAAGGAGACAAAGAACAATGCCTCGCAAGTCACTAATAACCCGTATCATCGCCGCCATCCTGATGGTTTCGGCCCTTTCATTCGCCGTAACCGCCTGTGGCAGCGACGACAGCAGCAGCAGCGACAGCCCGCCCGAACCGGTCGCCCAGATCGATCCGGTAACCGGCGTTGACACCCAGGTCACCCTGGATGCCGGATTCGTCGAAGCGCTGACCGCCCTCAAGGTCGCCCCCGGTCCGGTCGGTGAAGCCACCATCAGCGACGACGGCGTTGCCTCCTTCCCGATCACCGGCGGAAACGTCACGTACTACGACCCGGCATCGGACTTCCGTCCTTACGTCCAGGGCATCCTGATGCATGACGGCAGCGGCCTCAGCCTCACGGCCGGTGACACCAAGGTCGAGTTGACCGACTTCGTCGTCGACCCGGGCACCTCCACCCTGACCGGCACCGTTTCGGTCAACGGCAAGGAAGCTGCTACTGGCGCCCTCCTGTTCAACCTCGACGGCTCGACCCTCAAGCCGCTGATCTCGAACCCGGACGGATCGGCCACTCTGGAAGGCACCACAGTCGAACTCTCCGAGGACGCCGCGGGCCTGCTCAACGACACCTTCGGGATCACGGATCTCGAGGGTGGTCTCGTGATCGGCATCTCCGCCATCACGGTCAAGGGCTAGTCGCCC
>JBBSKC010000026.1:0-30061 GCA_038256675.1 Solirubrobacterales bacterium | reverse complement strand
GACGGAGCCGCCCGCGTCTACGACCCGGTCATCCGCGGCGAAGCAGGTGAAGACATCCACGGCGTCTTCCTCAAGGACTTCAGAGTCTCCGCCTGGTAGCCCTGCCCAGAGATTGGCAAGCGGTCAGGCCAGATGCGAAGGGTGCCCGACTGGATCCCGCATCATAATGCGATGCGGCGCTACCTAACTCGAAAGCCGCAGGAAAGTCAAGGATGCGTTGACGTTTGCCTCGGTGCCCCCGGCGGGAGTCTGGAGCGTCACCGCCGCGGACGAGCTGAAGTTGCGGAGTTCGACTACGTCAGCGGTAGAAAGGGCAACTATCGTCACTCCCGTGTTCTGCTGAGTGCCGGCACCGGATCCGTAGGTACTGCCCGGCACGGGAACCCCGTTGACGAAGAGGGTGAACTGGTTGGGCTCGACCCCGGACACGCTGAAGCCGATCTCGTAGACACCGGGTGTATTCACCGTGACCGTGTCGGTTCCGGGTGCATGGGATACGACCGCCGACCCGATCGGTCCGTTGTCTGAGAAAGGGACGGCCCCGTTGATCGGCACTGGTGGCACGGAGTCGAGGTTGTAGATGTAGGCGAACTCGGACTGGGCAGCCGCGCCGACCGCACCGGTCGCGCCGGTAGCTCCTTGGCTCCCGGTCGCGCCGATCGGACCGGTGACGCCATCCGCTCCTGCCGGACCAGTCACCCCGGTCGCCCCGTCGTCTCCGGCCGGGCCGGTGGCTCCGGTCGCCCCATCGTCCCCGGCGGGTCCGGCCGGGCCGGTGATGCCGGTAGGTCCGATCGGTCCGGGGGGACCGGTCGTTCCGGCCGCGCCGATCGGTCCCGTCGGGCCTTGAGCACCCGCGTTGCCCGTGGCACCCGCGACCCCGGTATTGCCCGTGGCTCCCCGGACCCCGGCATTGCCAGTGGGACCCTTGAGTCCAGTCTTACCGCGGCGGCCGCGAAGACCGGTTTTGCCTTTCGGGCCTCGGGGACCCGACCAGCCGCGCGGACCGCGCACGCCGACGCATCGACAGGGAGGGACCCCGTAGTCCCGTGGCGCGGCCTGGTAGCTGCCCGATCCGGAGGGGTCGGTTGCTTCGGCGGAAGCCAGGGATCCCGTACCTGAAAGCAGGAAAGCGGCAACTAAGAGGATCGCCTGGAGAATCATGCGCTTCACACCGAACAAATTCACACTAATTCCGCCCTTTGGTTGCAAACTCCGAGTCTCGACCCACACTGGTGATCAACCGGCTTCAGAACTTAACAGATATTACAAATTTCGGGCACAGCTCTCAACGACGGTCGGTTCCGCCCACCCAGTCCACCGTCCTCCGCAGGTCTTCAGATTCAACTGAATCTTCGTGAAGACCCTCTGACCACAGACGACCCTCGGCCGGCGCAGTTTGAGGCGTACCGGAAGCCACCTGCCGCTCACGTGATATTGGCCGCGACCGAGAGCGGTCGCGTGACCCCAATGCGTCCACCTGACCTGCCTGGTCGGGAAATCCGCCGACCCTATGATCTTCGGCCCGGGCGCGCCCCCGTCGTAGTAGTTGCAGTGATCGGGCCTGTAGCGATAGAAAAACTTCCCCGAGGCGACGTTCAGACACACGACTTCCGCCTTGGATGCCTTCAGGCTCGCGAGGTCGGATTGCTCATTTGCGGAAGCCGGCGCGACCATCGCAACCAGGGCTCCTGCTGAAAGTACTACGACCGCCAATCCCTTCATTACGATCTTCCGTCGCTGATCCAGGCCTCCCAGCGTACTACGGTCGGGCCTATGCCTGTTGGCGGACGCCACAACCCGATCGCCGAGGATCACCGTCAGGAAGCGACTTTGCCTAGGGACTGACGGAGTTCAGGTCTTATTGCGATAATGCCCGCCGGTCAGTTTCCATGCTGATCTGCCCCACGGGGGCGTAGCTCAGTTGGTTAGAGCGCTGGCCTGTCACGCCAGAGGCCGCGGGTTCAAGTCCCGTCGCTCCCGCTAAAGACAGATGGCGTCCGGGTCGTTTCGCATCGCTCAACGACCCGGACGTCGAAGTACTCGCTGACACGGTCTTTACTTTGTTACCCCGGTAAGTGCCTAAGCTGCTGTCATGCAACTTGTAACTTTTGAGTCCGACAACGAGCCGCGCGCCGGCGTTCTCACCCCCGACGGGATCTACGACGCCTGGGACGTGCTCGACCACCCGACCCGCTCCAGCCTGCGCGAGCTGATCCACGAGGACCGGATCAACGAAGCCGGCGAACGGATCGAAGCCGGGACGACGGTCGAGCCGGTCCCGCTTGATTCGGTCCGGATCCACGCGCCGATCCCCGACCCGGACAAGATCATCTGCATCGGGCTGAACTACAAAAAGCACGCCGAAGAGACCGGGCAGGACCTGCCGAAGGCGCCGATCATCTTCGGCAAGTACCGGAACGCCCTGGCCGGCGACGGCGAGACCGTCACCCTCCCGGCCGCCAGCACCAAGGTCGATTATGAAGCCGAGGTCGCCGTGGTGATCGGGCGCCGGGGCAAAGAAGTGACGGTCGACGATGCACTCGACCACGTCGCCGGCTACACCCTCCTGAATGACCTTTCGGCCCGAGATCTGCAGGGGCTCACTTCCCAGTGGATGGCCGGAAAGGTCTTCGACGGCTCGGCTCCCTGCGGACCGGCGATGCTGACCCCCGACGAAGTGGGCCCCCACGACGGGATCACCATCTCGCTCATCCTGAACGGCGAGGAGATGCAGAACTCGTCAACCGACGATCTGATCTTCTCGATTCCGGAGTTGATCAGCCGGATCTCCGATTGGATGACGCTCGAACCCGGTGACATCATCTCGACCGGCACCCCTTCGGGCGTGGGCATGGCCCGACAGCCGTGGGTGTGGCTCGAAGACGGCGACCAGGTCACGGTAGCTTCGCCCCAGCTGGGCGAGCTCCGCACGACGATCGCCCGGTAGCCGGTCTCCCGGATCCGGACGGCTAACGGCCGGGCCGGGCGGCGCCGGATTCAGCCCCGGCCAGCTCGTTTCGCTTCATCGGCAGGTCCGCGGAAAGCGGTGCTTGTGGCTGTGCGGCGGAGACCCTGGCGCCGAGTTTGCGCGATCGGCTCCCCGACCAGCGCACCCGCACCGGCTTCACCTTCAGCAGCCGGTTCCAGGTCTGCGTTCCGGAGACGCCGTCATCAGTCAGGTCGCGCTGCCTCTGAAACTTCTTGATGCCACGGATGGTCTTCCTGCCGTAGATGCCGGTGACCGGCACCTCGATGCCGGCACCGTTCAGGTGCTGCTGCAGCCAGACCACCATGTCGCCGCGGCTGCCGCTCTCCATCACCGGCTTCTCACGGATGTTCTGGTAGCCCCGGTAGGGACCGGGCAGGTCCTTGCCTAGCGTGCGCCACTCGGTGTCGTTCGTCTCCTGCCATGACCACCAGCTCGGCGCCGTGCCGTAGTTCTCGGCGTACCGCCGGAAAGCGATCAGCTCCTTGGGCCGGGGGTTCTCGTACGTCTGACCCACGGGATAGATCTTCCGCTTGTAAAGGTCGTTGTTCATCCAGGTGACGCCCACGGCTTCGCGGACGGTGTCACCGATCGCGTCCCAGTAGATCTGCGGCAGGTTGTCGGTCGCGGCTCCGGGCCCGAGGAACACGGAGTACGGGAAGGCCGGGTGGAAGTGCGCGTAGGGGAAGGTGCTCAGCCCGACCGGAAACTTCATGCCGACCCTGGCGCGGAGCTTCCGTACGTATCGGTCGGCCCCGGAGTAGTTGCCTTCGTACTCGGCTTCGGCGTCGATCACGAAGCAGTCGGCCCCGCGGCGCTTGGCGGCCGCAGACGCCTTGGCTTCGCGCGCCGGACCCCGGCCGTACACGTAGTGCCAGCCGCAGACCTTGAGACCCGCCCGCTGGAATCGCTGGATTACCGGTTTGTTGAACTGGCTCCAGGTGCTGGTGCCGTCAGCGGACTTGATGTAGAGCGTCTTGACCTTGGCCTTCTTCGCGCGCTTGATGATCTTGCCGACGTCGCCGCCCTCGGAACTGTCGATGTACCAGATCCACATGCCATGCCGGTCGAAGGGCGAAGCGGCCGCTTTCGGGGCAGGGGCGAAGAGTAGCGCCGCAAGAAGAAGCAGGGCGACGATCAGTGCTGGGGCCGGAAGACTCCGGCTGGTTCGGTCGGTCATCTCAGTCTGAAACACGGCTGGGTGGGTTTTGGTGCGGGAGGCTGCCGGCGCCGGGTTGCCTGCGGCGCCTGATCCCTGCCTGACACCTTCGCAGTGCGGACCTCCCGCCCCCCTCGACCGGCAGGGGCGGCAAGGTTTCGTTCACCCGCGATCCGGCGCCCTGTCCGTGTGACGCCTGACACAGAAGACCGCTGTCGTGTTAACCTCTTGACTAGGGAGCAGTACCAAACTTTTTTGCGTTTTCTTCGGGAGGAAACTTTGACGCGTCGTTTCGTGACTCTTTTTGTTGCCCTTTTGACGGGCATGGTGTTCGCCGCAGGCCTGACCGGAGTCGCGGCGGCCAAGGACAATGACGACGCCACCAGTTCCAGGGTCAAGCCTGGCAAGAAGCAGCAGCAGAAGAAGAGGCAGCAAAAGAAGAAGCGTCGGAACGCCAAGCCACGGGTCGCGATCCTGACCACGAACGCCACGGGACTCGCCCGGGGCAACTTCAAGGTGCGGGTCGTCTCCCCGCGGAAGACCAAGGTACGGCTCAGTTCGACCGCGAGCACCTTCGACGTGCCGAAGAGCCAGCTGACCAAAGGGAAGACCGTGAAGATCGGCCGCAAGGGGCGGCGCGTAATCACGCTTAAGCTCACCTCCACGGCGAAGACCGCGGTCACCGGCTGTGAGGCGCGCAAGCTCGTTGTCACCGCGAAGCGCGGCAAGCGCAGGGCGAAGGCCACCCGGTCGATGAACCGGAACAGTGCCGAGTGCGACCTCCCACCGGTCGACCTCGCGAGGCCCGAGTGTGACTTCATCGCAAAGCCGAAGGAAGGCATGTGCATGCTGCCTTTCCCGAACGATTACTACACGGTCGATGATCCGGCTACGCCCACGGGCAAGCGGATCAATTTCACCGCGGGCGGCATGCCGCAGAACGACGAAGGCGTCCCGATCAACCCGTCCAACTATGACCTCTCGGACGGGTTCAGCCAGGGCTCCGGCATCACCGTGAAGGTTCCCGGCCTCGACACGCTCGCGGCCGTCACGAAGAACAACCTGGTGCCGATCAACCACCAGGGTGACTACAACCTGCCCGACCAGCGGGTGCTCGTGATCGACGCCGACACCGGCGAGCGGTGGCCGATCTGGGCGAACGTCGATGCCAACGCGACCACACCGGAGAACGCCGTCCTCGAGATCAAGCCGTCGAAGAACTTCTCGGCCGAGGGCCGCTACATCGTTGCCCTGCGCAACCTCACCGACGTCAATGGCACGCCGCTCAAGGCGCCGACCGCGTTCCGCTACTACCGTGACCAATTGCCGTCGACGCAGGGTCCGATCAACGCCCGCCGGGGCCACTTCGAGGGAATCTTCGACACCCTGAAAGGCGCGGGCGTCAAGCGCAACGACCTCTACCTGGCCTGGGACTTCTCCACCTCCAGCAACGAGAACAACTACAAACGCGTGCTCAGCATGCGTGACCGTGCATTCCAGGAGCTGGGCGACACCAACCTGGGCGACAACGTCGTCCAGGGCGATTCCCCGGAGTTCACGATCACTAACGTCGAGAACTTCACCGCCGGCCAGAACGCGCGGGTCGCGCGAAAGGTGACGGGCACCTTCCGGGTCCCCTGCTTCCTCTCGCCGAATTGTGCGCCCGGCGGCACGATGGACCTCGACTCCAGCGGGCTTCCCAAACGGAACGGCTACTGGGACGCCAACATGAGCTGCATCATCCCCCGGGCGGCCCTCGATGGCGCCCCCGAGGAAATGCGTCCCCTGATGTTCGGGCACGGCCTCTTCGGCGACGCACCGGGTGTTAGCGGTGGTCCCAATGCGCAGCTCGCCCAGGACCACAAGATGGTGGTCTGTGCCACCGACGAGATCGGCATGTCGCTCTCCGATGTGCCGACGGTGAGCAGCGCGCTGTTCGACCTTTCGAAGTTCAAGGTTCTGCCCGACCGCCTGGCGCAGGGAATGCTGAACGAGCTCTTCCTGGCCCGGCTCATGTACCACGAGGACGGCCTCGGTTCCGATTCGGCATTCCAGAACGCCGGACAGTCGGTTCTCGAGACCGAGAATGTCTATTACATGGGGGCCAGCCAGGGCGGCATCATGGGCGGAGCGCTGACCGCGGTCTCGCCCGACTTCACCCAGGCGTCGCTTCTGGTCGGCGGCATGAACTACTCGATGCTGCTGCCGCGCTCCGTCGACTTCGACCTCTACGCCAATTTCCTGTACCCGTCGTACCCGGATGAGATGTCAAGGTCGCTGCTGTTCAGCCTGATGCAGATCCTCTGGGACCGGAGTGAGCCAAACGGCTACACGCACGTGATGACGGACAACCCGCCGCCGGACACGCCGAAACACAACGTGACCCTGATCATCGCCCTCGGTGACCACGAGGTGACCAACTTCGCGGCTGAAGTCGAAGCGCGCAGCCTCGGCATGAAGACGCCCGCTCCGCCCCTGGACGCGGCCCGCTGGCCCGATCACGACTTGCTCTGGAACGTGCCGCGTCTCAAGCCTTCGGACTACCCGTATCGCGGCTCGAACATCGTCTACTTCGACGGTGGCCCGATCCGTCCTGATCCGAACAACCCGACCAAGACGATCGGCACCACGCCGCCGCCCTTCGCGAACGTCCCCAACCGGGCGGGCCAGAACCCGCACGGGGCTCCGGGAGGAGCGACCAAGGCGGTCGAAATGACCTCCAGCTTCCTGCAGCCGAATGGCTACATCGAAAACATCTGCGCTCCGAAGTCGTGTTACAGCGACGTCTGGAACGGCCTGCCCTAAGGGTCTCGCCGCCTTGAACCCCGCGGAGCGTGGATCAAGACGTCAGGACCCGACACTATGAGAGGAATCACGTTGCGCTCAATCACCACCTGGATCATCGCTCTGGCCCTCGCGCTTTCGCTCACGGTGAGCGGTGCCTCGGCCGATCAGTCCGCTTCCGGCGGCGACGCGTCGATTTCGATCTCGAAGAAGGCAAAGAAGGCCAAGAAAAAGGCGGCGAAGAAAGCCGCCAAGAAGCGTGCCGCAAAGCGAAAGGCCGCGAAGAAGCGCCGCCAGGCAGCCAAGCGCCGGGCCGAACGTCGCAAGAAGCCCCAGCCGAAAGTCGTGATCCTCGACTCCGGCCAGACTTCACTCACCGGCAAGGGCATCAAGCTCCGGGTGGTCGCGAACAAGCGGATGCACGTCTCGGTCGCGGTCAAGTCGACCTCCTTCGACGAAGGCGAGACGACGATCACGAAGCCCCGGGTCGTCAAGTTCCGAAAGAAGAACAAGCGCGTCATCACGATCCCGCTGACCGCTGATGCCAGGACGGCCGCGGCCACCTGTGCCGCCCGCAAGATCTCCGCCAGCGGCCAGACCAGGCAGAAGGTCTCCCGCGACTCGGCTGACATGGAACGGCAGCTGGCCGCCTGTGAGCTGCCCCCGGTCGACCTGGGCAGGCCCTCGTGTGACTTCATCGCGAAGCCGAAGGACGGACTCTGCATGCTTCCTTTCCCCAACGATTACTACACCCGTGACGACGCGTCGAGCCCCACCGGCAAGCGGATCGATTTCAAGGCCGCAGCGATGCCACGAAACGCAGCCGGCGCCCCGATCGACCCCTCGGACTACCTCGCCTCGGATGGTTTCAGCCAGGGTCAGGGAATCCTCCTCAAGGTCCCCGGGATCGACACCATCGCCGCAGTGGACAAGAACGGCATGGTCCCCCTCGACCACCTGAGCCGTTATTCCGAGGCCGACCAGAAAGCCGTTGTCATCGACACCGAAACTGGCGAGCGCTGGCCGATCTGGGTCCAGATCGACTCGAATGCGGACGATCCGGCCAAGGCGGCGCTGATGATCAGCCCGGCGGTCAACTTCGACGAAAAGAAGCGTTACGTCGTCGCTCTGCGCAATCTGACCGACGTCGACGGCACGCCTCTCGCGGCACCGGACGCATTCCGCTATTACCGGGATGACATCCCCTCGGCCCAGGAACCGGTCAACGCCCGTCGCGATCACTTTGAAGGGATCTTCAAGACCCTCAAGGACGCGGGTCTGAAGCGATCCGAGCTCTACCTCGCCTGGGACTTCACGGTGGCCAGTGACGCGAACGGTTACGAACGGGCACTTCACATGCGCGACGACGCGTTCCGCTCGCTCGGCGACACCACGATGGCCGACAAAGCCGTCCAGGGTGAGGCCCCCGCCTTCAAGGTCACCAGTCTGCCGGCCAGTGGCCTCAACTCGCAGATCGCCCGCCGGGTCAGGGGCACCTACAAGGTGCCCTGCTACCTGGACAACGGCTGCCAGCCCGGAGGGCTGATGGACCTCGACTCCAACGGGCTGCCACAGCGCATCGGTTCTTACAACGCCAAGTTTGAATGCATCATCCCGCCGGTCGGGCTGTCCGGAGGCGATCCGCCCAAGCTGCGGCCGTTCGTATACGGCCACGGCCTGCTCGGCGCGGCCGAAGAGGTCCGATACAGCGTCAGCACGAACCTCACCCAGGACCACGCGATGATCGCCTGCGCAACCGATGAAATCGGCATGGCCAGTGAAGACGTCGGCAGCGTGATCGGTGCGCTCAACGACCTGTCGAACTTCCCGGTCATCCCCGACCGGCTCCAGCAGGGCCTGCTCAACGAGCTGTTCCTGGTCCGTCTGATGTACCACGAGCAAGGCTTTGGAACCGACCCCGCCTTCCAGGACGGCGACGGAATCACGGCCGGCGACTCGGTCATCCGGACCGACCACGCCTACTACGTGGGCGCCAGCCAGGGCGGGATCATGGGCGGGCCCCTGACCGCGATCTCACCCGACTTCACCCAGTCGGCGCTGGTCGTCGGTGGCATGAATTACTCGACCCTGCTGAACCGGTCCTCGAACTGGCCGACCTACGAACTGATCCTCGGGTCGTCCTACCCGGACGAACTCGAGCGCCTGCTCGCGCTCAACCTCATCCAGATGCTCTGGGACCGCGGCGAACCGAACGGTTATGCCCACCGGATGACCGACAACCCGCCGCCCAATACCCCGAAGCACAACATCGCCCTGATCCTGGCGGTCGGAGATCATCAAGTGGCCAACATCACTGGCGACATTCAGGCCAGGACCGCGGGCTTCAAGACGAACCGGGGCACGATCAGCGAACAACGCTGGCCGAACTATGAGGAGCTGTGGAACGTGCCCCGGATCCAGCCGAACGAGTATCCGTACCGGGGCTCGTCGATCCACTACTTCGACGCTGGTCCGTACCGCACGAATCCGGACGACCTGCTCGGGGACAACATCGGCACGGGCCCACCCCCGATCCCGAATGTCCCGCCGAACGGGGAATGGGAGGATCCGCACGGAGCGCCGCGAGGAGCGGCAGGACCGATTGAAATGATGGACACCTTCCTCCAGCCCGACGGCTTCGTGGAGGACCTTTGCGGTCCGGACCCCTGCGTCGGCAGCGGCTGGGACGGCGACTTCAGCAGCGTCATCCCCTCTCACTGAGAGGGTAAACGAAGGATCAGCAGCCAGCAGACGCCCCGCGAAAGCGGGGCGTTTTTCGTTTCAGGTCTACCTCGGCCGGTAGATCATCCGGTTGCCGAGCAGCTCCGAGACGGTGACCAGCTTGTAGCCACGATGCCGCAGTCGGCTGATCCCAGCGTTGAGGGCGTCGACGGTTTGGCCGCGCGGTCCGCCGCCGTCGTGCATCAGGACGATCGAACCGGAGCGTGCGCTGGAGATCGAATTGAGGATGGAACCGGAACCGGGAAGCCGCCAGTCGTTCGTATCGACGTCCCAGTTCACGGTCTTCATGTGGTTCGCCTTGGCGGCGGCGATCACCGAAGAGCTGACGGCCCCGCCGGGTGGCCGGAAGAGACAGGGCCTGAATCCGGTCCGACTCTTGATCAGGTGGTTCGTCTGACGCAGATCGGCTTCGCCGGGAAGAGCACCGTGATGCATCGTGTGGTTCGCGAGTTCGTGCCCCAGCGCCAGGATGCGGCGGGCGGTGGCCGGATACCGCGAAACCTCCTGGCCGACCATGAAGAAGGTGGCACTCACTTTTCTGGCCTTGAGGATGTGGAGGACCTGCGGGGTATAGGTGCTGGGGCCATCGTCGAAGGTGAGGGCCACGCGCTTGCTACCACGTGGTCCGTGTGTCACGTACTCGCCGTTACCCCCGGTGCAGCCAACCGTCTCGATCACCCGCATCCGGTATCGGGCCAGGTGCCGGGCGGGAAAACCGCTGCGGCAAAGCGTTGAGTTCTTTTGGCAGGTGCCGTCCGAGTAGACGACCCGCCAGCCGTAGCGGCCATGCGGCAGGCGGGCGACGGCCGGATCCAGCTTGAAGACGAACTTCTGGTTCGAAACCCGTTTCACCGTCGCCGCGATCGTGTCCTTCGAATAGACCTTGTTCGCGCGATTGGTCCGGGTGATGCCGAGACGATGATGCACTTTGTGCTTGCCGCCAAGGCAGATACGGGAGATCACTTTCTGACCAGCCCTGGTCATCTCGAGGCAGAGGTATTTCGCTTTCGGCCGAGCCAGGTCAGGTTGCCGCGACAGGCCGGTAAGGGCGATCTGACGGCTGGTGCTGATCTGGACGATCAGGCTCTTGCCGGCCTGCGAAAGTTTTGCGCCCTCGACCGGCTTGTTTTCGGCGCCGCTCGCGGGACTCGAAGCGAGCAAGGTCAACAGGGCGAGCAGGAAGGCGAAGGCGAGCACCGTCAGCCGATGGCTTCGCTCCTCACGCCATTTGGATCTCCCCGAATTGAACACTGGTTGATATTCACTATAAATGCCATGATGAAACGGGAGATCCTCTGGAAGTCCGCATTGGTCCAGCTGCTGTCCGTGGCCGCCGTTTCGCTGGTCCTGGCGGTGCTGCTGCCTAAGGAGTTCTTCGAGGACTGGGGCTGGCTGAGCGGACCGGCCGCCTGGATCATCTGCGCCTTATTCACCGCCGCTGTGCTCAAGCTGCCGAGCGGCATGGTGGTCCTCGGTGCGATCCTGGCCGGGGTGCCGAGCCTGATCGCGGTGTTCATCGGAATCCACTGGCTCGGGGTGCTCGTCGCCGTCGCGTTCTTCGCCCTCTGGTGCGCATACCGGGCAGCCCCTGTCCCGGGGTCGCACCCACCCGTCGCGGATTCTTGACAAGCCAGTAGCAACCCTCCTCCTTATTCGCGAATAGATTACGCACATGGCCACCACGGGATCACCAGACGCCCAGCCCTCGGCGATCACCCCGCCCGACCCCCACGTGGTGACCCTCTTCGGGGTTTCGGGCGATCTGGCAAGGCGCAAACTGCTGCCCGGCCTCTACCACCTCGACCGGGCCGGACACCTCTCCGACTGCCGGATCGTCGGCGTTGCGCGCGACACCCTGACCGACCTCGAATTCCAAAAGTACGCACGCAAGGCCTGCGAATCCTTCGGCCGCGGGGTAGTGGACGAGGACGACTGGCACCACTTCGCCCGGCGGCTGTCCTACGTGAGTCGCACGACCGGTCCGGAAGGTCTGGCTCAGGCTGTGGCCGAAGCTGAAGCTTCGATCGGCGAACCGTCCCATCGCCTCCACTATCTGAGCGTGACGCCGAACGCAGCAACTTCGGTCGTCCAGATGCTGGCCGAGGCGAACCTGGTCGAACGCTCCCGCATCGTGATGGAGAAGCCGTTCGGCACTGACCTCGAGTCAGCGAAGAAGCTCAACGCGAAACTGCACGAGACCTTCGACGAAAGCCAGATCTTCCGCATCGACCACTTTCTCGGCAAGGAGCCGGCGCAGAACATCCTCGCGCTGCGCTTCGCCAACGGCCTGTTCGAACCGATCTGGAATCGCAACCACATCGACCACATCCAGATCGACGTGCCGGAAACGCTCACCGTCGAGGGGCGAGGCGAGTTCTACGACGAAACCGGCGCGTACCGGGACATGGTGGTCACCCACCTGCTCCAGATTCTCGCCTTCGTCGCGATGGAAGCACCGGTCGCGCTCGAACCGGATTCGATCACCGAAGAGAAGAACAAGGTTTTCCGGTCGCTCAAGCCGATCAAGCCCGAAGACGTGGTGCGAGGACGGTACGAGGGTTACCGCGACGAAGAAGGCGTCGACCCGCACTCGAAGACCGAGACCTTCATCGCGCTCAAGGCTTCGATCGACAACTGGCGCTGGTCCGGCGTGCCGTTCTACCTGCGGACCGGCAAGTCAATGGGCGAGGGCTCGCGCATCATTTCGATCGCCTTCCGCTCCCCGCCGAAGAGCATGTTCCCGGCCGGCTCCGGGGTTGGCAAGTACGGGCCGGATCACCTCACCTTCGACCTTGAGGAGTCGTCGAGGATCTCCCTCTCGTTCTACGGCAAGAAGCCGGGCCCGGGCATGATGCTCGACAAAGCGAGCCTTCAGTTCTCCCTTCAGGAGACGGACAATGGCGCCGACACGCTCGAGGCGTACGAACGCCTGATTCGCGACGCGATGAGCGGCGACCACACCCTGTTCACGACAGCTGACGGCATCGAGACGCTCTGGGCCGCTTCGGCCCCGATGCTGGAGAACCCGCCCGAGGTTCAGATCTACGACCGCGGTTCCTACGGGCCGAAGGAAGTCCGGGAACTGATCAAGCCGAACAAGTGGCGCCTCCCCTTCGAACGCCGCTGGCGGGGTTAGGGCTCGGGGATTACTAACTCTGTGTAGACGGCTTTGTGGTCGGAGTTATTGATCGGGATCACGTCGTAATCGAGTATTGCGATCGGGTCCTCGACGAGGACGTGGTCGATCGTCACCGGCAGCGGCCACCTCAGCTTTGCCGGCCAGGTGGTGGTCAGGCCCGAGCCCATCGTTTCGCCGGCGTTCCGGTAGCCGGTACCAGTCAGGTCGCGCAGCTTCACACTGTCGAGGGTCGCGTTGAAGTCGCCAGCCAGGACCCGCGGCGGTCCGGGTTCGTCGGCGATCGGCAGCCATCCCATCTCGCGGGACCATCGGTCGGTCTCCGCGCGGCCCTGCGGTGCCCGCGGGTGGACTGACATCACTTCGAAGGGGATCGACCGGCGGGGCTTGATCTTCGCCCGCGGCTGCCGAAGCCCGGTCTTCGTCGGGGCCATCCCGTTCGCCGGAAAACGCGAGTAGACCCCGCCGCCGCCCTTGTCCTCGATCCCCAGGACCCGGTACGGCAGGATCTCCTCGAGGCCGCGCCGCTTCAGCCTCTTCACACCGTTGACCGGCAGTTCCTGGAGCGAGAGCACGTTGATGTTCCGGGCCTCCATGATCTCGAGCAGCTGGGTTACGTCGGCGTTGCCGCGCAGAGTGTTGAAGCTGAGCAACCGGATCGACTGACCGCCGGGCGGCGGATCGTCTGGTCCGCCGAACGCCCGCGGCACCACCGCCACGGCGAGGACCAAAACAGCCACGCCGGTCGCGAGCGCCTGCCACCACTGACGGAGCAAGAGGATCAGGAGCAGGACGACCAGCGAAAGAACCAGAAAGTACGGCGTGTAAGCCATCAACTGGACGAAGGGGTACCCCCGCTCGAGGCCGAGCGTCCGGGCGAACGCCCAGAGGAGCAGCAACGCGGCCAGCGCCCAGCAGAGCCACATGCGCCAGTGGGCCGCGCGGGGGTGCCCCTCCTCGGATTTTTGTTCCTCCTCTGCCAAGCGTCAGAGGTTATTGTCATTTCAGCCGGATGACCTGTCTTTATGCGCTCTTTCCCAAGTTGGAGGAATCCCTGCCCAGCATTCGGCTCGGTTCCGTCCCGACGCCGCTCCGCCCCCTGCCCGGTCTCTCCGACGGGCTGGCCGAGATCTGGCTGAAGGACGAGAGCGCTTTCGGCGACGGCGGCTGGGGCGGCAACAAGGTACGAAAGCTCGAGTGGCTGATTCCCGAAGCGAAACGGCGCGGCAAGTCAAAGGTCCTCACCGTCGGCGGCGTCGGCACCAACTGGGGACTCGCCTGCACCCTGTACGGGCACGAGTACGGCCTGAAGACGGTGCTCGCCCTGATCGACCAGCCGGTCGACGATCACGTCCGGGAGCAGCTCGAACGCTTGAAGGCTTCCGGCGCGGAGATCCACTTCACCCATACGAAGGCCCGCACCATCGCCACAGCACCCTGGCTAATGCTCCGCCACCGCCCGTACTACCTCCCCGCCGGCGGCTCCAACGCGGTCGGCACGGTGGGCTACGTCGAGGTGGCACTCGAGCTGGCCGACCAGGTCAAGGCCGGTGAGATCGAAGTGCCATCACACATCGTGACCGCGGTCGGGTCAGGGGGCACCGCCGCCGGCCTGTTGCTCGGGTTGCGGCTGGCCGGCCTCAGCACCAAAGTCGTGGCGGTGGTGGTCAACGACTCCCTGCGGCTCGACGCAAGGGCCCTGACCGGGCTCGCCCGGAAGTGCGAGCGCCTCCTTCGCAAACGAGGGGCCGCGATCCCGGATCTCGACCTCGGCGACAACCTGATCGTGGTCGAAGACCAGATCGGTGCGGGGTACGGCCACCCGACCGAAGCGGCCGGACGGGCCCGGGACATCGCCGCCGAGCGGGCCGGACTCGACCTCGACCCGGTCTACACCGCCAAGGCCATGGCCGCGCTGCTCGCACTTAAGGAAGGGCAGATCGAAGGCCCGGTCATCTTCATCGACACCAACGGGCCGCGCTGATCTCGATAGGGACGGGACTTACTCGAACGGAACGTCGAGGTCGTAGTAACCGTCGTAGTTGGACTTGCTGTCCAGGACCCTGATCGGGACGACGTCACCTGACTCGACTCCCCTGACCGCCGAGCAGTACTGGCGCCGGGTGGCGACTCTCTGGCCGTTGACCTCGGTAACCAGATCATCCACATAGAACTCCTGGTCCTCCGCTGCGGTTCCGAGCGCGGCCGAAGTCACGGCGAGGGCACCTCCATCGAGGTTGACTCCCGCGTTCGCGAGTTCCTGCTGCGAGTACGCGGCGAAACCGAATCCGGCCCAGCCGAACGAGTCGCCTTCGGCAAGACCTGGAACGACCTCCTTGACACGATCCACGCCGATGGCAAAGTTCTGGTTCTGGGTCTCGAGGCTCGCCAGCGTGTTGACTCCGATCAGTTGACCGTCCTCAGAGATGCTCGGTCCGCCTGAGTTCCCGGCGTTGATGGCCGCGTCGGTCTGAACCACATTCGGGTAGACCGCGAAGTCGGGGTTTGCGAGCGCCGCCTCGTCGGCCGTCGTCTCGACGACGGAGACGACTCCGTCGGTCACCTGAAGGTCGTCTTCAGTGGTGCCGTTACCCGGATAGCCGAGGGTGAGCAGGCGATCCCCCTGCTGCACGTCCGACTGGGAACCCAGCGGCATGGTCCTCAGGCCCTCGGTGTCGGTCACCTTCAGAACCGCGAGGTCGTCACAGGGCGCAACACCGACGATGCTTGCCTCCCGCAGGACGTTGTCACCTTCGACTCCGATCTGAAACTCAGTGCTGCCATCGACCACGTGCGCGTTGGTCACGATCAGGCCCTTGTCGGCGTCATAAACCCAGCCCGAACCGTTGCCGTTTCGCTCGCCGTCATTGCCGGAGACGACCAGAACGGTCGACGGCTTGGCTTCGGCGACGATCTCACTGGTTGACTTCTTTTCGTCGGATCCACTTCGGCTGGCGATCGCGAACCCGACGGCGACCAGGGTGACCGCTGCCAGCCCGGCCAGAAGGAAGGGGGTCAGGTTGCGTTTCGACTTTCCACCCGGAGGCCCTCCGGTTTTGCCCGGGGGAACCGCGGCCGGAGGAACGGCGGCGGGATCCTGACGCTCCAGAGGCGCATCGGTGAAATTGACCATGTACTCGGTGGAACCAAACCTGAGGCGGTCCTCCTGGCTTAGTTTTTTCGGCTCGCCGGTCAGAACCCGCTCTTCATTCAGAAAAGTCCCGTTGTCCGCTTCGAGATCATGGATGAAGCAGTCACCGGCGCCGTCGCGGGTGATCCTGGCGTGAAGCAACGAAACCTCTGGGTCGTTTCCGATCCACAACTCGCAGCTGGAGTCGCGACCGATTTCAAAAGGGACGGGATCGACGAGGGTAAGGCCACCGTCCGCCGAGGACTGAAGGGTCAGTTTCATCCCGTGATTCTATTCGGGGGAGCGACGGAAGCCGCGTACCCTGAGTCGTCACTTCAGTCAGATGGGACTGTTTTAATAAATCTGTGTGGCCCATGAATACTGAATCCGCAAAAGCGCGCCCGAGGCGCTTGTACGCCTGCACGTGCCTTATCTGTACGCCATCCGGCCTAAGTACTCAGCTCGACCACAGGGCATCTACTGGTATGGCGTAGAGATTGTTGTCGATTTCGTAGGCCTTCTCTCCTGTATAGAGCACTACCCCGACGAAAGGTCTATCCAGGGCCCCTTGCAGCTTCGAAAGGCCGCGGGTGTCTCCTTGTGTCACGCGGCGGGCTGCCTTTATCTCGAATCCAAGAACGCTTCCGCCGTCATGCTCGATCACCAGGTCTACCTCATCCTTATCTCGGGTCCTCCAATGTCCGACCGCGCTGATATCGGGTATCCAGGATGCTTGTTTGATTAGTTCGCCGACGGCGAATGTCTCTAGGAGGTGGCCGAAAAGAGCCATTGATGTGGGGTCCTTCTTGTTGAGCTTCTCCGGCGTCAGTTTCAAAAGTCGAGCGGCAACTCCAGAGTCCAAGATGTGCAGCTTCGGCTTCTTGCTAACCCTGGCCCGAAGCGTCTTGCCCCACGCAGGTAAACGGTACACGAGAAAAACGGCTTCCAGGAGATGCAAGTACCTCTCGGCGGTAGGTCTGGCGAGATCCGAATCTGAAGCGGCTCCCTGCAAGTTGAGAATCTGAGCAGTCTGCCCAGCCAAGCGCAAGAGCAGCCGTTCTAGCTGATCGCTTTGGTGCACATTCGACAGCTCCCTCACATCTCGCTGAAGCGTGAGTCGCACGTAGTTGTCGAACCAGCGATTCCGACTCGTTCCAGCTGGCCTCGTGAATGCCAATGGCATACCTCCAGCGACAATGCGTTCGACGTATTCATCCCTATCGGTGCTTGAGGAGGGATAAGCGGCCAGTAGTTCACGCGGGTCATCGAAGATTCTCTCTACGAATCGCTCGTTGTGATTGTCAATCTCTCCTTGAGAAAGCGGGTAGACCGGCAACATGGTCAGCCTCCCGGTTAGTGCCTGGGCGGCCGGGGGAAGTGAGTCGTATCGGGCCGATCCAGTTAATACGTATTGCCCCGGGATCGTTTTGCGGTTCAGCTCGGACTTGATTGCATCGAGAATGATGGGCGCTTTCTGGTACTCATCGACGCATACTCTTTGCCCCGGCGGGATATATGCAGCCGGGTCTGACTCGACGACGCTTCTCACCTCTGGCGAGTCAAGATCGACTAGCGCCGCGTCGGTTGCTCTGGCAATCTCGCCTAGAAGAGTTGACTTTCCAACAGATCTAGGTCCTTCAAGAAGCAAGACGGGATCGTCCCTCATGAAATCTAGAGCGAGAGCTTCAACACGTCTTTTCCTTAACTTCGCAGACCGCTTCAACATGGGGATATAGTACCACAGATGGACGTTTTGGAGGGGGTTTTATGGTCTTTTTGGAGGGCTATATTTGGTCTTTTTGGAGGGGGTATCCTTCTCGATCGAGAAGGATGGATTGGTTCAGCTCGTCGCAATACGGGTCGAGCTCGCACCGATCAGCCTGGGGACGGGATCCGGAGGCTGCTTGGTTCGCGAATCCGGAACGGCCTCGCGATTCCCTACGGGCAGGCCGCTGTCGCCCTCGGGATAGGCCCGCCATTACCTGGCGGGCGATTTGCCCCGCGCTTCCGGCCTTAGTTCGACCGGCGGTACTGAGTTCCAAAGCCTCTGACCTAGTCGGAGGCTTTGGCCTACCTTGAACCGGCTCATCGCTTCAGGAAATCTCTGATGGCCCTCTTGGCGGGCCGAGCGGACGCTCGAAAACAAAAGACCCGCCATTCGGCAGGTCTTTTCGCTGGACTGCTCGACTTAATAGAACTCAACGTAGAACAGTCGAGATGGGCGGTACTGGGCTCGAACCAGTGACCCCCTGCGTGTAAAGCAGGTGCTCTTCCAACTGAGCTAACCGCCCGCGAGCGGGGATTATGACGAGTCCCCTTGCGACCCGCCCGGCAACATGCGAACAAAATCCGGTTATCAACTTCCGGACAGGGCCCGCGAAGATCCTGGTCGTCATCACCCACGGCGCCCAGAGCCGGCTCGTCAAGAAACCAAAAGATCAGGATCCAGGGCGCGAAGCGCTGACTTGAACCGCCCCTCGGGATTGAAAGGGCTGCTTTCCGCGAGTAGGTTGAAAGGCACCTAACCAATCCAAGGGGGACTAGATCGTGCCTGTATCCGTTGCCGGAGGCCGTCGTTTCGGCCTGCTTTCCGTACTGCTCTGCTGCCTGTCGCTTCTTTTCGCTTTCGCACCCGAAGCCGACGCAGCGGAAACCGCAACCGACGCAGGGATATCTGCTTCTTCGAAACCGCACCCGATATACGCCTGTGTCACCGTGAAATTCGGCACTCTGAACCGGTCCTCGAAAAGAGGCCGGTGCCGGCGAGGCGAGACCAAGATTTCCTGGAACGCCAAGGGACGCCGCGGAAAGAAGGGCCCCCGCGGCCAGCAGGGTCCGGCCGGTGCACGCGGGCCGCAGGGAGCGAAAGGCTCCGCCGGAGCGCGTGGCCCATCCGGAGCTCAGGGACCACCTGGCACTGCGGGCGCAACCGGAGATCAGGGTGTAAACGGGAATACAGGAGCAACCGGAGCCCAGGGCGCAACCGGAAACCAGGGAGTGAACGGGAATACAGGAGCAACCGGTAGCGCCGGGACGGCCGGCACGACAGGTTCGACCGGGCCGACCGGCCAGTCCGGAGTGACGGGAATCACCGGGGCTACCGGAGAGCAGGGCTCCCCCGACACCCCCCAGCAGGTGCTCGACAAGCTCCTCACGGTCGATGGACCGGGGTCCGGCCTGGACGCAGACCTGCTTGATGGACTTCATGCCACCGGCTTCTGGCAGCTCGGTGGGAATACGAGCACCACTCCGGCGACCAACTTCCTCGGCACCACCGATGACCAGCCACTCAACTTCCGGGTGAACAACGCTCGGGCGTTCAGGCTCGAGCCGGTGCTCAACGGTACGGCTGCCGCCCCGAACGTGATCGGGGGCAGCCCCGACAATACGGTGACGGCAGGAGCCTTTTCCGCCACGATCGGTGGAGGGGGACGCAACAATCAGGCCGACCCAGGCAGCGCGAATCGCGTCGGAGGAGCAGGCGGGACGGTCGCCGGCGGTCTCGGCAATGCCGCCCAGGCCGCCGGTTCCACCGTCGGTGGAGGCGCCTCGAATACCGCTTCGGGCATCCTCTCCACGATCAGCGGCGGAAGTACGAACCTCGCATCCGGCCTCTATTCCAGCGCTTCCGGGGGTGCCGCGAACATCGCCAGCGGGGCCAGCTCCAAAGTCGGCGGGGGCAGAGAAAACATTGCGTCGGGCCTCAACTCCGGCGTGGGTTCAGGCAGGCTGAACGTCGCGAGTGGCACCGAGTCGACCGTGAGCGGTGGCTCGCTGAACATCGCGAGCAATAACTCATCGTCGGTAGGGGGCGGTAACAACAACGTGGCGAGCGGCGTCTGGTCGTCTGTTTCCGGCGGGGTCAACAACACCGCATCCGGAGCCCGCTCATCCATCGCCGCCGGGTCGAACAACGTCGTCGCCGCGAGCGGCGGCTTCGCCGCGGGCAACAACGCAAACGTCCTCGCGACTCACCCGGGAGCAATGCTGTTCTCTGATTCGTTCGGTGGCGCTTTCGACTCGGTTGCTTCTGACGAATTCGGTGTTCGAGCATCAGGTGGATTCAGGTTCCGGACCAGCAGCGGTCTGTCAACCGGGTGCGACCTGCCGGCTGGCTCAGGCGTGTTCACCTGCACCAGCGACCGCAATACGAAGGAGGATTTCGAGCCAATTGACGGCGATGATGTGCTGGAACAACTCGCCGACATCCCGATCACGTCCTGGACCTTCAAGACCGATGCCAGCGGCGCCCGGCACGCCGGTCCGATGGCCCAGGACTTCTACGCCGCCTTCGGATTCGGGAGCGACGACAAGTCGATCTCAACCACCGACGTCGACGGAGTCGCCCTGGCCGCCATCAAGACCCTGGCCGAGAAGAGCGAGGCACAGGACGAAAAGATCGCGGACCTCGAAGCCCGCCTCGCGGAACTGGAGGACTGACCGGGGCTAGGAGACGCTTGCTGCCGTGCCGTCCGAAGTGGCGGCCGGCGCGAGTGATCCGTACTTGTTCCTCACCACGGCGACCCAGACGAGGCCGACGATGATCAGGGCGATGCTGGTCAGCTGAGCGGCGGTCAGGCTGAGCAGGACCTCGGTGTTGGTGCGGAGGAACTCGACCAGTAAGCGCTCGGTCCCGAGCCAGATCATGAACAGCGCGAACAGGATGCCCGGCCGGAAGCGGTCGCGCAGGCGCCAGAGGATAATCGCGCCGAGACCGAGGGCCAGGGTGTCGTATACCGGGGTCGGATGGACTTCGACCCCGGGCGGGGTCGGCACGGTGCCGTCCGGGTAACCCATGGCCCAGGGCCCGTCCCAGGGCTTGCCGTAGTCACCGTCGCCGGAGAGCTGGCAGCCGATCCTCCCGATCGCCTGTCCGGCCAGAAGGGCGGGAGCGGCCACGTCGGCCAGCCGCAGGTTGAGGCAGCCGCGCCACCTGGCCCAGATCAATACGGCGATTGCGCCGCCGGCCAGCCCGCCGTACCAGGTGAGTCCCGAGCCAGAGACGAGATCGCCGATGCCGTCGATGCTCGCGCTGTTGTCGATCACGAAGTAGAGCCGGGAGCCGATCAGGCCACCGGCCAGGGCCGCGAACGCCCCCTCGTAGGCCCAGTCGCCCGGCTGGCCGAGCTCTTCGAAGCGCTTGAAGACCATCGCGCCGCCGACGATGAAAGCGAGCGCGAACATCAGCCCGAAGGTCTGAAGCGTGAGGGGGCCGATTGAGATCTCCGGATACATCGGAGTAGAACCTTACTCAGACCAAGGGTCTCGCCGCCTGTCTTCCGCGCGTAAGCGGGGAAACGGACGTCGGGACCCGATCCTTATTCAGGCGCGGAAGTAGCCCCAGCGGGAGTCGAACCCGCCCTTCCAGGTTGAAAACCTGGCGTGCTAACCGATACACAATGGGGCCGCGACCGGCAATTCTGTCAGGAACTCCGGTGAGCCGCCCTTCGGACCTGGCAATGATTCTCCGTAACTATTCATGAAAATCATTGCCAGTTGAGAGGTGGGGGTCAGGCGAGCAGGTACTCGAGCAGCGCCTTCTGGGCATGGAGCCGGTTCTCGGCCTGATCCCAGACCGCGGACCGTTCTCCGTAGAGCACTTCGGCGGTGATCTCCTCGCCCGGATGGGCCGGCAGGCAGTGCATGACGATCGCTTCCGGCTTCGCCGCATCGAGCAGCTTCGAGTCGATTATGTAGGGGCCGAGATCACGCCGCCGCTGGTCGGCCGTCTCTTCGTCCCCCATGCTCACCCAGACGTCGCCATAGATCGCGTCAGCCCCGTGGACCGCCTCGAGCGGGTCATCGGTCAGGACCGCGTGTCCTGCCGATTCGAGCTGGTAACCGTCGGGCGCGGCAACCGCCACCTCGACGCCGACCAGATGGCCGGCCACGGCGAGTGAACGGGCGACGTTGTTGCCGTCGCCGACGTAGGCGATCTTCAGTCCGTCGAGTTCGCCGAACCCGGCCTTCAGGGTCATCAGGTCGGCCAGCGCCTGGCAGGGATGGAACATCGGCGTGAGAGCGTTGACCACCGGAACGGTCGCGTTTTCGCCCAGTTTGACCACGTTGCTGTGAGAACCGGAGCGGATCACGATCGCGTCGACGAACCGCGACATCACCCGGGCCGTGTCTTCTACCGACTCGCCCCGGGAAAGCTGCATCTCGTCACCGCGCAGCACGATCGGGCTGGCACCGAGCTCGTTGACCCCGACTTCGAAAGAGACCCTGGTCCTGGTCGAGGGCCGCTCGAAGATCAGCGCAACCGACTTGCCGGCAAGGACCTTCGAGCCTTCGTCCGGTCGGCCGGCCTGTAGTTCCAGCGCACGATCGAGCAACCCCACGAGGCGGCCTCCGGAGATCTCTTCTCCCGTTATGTAGTGCCTCACGGCCTGATCAGGCAAGGGCGGGATACTAGCCCCGCGCTTTGCCTGAGATAGTGGAGCTTCAATGTCTGCAACGGATACAGCAGGAGAATCGGCCGGAACCGGCGCCCCCGCGGGCGGCAGGGTCAGGCGAGGCGAGGAATTCGACGCCGAAATCGAGACGCTGGCCTACGGCGGGCGCGGCATCGCGCGGCGCGACGGTTATGTCGTTTTCATCAATGGCGGCCTGCCCGGCGACAAGGTCCGCGCCGTGGCGACCAAGTCGAAGAAGGGTTACGCCGAGGCGAATGCGATCGAGATGATCACCCCCAGCCCCGATCGGCTTGCCGACACCGACATCCACCAGGACGAAGCCTGCCCCGGTGCCCCCTGGCAAGCCCTGCCTTACGAGAAGCAGCTCGAGTTCAAGGAAGAGCAGATCACCGGTGCCCTGTCCCGGATCGGTCACCTCGAAGGTTTCTCGCTCGACCCGATCGTGCCGGCAGTCGAGCAGTGGCGTTACCGCAACAAGGTCGAATATTCGTTCGGCGAGCAGGAAGGCCAGCTCGTGCTGGGCTTCCATCCCCGTGGCCGCTGGGATCAGGTCCTCGATATCGAGGACTGCCGGCTCTCGTCCGAGGCCACGAACCGGGCCAAGAACGACGTGCTCGAGTGGGCCAAAGGCGAAGGCCTCACCGCCTACGACCCGCACGACCACCGCGGTGTCCTGCGCAATCTCGTCGTGCGTGAAGGTATGCGCACCGGACAGGTGCAGACCCGCCTGGTCACCTCGCTCGCCAACTTCCCCAAACCCCCCGTCGACCTTCACACGACGATCGACGGACCTTCGGGTGGCACCACCGGACCAACCGGCGTGCTCGGCGAGGAGTTTCTGCGCGAGAAGATCTTCGACCTCAACCTCCAGCTCTCGCACGACTCGTTCTTCCAGACCAACACGCTCATGGCCGAGAAGCTCTACGGGGTCGCGGCCGAATTCGCCGGCCTGAGCGGAGCCGAGACGCTGTTCGACCTCTACTGCGGGGTCGGCACAATCGGTCTCAGCATGGCCTCCCAGGCCAAGCAGGTCTGGGGCCTCGAAATCGTCTCCGACGCGATCAAGAACGCCAAGCGGAACGCGATCCAGAACAACATCACGAACGCAAAGTTCGTTGCCGCGAACGCCCGTACCGGCCTCGGCCCCCTGATCGAAGAAGCCGGCAAACCGGACGTGATCACGATCGACCCACCGCGCGCCGGTCTGTCGGCGAAGATCGTCCGTCGCCTGATCGAGTGCGAAGCCCGCCGCATCGTCTACATCTCCTGCAACCCGACCACGCTCGCCCCGAACGCCGCCCAGCTGGTCGAAGCCGGATATAAACTGAACCGCGTGAGACCAGTCGACATGTTTCCCCAGACCCCGCACATCGAGTGTGTCGCCCAGTTCGACCTGGTCGGCCCGCTCGTCAAACGCGACCGCGACGGGAACGTCCGTGAGTAGGCCGGCACAAAAACGCGCGTTCGGCGTCGCCGCCGGATTCCCCATCGAAGTCTGCGGACCGCTGGCCAAGACCTGCGAAGAAGCCGGCTACAGCTCGATCTGGGCGAACGACCACCCCGGCGCGAAGGGCCTCGAGACGCTGGCCGAATTCGCCAAGGTCACCGACTCGATCGACCTCGGCGTCGCCGTGATCTCCCTCGACCGCCAGTCGCCCGAAGAGATCGCCGCCGACATCGACCGGCTCGGCCTCGACCACCACCGTCTTTGGATCGGTGTCGGCGCCGGCTTCAGCAAGAAGCCGCTGACCGCGATGAAGGAGGGCCTGCCGGCGCTCCGTAAGAGCCTGCCGGGCATCCGGATCGTGATGGCCGCGATGGGCCCGAAGATGTGCGCCTTGGCCGGATCCTCCTTCGACGGAGCCTTCTTCAACTGGATGACCCCCGGGTTCGCCGCCGACGCCCGCGAGAACGTCGAATCAGGTGCCGCCGAGGCCGGGGTCGAAACGCCACCTATCTTCGGTTACGTCAGGACCGCAGTCGGGGACGACGCCGCCGACCGCCTGGCCAAGGAAGAGTCCTTCTACCGCGACCTGCACAAGGGCTACCGCGACCATTTCGACCGCCTCGGAGAACCCGAGGGAACGGTCGGCGTGGCCGCGGCCGATCGTGACGAAGCACAGGAATCGCTCGCGAAGTACTCCGCGCTCGACACGATCGTGGTCCGGGGCCTCGCCTCGGCCAAGCTCGAGCCGATGACCGAACTCGCGCGCGCCGCGGCTCCCGCCTGAAACGCCTGGCCGCTCAGCGGTGGACCGACTGAGGGTCAGTCGAGGTTGTACTCGGGGCCGATGCCGGGGCCGTAGTAACGGTCGTTGTCGAATGACTCCTGCTCCGCCGCGATTCCGAACGCGATCACGAGGATGATCAGGATCAGGCCGAGTGCCGTGCCGACGATCCCCGTGACGAAGCCCGCGATCGCCATTCCCCGGCCCTCGAGCGCCGGATCCCGGCCGGTGTCGCGCATCGCGAGAGCGCCGAAGACGATCGCCGGAATGCTGAGCACGGGTGGGCAGAGGACCAGACCGCAGATCCCGAGGACCAGCGCGGCGATCGCCGTGCCACTCGTGTTGCTGCCGCCGGCACCCGGCGGACCCGGGGTGGCGGGCTGAATGGCCTCCCGCTGCGGCTCCTCGGGTGGTATGTACTGGGTTGGAGAAGGCTCGGTCATCGGGAAGCTCCTGCCTCAATACTCCCCGAAGAACGACCCGTCAGATCAGCCGACAGCTGCCGCAACGACGATGAAGACGAACCAGAGTCCGGCCAGGACGGTGCAGATGATGCCCATGATGAAGCCGGCCTTGGCTTCGCTTTCGCCTCCGAGACCGGGGCGCTCGGCAATTTCCTGCTTTCCGAGGTGGCCGAAGATGATCGCCAGGATGCCGAGGATGAGGCTCGGGATCTCCAGGAAGATCCAGCCACAGAAGAGGAGCACCAGGCCGACGATCCCGAGGACCATCGAAGCGACGGCTTTGCCGGACTTGTCCGGCTTGGGGGCAACCTGAGCGGGGGCTGCTCCGGCAGGCGGAGCAGTCGCGGTCGGGGGCATGGGCGGGGGCGTCGCTGCCGGTTGCTGCGGCGGTACAGGTGGCGGAGTTGCTGGCGGCTGAGGAGGATCGGGCGGATCGGGAACGTCGTTCATTGCTGCTCTCCCAGGTTGGAATTCGGACGAGACGACTGAGCCCGCCACAACCGGCCGGGTGTTTCGAGTATATGTGGAACTACTGGCTCACCCAAGACCTCTCCGTGCTGCCGGCTCGCGGACCCGCGATCAGGGTCATACGATTGACGCGTGGCCACATCGAAAAGCCCGACGCTCAACCCGCCCTCCGCATCGGCATCTGGCCTGGGGGACCTCCGCACGGGGATCCTGCTGATCGTCGCTGGCACATCGCCGTTCCTGATCGGCCTCGTGTACTCCGGATCCGGTGCCACCGACTGGATCACCGCGACCTGTCCGTTCCTGATGGCCACCGGCATGCCGTGCCCCTTTTGCGGGGGCACGAGGGCCTTCGCACTGGCTTCTTCGGGTGACCTCGCGTTCCTAGAGCTCAATGCCTTCTGGGTGTTCGCCGCAGCCGGGCTCATCGGCCTCGGCCTGGCGGTGATCTTCACCCGGTTCTCACTCAAGCGCTTCTGGTCGAGACCGGACAACCTGGCGGTCTATCTGGTCCCGGCGGTCCTCTTCGCGGGCTGGGCATGGGCCATCGTGAACCGCGGCGCGATTGCCTAGGCAACACGGAGAAGCCGTCAGGCTCCGTTCGGGAACGCGAGCATCATGATCAGGAAGATAACCACCAGTCCGATGCCGGAGAGGATCATTGCGCTCGCGGCGATTCCTCCCAGCACCAGCCCGACCTGAGCCCCTCGCAGTCCGTCGACGGTACGGGCCTGCCGCACGTCCCGCCAGCCGAACGCCCCGAGCAGGGCGGCTGTGCCACCACCGAACAGGGCGAGAAACGGCAGGATCAGCCAGCTGCCGTTGCCGTTGTCCATCAGCCACGGCTGGTTCAGGGCGAGTCCGATCACCAGCGCCAGGAAACTGACAAAGGCGGCGATGCCGAGGATGAGCGACCAAGTCGCCAGCCCGTTCCCGCTTTTGAGTTCACCGTCCACGACGGGAACGCTAGCGACGGTGCGGCTCAATACGGGGGCAGGTCGTCGTGCCAGCGGCCGAGCGTGCGGAAGGCCCGCCAGAAACGGCGTTTGGCGCCTTCTTCGTCGAGCGCTTCGTCGAGCTCGGGAACGAACAGAGCGTCACAGGCCGGCGTGAAAGCCTGGATCTCGCCGTCGCGGGGTTCGACCGCCCGGGAGAGGGGGACGCCGAGACCGTTGAGAATGCCGAGCGCGTCTTCGCCCATGATCACGATGATCTTCGGCTGGACGATGTTGAACTCGTCGGCCACCCGGGCGATGCATTCGGCGTCGGCGTCGGCGGGATCCTCGACCGGGCACTTGGCGCACACCGTGCCGTAGACGACGGTCGGATCGATGTTCAACCGCTTGAAACTTTTCATCAGGGCGTTCCCCGGCCGGCCGTAGAAAGCGACCCCCTCCTCGATCTCGGAGACGGTCGGCGCGTACTTGAGCAGGAAGATGTCGGCCTGGGGATGACCGGAGCCGAGCACCGGCATGACCTTGGTCCGGGTACACGCTTCGCAGTCGGAGAGGTCGCGGCTCAACTGGTTGAGTTCCCGGATCGCTTTCTCCAGGTACTTCTCTCTGATCTCGTTATCGGTTGACGGCATCGCTGCCTCTATCTTTGACAGATCGCGTGGCGATCCTTTATCGGCCTCGCCCTGCATCAGCCCTTGCCGGAAGCCCGCTTCGTTCCGCGCCGGCGCTGCTTGCCGCCCTTGACCGCCCGGGCTCCGCTGACCGACCGTTTCGCGGCCTTCGGCCGTCCGGTGGTCTGCAGGAACTTGAGGGCCTGGACGTAGACCAGGTTCTTGTGGCGCCGGGCGATCTCGGCGTCACGCATCGACTCGAGAAACTCCTCCGGACCGTCGAAGTCGTGGAGACGCACCCGGACCGAGCCGAGTCCCTGGGCGACGTGGTTGTCGGAACCGGCGGCCGGGATGATGTTGTACTTCCGGGCAAACCGCTCGGCCTCTTCGTTGAAAGAAGTGATCGCCACCCGCGGGTTGAAGACTTCCATCAGGTCGATGTCCTCGACCATGTCGAGCAGGTTCTCGTAGTCGGGAACGGAGTGCATGCGGTCGAACGGGTGGGGCACGTAGACGAGGCCGCCCTGTCTTTTGATCTCCTTGATCGTCTCGGCCATCGTCATGCCTTTCTCGATCTTCTCCTTGATGAAGAGACCGATCACCTCGCCCTGGCCTTTGGTCATGACTTCCTCGGCGATGATGATCTTGAAGTCGTCCATCGACTCAGCGACCTCAGCGGCGGCGTGTGCGCCCGAGACTTCGTTGTGGTCGGTGATCGCGATCGCGCCGAACCCGCGGTCGCGGGCAGTCTCGATCAGCACCTCGACCGGAGTTGCGCAATCGGACGAATGATCGGTGTGCATGTGGATGTCGATGTCGATCAGCGGCCGGTCCTTCAAGATCTTCCGGAGCGCCGCGTTCCCGGTCGGGTCGTGGCGGCGGGCGGCGAGCCTGCCATAGAGCTCTTCGAAACCGTCGACGACTTCGGACCAGGTCTCGATCGCCGGACCGGATCCAGAGGCCGCCTTCAGGCTGGCCATCAGACTGCGGTTTCCGCCGAGACGCGCGATCTGACCGGCCATCGTGACCGGATCGCCCACCGGGAAGAGCAGGCCGCGCTGGCCGTCGCCGATCAGCTCGGTGTAGCGCCCGATGGTCGAAGCGACCGGTACTGCGCCGGACGCGAGCGCCTGGCGGACCGCGGCCGGGTCCGGGCTGGGACCTCCAGAGGCGGCACAGAAGACATGGCTCGAAGAAAGCAGTTCGGCCAGGCTGGCCTGCTCCGGGCCGATCACCTTGATCCGGTCACGGATCGTCTTCGAGATCCGGATGACGACTTCGCCCGGGTCGTTCGAGTGAATCGTCGCCGTCCAGTCGAGGTCCTTCGGCAGGCGGCGCAGTGCCCGGAGGAACAGCCGAAGAGCGCCCTTCTCCTCTTCGTCCGAGAACGCGATCCGGAGCGGGTCGCCTTTTTCCTGCGACGGCTTGACCGGATCGACTCCGGGTGGAGTCAGATCATAGGCGCCGGGGAAGTACCGGTTGAGCAGCTTGGCCGAAGCACGCGACGACGCCGTGCGCGCGTCAAGCCGGCCGAAGAAGATCTCGAGCAGGGGCCGGGCAACCTGGGTCGCGAAGGGCCGCTCGGCCGTTTCGTGGAAGGTGCCGACATTGAGGGAGAACGAATGCCGCAGCGCGGTCGAAGAAAAGTTCGGAAGGAAAGGGTCGTGAACGTGCACCAGGTCGATCTCCGCCTGGCCGAGCAGGGCCTCCACTCTGTTCCCGACATCAACCGAGGCCGGTGCCTGTCGCTTGCGCGAACCGCGGGGCAGCGAAACCCCTCCGAGTGAAAGCACCTTCGGCGCCTCGCCCGGCTGGAGCAGTGAACCCGGTTTGTCGGCAAGTCCGGCGATATCCCGCTTGGTCCGCTGAACGGCCTCGCGCCCGCCACCGGGGGCCGCAAGCAGGACGGAGTGGCCGCGTTCGGCCAGCCCTTCGGCGACGCGGCCGACGTAGCCGTTGACTCCACCGGCCCGTTCGCGAGGGAATGGAGTGAACTGGATTATCGAGAGTGGTTTCATTGATCCTCAAATAAAAGACGCCCGCCGGAAGGCGGGCGTCTGTGTCCAGGCTTTACCGATCGTCAGCCCGGGAATCAGGCCTCGGACTTGCTTTCCTCTGTGACTTCGGCGACCGGCCTGGTGCCACCGATCGCAGTCTTGCCGAGCTTGTTCGCCTCGATGAAGGACTCGGTGTCCTCACGGGCGTCGGCGTCCGGGCGCTGGTTGTGCGGCGACTTCATCAGGTAGGACGAAGGTCCATCGAGTTGCCCGGCGATGCCGTTGTTCAAGGCCAGCTTGATCATGCGCACGGCGTCGATCACGACACCGGCCGAGTTCGGCGAGTCCCAGACCTCGAGCTTGAGCTCGACGGTCAGCGGGACGTCACCGAAGGACTTGCCTTCGAGGCGGATGTGGGCCCACTTACGGTCGGTCAGCCACGGCACGTAGTCCGAAGGGCCGACGTGTACGTCCTTGGGGTCCAGCTCGAGACCCATGACCGAGGTCACGGCGTTGGTCTTGGAGATCTTCTTCGAGTCGAGACGCTCGCGCTCGAGCATGTTGAAGAAGTCCATGTTGCCGCCGACGTTGAGCTGCGAAGTGTGCTCGAGCACAACCCCACGCTCGTGGAAGAGGCGGGCGAGCTGCCGGTGGACGATGGTCGCGCCGACCTGTGACTTGATGTCGTCACCGATGATCGGCAGGCCGGCGTCCTTGAAGCGGCCGTCCCAGTAATCCTCGCTGGCGATGAAGACGGGCAGGCAGTTGACGAAGCCGACGCCCGCACTGATCGCCTGTTCGACGTACCACTTGACGGCGTCTTCGGATCCGACCGGCAAATAACAGACGAGAACGTCGGTCTTGGTGTCCTTGAGGATCTGGACGATGTCGGCGGTCGGGCCGGGGGCCTTGGTGATCTTCTGCTTGAGGTACTTGCCGAGGCCGTCGAGGGTCATGCCGCGATCGACCTTGACGCCCATG
>JBBSKC010000025.1:0-30122 GCA_038256675.1 Solirubrobacterales bacterium | reverse complement strand
GGGTCACCCCGGAAGTGCTTGTCGATGCGGCGGTGGAAGCCCGGCTCCCACCGTGACGGCTCGGTCGCCAGCGCCGACTTGTTGTAGGCGGCGTTCTCGGTCCAGTACCCGCGCTGCTCGACGATCGGACGGTCCGGATCCAGCGGAGCCTCCCGGTCCGGGAGGTGGATCAGCTCGTATCCCATGCAGGAGACGAAAGGTTCGATCAACGTGTCCATGTAATCACCGAGGTCGCCCAGCCTCGGGTCCGGCACGACGAGCTCGTCAACGTCGGTCACCAGGATGACTTCGTACCCCTGGTCGAAGAGTTCGCGCTGCTTCTCTTCGATCGTCTGGACCATCCAGGTGTGGTCGACCCGGTCCATCACCACGGTCTCGCGCTGATAATTACCGGCAGGGTCCGCGGTCGAGCCGTCGTCGCTTTCGTTGTCGAGGACGTAGATGTCCTTAGGGGAGAAGAACCGCGAGTAGTACTTCAGCCAGACCGGCAGGAAAAAGGACTCGTTGTGAACCATCGTGATGACCGCCCGCGCCCGCTCGCGGCCGGCGACCGGATCGGCGCGGTCGCGGAACTCCTGCCGCTCGGCCCTGTGGTCGTCGAACCATGCGGACAGCGGGTGTTCGGGGTGCTCCAGTATCTCTGGCATCTGGGACATCGGCGCCCGATTCTATGGTCCGGACCCGGTAAGTCCCCGGCTCCTCGTTAGGATCGCGTCGCATGTGGTCCGGAGAAACCGTGTCAGTCGTTCTGATGACCTACAACGAACGCGATTCGATTCGTGGCGTCATCGATGACTTCTTCGCCACCGGCGTGGTCGACGAGGTACTCGTGGTCAACAACAACGCGGCCAAGGGGACCGAGGAGGAGGTCGGGCTGACCGACGCCCGCCAGGTCTTCGAGACCCGGCAGGGTTACGGGCACGCGGTGCGCCGCGGCCTGAAGGATGCCGAGGGCGACCTGATCGTGCTGGCTGAACCCGACGGAACCTTCCTCGCCAAAGACGTGATCAAGCTGCTGGCCTACAGCAGCGACTGCGACGTGGTTCTGGGCACCAGGACGACGCGCGAGATGATCTGGGACGGCGCCAACATGGGCTGGTTCCTCAAGTGGGGGAACTGGGCGGTCGCCAAGATGGTCGAAGTCCTCTTCAACACCAGCCACCTGAGCGATGTCGGCTGCACCTACCGGCTGATGCGGAAGGACACGGCGCGGTGGATGGCCGACGAGATGTCGGTCGGTGGCAGCCACGCCGGACCCGAGATGATGCTGCTGGCGATCAACTCCGGTCGCCGGTTCGTCGAGGTCCCGGTGAACTACCTGCCGCGGGTCGGCACCTCTTCCGTGACCGGGCACCCGATCAAAGCCGTGCTGCTCGGCTTGCGGATGATCCAGTTCATCTTCACCACCCGTTTCCGCCCGCCGGCTGGCTGAAAGCCGGCTAGCCGACGTCAATCGTGTAGAGGACCGACGGCAGGTAGCCGGCGAAGGTCTGCTTGTCGGTGATCGTCGCCGACTCCGGCAGGAAGAACCGGGTGCCTTCGATCTTCGCCTCCTTGAGCTTCTTTCCGCTCTCGGCGGAATCCTCGATGGTCAGGATGTCCGGCACCAGCATGAACACCTGGTGCCCCTTCGCCTCGCGAAAGGCCTGCGGAAATTCGAGGTACGGCGGGATCGGTTGCGACGTCGAGGCAAGGAACGGCGGCGGGCCCTGCGGCAGATTCAGGTTGTGGACGTTCAGCGTCTTCTCCAGGTGGATGTCCAGAGGGGTGAGGGGGACCGGAGTCGAAAGCGCCGCAAGCACGTCGATGACCACGTCACCGGGTCCCGCTTCCCTATCGATCACCTTGGCCGGACCCTTGAAATCGACCGGTCGCGATTCCGGTTTCACCAGGTCGAAAGCGGCGTAGGCGTACCCGCCGATCACGACCACCGTGCAGGCGAGCGCCGCGCGGCCGCGCGGAATCGCCAGGACCGCGCCGATCAACAATGCAAAGCCGTACCAGGAAGGCGCCATGTTGCGGGCGCCAAAGAGGTTGGTACCGGCGAGGCCCAGCAACAGCTCGCCGACCGGCGTCGCCAGCGAGATCAGCAGGACGAGCAGCAGTCCGGCGGGGATGCCGAGCCAGCGCTCCCGGCCCGCGTCGGCCGCCGGGTTGCCGGGGGGGTGGTAAGCGCCGCGCCGGAGCGCGATGACCGTGAGCACCGTGGCCACGACCAGACCCGCGGTGATGACCACCATCGTGGCGGTGCCGGGCAATTTGGCCGGGTCGATGAAGGGATGACCGAACGCCCACCCTTCGACCGCGATCCGCTTCGCCTCGAAACCTGTCCCCTGCAGGGCCTCGAGGACCTCGGTCGTCGGCGAGTCGAGGTCGCTGCGGAGGCCGGAGATCCAGGGGAGGAAGAAGACCGCTGCGCCCGCACTGGCGAGCAGGGCCGGCAGCCGGGACCCCGGCCGCATGAAGAGCAGCCAGACCAGTTGGGCGGCGAGGATGAAGAAGGCCGTGTAATGGCTGTACATCGCGAGGCAGCTCAGAGCTCCGTAGGCGACCCACCAGCGGGCGCGGCCGGTCTCGTCGGCGATCAGCATCGCGATCGTCGAGCCGGCCAGCAACATGATCATCAGCGTGTAGGCACGACCGTTTCCCGAGAAGAAGATCATGAACGGACTGAGCGCCAGGATCGCCCCACCGATCAGCCCGGCCCGCTCGCCGATCGTCTTTTTGCCGAGCCAGAAGACGAGGGGGATCGAGACGATGCCGCTGATCAAGGCCGGCAGCCGCACCATCTCGGGGGCATCGTTCAGCCGCACGGCGAACCAGGTGAGCAGGAAGTTGAGCGGCGGCGTTATCTCGGCGTCGCCGCTGACCTCCCTGATCGTGTCGAAGAGGCCGTTGTTCCGGACGATGTAGAGCGTCGAGACCTCATCCCCGGTGACCGAGAACGTCGCCTCCCAGATGCGGAGCGCCGCACCGGCGACGACGATGAACCCGAGGAGCAGAGCGGTCCGGTGTTCCGTGATCCATCCGGTGGCCGACCGGCGACTTCCCACCGCGTAAGCCCTATGCAGCCAGCGGTACGTAGATCTCGGGGAAAGCCGAAGGCCCGAAGAACCAGCTTTCGATGGCGTAACGCGGCTCGGTCAGGCCCGGCTTGCCGCCGGTCTGATGAAGGAAAAGGTCATCGAAGAGCAGGGCGTCGCCGGGCGCGAAAGTGGGGTTCACGACCCCGAATTCACCGGCGGCCTCTTCGGCCACCGCCTGGGAAACCTGCGAGGGGAAGAAGGTGCCTTCGGTGCCGGCCGCGACGTGGCCGTCGAGCCGGTGCGGGACCAGGTCCATGCCAGGGGCCGTGTTGTCACCGCCGCAATGCGAAAGGGCCAGCCAGACGTTCATCGCCCGGATGTCGTCGCCCATGAATTTGCCGTCCTGGTGCCAGGCTCCGACCACGTCGGGGGTGGCCTTTCGCAGGGTGCACTTGTCGGCGGAGACGGTGGGCCGTTCGCCCAGGTACTGCTCGATGACGTTCAGCAGGTTCGCCTGCTCGAAGCAGTCGAGCATGTCGAAGAACATCCTCGGCGAGTCGGTCGCCAGCACGCCGCCGCCCTCTTCGATCCAGTCGCGCTTCTGGACTTCGTAAGGCGGCTCCGGGACCAGCTCGTCGTAGAAGCCGTCGGGATCGGAACGGTCGGAACCTTTAAGTTCGGTGCGGACCGCGAAGGAACGTTCGATGTCGTCCGCGAGTCCCGCCGCTTGTTCCTCATCCATCACGCCGCGTACGAGCAGGCAGCCGCTGTCGAGGATCGCGGCACGCAGAAGCTCCGGGGTCAGCTCCTCCGGGCTGATCTCGGCCAGCTTCGACTCGGGATTGCGAGGCGGCGGCACGGCTGCCGGCTCGGGCCCGGACGGCACGCGGGAAGCGGCCTTGACCATCTCGATGCCGGCCAGGTGGCGCAGGCGGCGCAGCTCACGGTCGTTGTCCGCCGACCGGCCGGACCGGTTCTCGGCAGAGAGTCCGTCGATCGAATCGAAGAGTTCGGCCCGCTTCTTCTTGCTCCCCGAGAACAACATGGAATCAGAAAGCTATCGGGACGTAGTTCTCCGGATAGGACGAAGGTCCGAAGAACCAGCTCTCGATCGCGTAACGGTTGTTCGGCATGCTCGGGTCGGAACCGGTCTGGTGGAGGAACATGCTGTCGAAAAGCAAAGCATCACCCGGGTTGAAGATCGGCCGGACGACGCCGATGTCGCCAGCGAGCTTGTTAGCGGTGTCGTCGGAGATCTGGAAATCGAGCCAGGTGCCCGGGCCGCCGATCTCGGCGAACTCCTCGAGCCGGACCGGAACGACGTCCATGCTCGGGGCGACGTCACCGCAGCGCGAGAGTGCGAGCCACACGTTCAACGACCGGACGTCGGCACCCATGAACTTGCCGTCCTGGTGCCAACCGCCGGCGACGTCCGGAGTGGACTTGCGCAGCGTGCACTTCTGGGCGGAGACCGCAACCCGCTCGCCGAGGTAGGACTCGATCACCTTGCGCAGGTTGGCCTTCTCGAAGGTGTCGAGCATGTCGAATAGCAACTTGGGCGAATCCGCGGCAAGGACGCCACCGCCCTCTTCGACCCATTCCCGTTCGGGGATACTGAAGGGATCTTCCGGCTGCATCTCGTCGTAGAAGCCGTCCGGATCTGGATTCTCCCCGCCGCGCTGGAGACGAACCTCAAAGGAGTGATCGATGTCAGCGGCGAGCTGCAGGGCCTTGTCGTCATCCATCACGTCGCGGACCAGCAGGCAGCCGGCCTCGAGGAAGGAGGCCCGGACCAGCTCAGGGGTGAGATCGTTCGGGGAGCACTCCGGGCAACGGGACTGCTCGCCGCGGGCCGGAACCGTTGCCGTCGGCTCCGGGTACTGCGGGTCCTCCGGAGCGTTCTCGATCAGTTGGATGCCGGCGAGGTGGCGGATCCGGCGGAGCTCACGCTCGACGTTCGGGTCACGCTGGGTGCGATTGATCTCGGTCATCGCTTCGATGGCCTCGAGGAGCTTTCCCTGAGACTCGAGCTCTTCGATTTCCGGCGACACCGGGCTGCGTTCGATGACGGCGGTGTCAGTTCGATTCTTGCGTGAGAAAAGGCCCATTCAATACCTACCTTGGTGGTTTGAGATCCCTGAAGCTGTGGGGAACGCTAGCAGTACCTATTTATTTCCGACTTGTTTGGCGGGAATACCCACGACCATGGCTCCCGGCGGTACGTCCCTGGTGACCACGGCACCCGATCCGATGACCGCTTCGTCCCCCACATCGAAGGGCCCGAGGAGCGAAGATCCGGTTCCGATGAAACAGCCGTGGCCAATCGTCGGCCCTTGATGATTGCCCGCCACCAGACCGATCGAAACCCAGGGCGCGATCACCGTGCCGGACTTGATCTCGACCAGGCCGTCGATGACCATCTGGCCGTGGGCGATGTAGATCCCCGGGTGCATGTAGACCGGATCGCCGATCGAGAGCTGCGAGGTCATCATCGAAATCTTGTGGAGAAGACGGGGGAAGAACGGGACTCCCCGGGCCAGCAGCCTCATGCGGAGCCGGTAACAGACGTGGGCGAAGAAAGCGTCGCTGACCCACATCAGCCGCATCGCCCGGTAGGCGGTATACGGGCCGGACTTCGGCTCGAAATGCTCGCCCCGATGCATCGAGGTGACCCGGACATCCTCGGTGACCGCGATCCGGAAGCCCGGATGGCGAGCGTGGAGTTCGCGCCAGAAGGTCTTCATTTCGGCTTTGTCTGGTTGCGCTGTCATTGGAGGGGCCGCAGCCTATAGCCTCTCGCCCGATCAACGTGCCCGCGAAATCCGAACAGTCCGAGCAGGTCACCGAGGCCCTCCAGTGGGGCTACTCGCTGGCCAACGTCATCGAGATCATGACCCCCACCCTCGATGCGGCGGGCGTGACCAGCCTGCTCGAGATCGGTTCCTTCCGCGGCGAGCTGACCGAAGAACTCCTGAAATGGGCCGACCGGTCCGGCGCCAGCGTCGCGACGGTCGAACCGCTGCCGCCCGACGACCTGCTCGACCTGAAGGCGCGACGGCCCGAGCTTGAACTGATCGAAGACACCGGAGTCGGTGCCCTGGAAGGCCTCGACTCGCTGCCCGACGCGATCGTGATCGACGGCGACCACAACTACTACACGCTCTCCGGAGAGCTCGAAAAGATCGCCGAGATGGCCGGCGAGAGACCGCTGCCCTTCCTGCTCTTCCATGACATGTGCTGGCCGCACGAGCGCCGCGACACTTATTACGCGCCGGATCGCATCCCCGAGGACGAGCGCCAGCCGCTCGGCCACAACTGCACCATCGCCCCGGGCAACCCGGGTCTGAGCGACGGCGGACTGCCCTACGAATGGGCGGCCGACCACGAAGGCGGGCCGGAGAACGGGGTACTCACCGCGATCGAAGACTTCATCGAAGGGCGGCCGGACCTGCAGCTGGCGACGGTCCCTGTGTTCTTCGGCTTCGGACTGCTGTGGCAGACCGACGCCCCCTGGGCCGGCCGGGTCGCCGAGCTGATCGCGCCCTACGACGACAACGAAGTGCTGAAAAGGGTCGAAGGCAACCGGGTCGCGCACCTCGTGAACGGGCACGTCGATGCCGCGACGATCCGCGACCTGACCGCTGAGCTAGCCCGTCGGGACGAACTGATGAGCCGCATGCTCCAGTCGAGCGCCCTCGGCCTCGCCGAGAAGCTCTCCAACCTGAAGCAGCGCGGCAACCCGATCTTTACTCGCCAGGAGATACAAGATCTGCTCGACCGCAAGACCCCGAAAATATAAGGATCGGGTCCTGACGTCTGTTTCCACGCTTCGCGCGGAAGACAGGCGGCGAGACCCTAGTTCTCGCTGGGAGACTTTCCGGCTCTCAACGCCTGATGCGCCTTTGCTTCCTTCTTCGCCTTGCGCTTCTTGAAGATCCGCGAGAAGTCGCGCATCGGCTTGGTGACCTGCCAGCTCTTGCTGGCCTGGAGCTCCTGGAGCTCCCGCTCCATCGACTCGTTGATGAGGTGACCGGCACCGGCCAGGGTCCGGGCGGCTGAAGCTTCGGCTTCCGCGCGACGGGCCCGGTCCTCCCATGAAGAATCTCCATCGGGGCCCTCGGGGGACGGCAGCATGTGCGCCCATTTTTTCGAGAACTCGATGTGGGCGTTGACCCAGGTATCGAGGTCGGAGATCAGCTCGATCGAGTGGTGGTGGATCACCTTGAGGTCGGCTGTGACGACCTTCTTGCCGGCGTCGCGCGCCTGATGGCTGATGTCGAAGTCGTAACCGTGGAGGGCACCGCCGGTGATCTCGTCGAACCGGAGGTTCTGGATCGCCCACGGTGAGAAGCCGATGACGAAGCCGTCGATCATGTCGACTTCGCTGAGCTTCGCGTAAGACGGCGTGTCGCGAGCCAGCCAGGTGAGCGCCGGGATCTCGCCGCCGCCGAGCTCCTCGTAATGGTGCGTGAACGATGCCCAGGTGACGGCGCCTTCCCACCAGGCGATGCTGCGCACGCCGACCGCGCCGGCACATCCGACCAGGGCAACATCGGGGGCGTCAAGCGCCTCGCGGATCTTCGGGATGAAGTCGGGATCGATGATCTCGGCGTCCTGGTGGATCAGCACCAGGAACTCAAGGTCGTCCATCTGCGCGGCCTGGTCGAGGATCAGGTTGTAACTGCGAAAGAGGGTCCCGGAACTGGCGAAACTCAGGACCTGAGTGTCGTCTTCCTTGGCTAATTCGATCCCCGGCACGGCGTACTTCTCGTACTTTTCCGGCGAGGTGATGGCACTTCCGATGGCTACCACGGATTCGGGAAGATAACCGAGAGCGGGGAATAACGGCTCATCGGCGCCGGGCGACGACGACGTTGTGGGCGCAAAGGCGGTTCAGCCCCGGGGTCCGTTCGACGACTCGCTCCACCTTCGCGTTGAGAGCAAGCAACGAGGGCGGGGTGAAATCGGGGACGAAACCGAGCTGGGTGCGCGAGAGCAGAACCGCGCCGCCGTCGGTGAGGCCGGTGACGATTTCGGCTTCCGGAACCAGGCGTTCCGAGCCGTCGTCCTGCGGCACCCGGGCCATCAGGTTTTTCCAATACGGGTTGCGCGGGTTGTGGTCCCAGACCAGGACGAGACCGCCCGGTCTGGTGACTCTGGTCATCTCGATCAGGGACTCGTGGACCGCCTGCGGCTGTGCGATGTGGTGCATCACGGCGACACACATGGTCAGGTCGAACTGACCGTCCTCGAACGGCAGCGCGGTGGCCGAGCCCTGAACCGTCGTGACCCGGAGGTCGCTGCGGCGGAGGTGCTCGAGCATGCCGTCCGAAGGGTCGACCCCGGTCACTTCGAAGCCCTGTGCGGCCAGCCTTGATGCGACGACGCCGGTGCCGCAACCGACGTCGAGCACCTTCGAGCCGGCATCGATCAGCTCGCCGATATAAGCGACCCGCTTGGCCAGGTAGTGCTCGACGACGTGGGGCGGCAGCGAGTCGTCGTACTCGTCGGCAATGTCATCGAAATGTTCCTGGACTTCGTTCATTGGCGCTCGAGGACCGTAACGGTTACCGGGTAGATGCCGTCCGTCATCCGGCGGGAGGCCACGGTCCAGTTGCGGGGGATCCGCAGAAGCTTTCCGGCGACTTCGAAGGGTACGCCCGGTTCGGGCGGCGTCTGGTCGCCGACCGTGACGAAGAAGATGCGGTCGCTGCCCATCAGAGCCTCGCGGAGCATCGGTTCGGGGTCGGGAACTTCGACCGTGTTCGGGAGGAACGGTGGGTCGCTGGTCGGCAATCCGATCCGGTACTCCGGGATGCCGGGGTCGAGATATGCGTCGAGCGGGGTCAGCGGCACGGGGGTCAAGTGGGAGCGGTTGACCACGGCATCACCCGGCTCGGCCTCGGATTCGATGTAGTCAGCGGTGGCCGAAAAGGGGATCTCCGTCTTCGAAGAATCGGTGAGCTCGACCGAGGCATACCCCACTCCGATGAGCAGGGCGACCGTGCACACAAGCCCCCAGGCCGCGCCGGCGGCCGCCATCAGGGCACCGGCGGCCAGGGGAAGGGCAACCCAGCTGCCGGCCAGGTTCCGCCCTCCGAAGACATCCGTGCTGAACAGGCCGAGGATCAAGGCTCCGATCGGGGTGCTCAGGATGATCAGCGCGACCAGCACCACCGCCGGGTCGATCTCCCGGAGCCGCCGGGTCAGCTCTCTCCCCCGGGCGAGGCGGACCACGACCACGACCGTCGCGGCGAACACGGCAGCGACGATCAGGACCGCGTCCCAGCGGTCGCCCATGGTCCATACGCCCGATCCGATCTTCCAGAAGAGCAACTGCTCGACCGCCGTCTGTTTGGCTTCGAAACCGCTCCCCTGGAGCGCTTCGAGAAGCGGGATCGTCGGTGAATCGGAATCCGCGAAGTAGCTCGGCAGCCAGGGCAGGAAGAACGCCGCGGCAGCGGCGTTGCTGATCAGGGCCGCCCGCCGCGCCTGCGGCATCGCGAGCAAGAGCCAGCCGAGCTGGGCAATCAGGACGAAGGCCGCCGTGTAGTGCGTGTACATAGCCAGGCAGCTCGCCAGCGCGTAACCGGCCCACCAGCGTTTGCGCCCGTCTTCAGCCGCGATCAGCATCGTCAGCAGCGAGACCAGGAGGAGGAAAATCATCACCGAGTACGAGCGGCCGTTCGCCGAGAAGTAGACGAGGAAGGGGCTGAGCGCCGCGACGGAAGCAGCAACGATCCCGGCGTTCTGTGAAAAGAGGCGCTTCCCGATCAGGAAGTAGAGCGGAAGGCTGGCTAAACCGGCGAGCAGTGACGGCAGCCGCACGAGTTCGGGCGCGCCGCCGAGCTTCGAAGCGAACCAGGCGAGCACGAAGTAGAACGGTGGGCTGATCTCGCCGTCGCCCGACACGAAGCTGATCACGCCGCCGAGACCATGGTTGTCGACGATCCAGAGGGTCGAGAGCTCGTCGCCGACGATCGACTGGCCGTAGACCGAAAGGCGCATAAAGAGGCCTGCCGCGACGCAGAGGCCGAGGCCAACCCAGAGGAGCCGCCCTGCCCGTTTATCGGTCGCCCCCTCGTTCATGGCGATAACCCTGTCAAGATTGGCCGATGCGCGTCCGGCTCACTTCACTCCGCCCCAGAACCAGAGCGACCTCTCCGCGGTGAAGGTCACCGGCGAACGCGTGGTCACTCCCGATGGGGGTTTCAATCCGACGTGGCAGCGCCACGTCGCCGCCTACTCCCTCGCCGAACCCGAATTCGGCCCCGACCGGGTGCTCGACCTCGGCTGCGGAGTTGGCCACAGCTACCACCTTCTCGAACCCCGCCAGACGATCGGCGTCGACATCGACCCCGGGGCACTCGAAGGCCAGGGGCGCGAGACGATCGCCGCCGACATGCGGCACCTGCCATTTGCCGATGAAGAATTCTCGTCGGTGCTCTCGGTCCACTCGCTCGAGCACGTGCCCGATCCCGAGACCGTCCTCGCCGAAGTCGCGAAGGTGCTTGACCCCGGCGGCACCGCCGTCTTCGTGACGCCCAACCGGCTGACCTTCGGCCGGCCGGACGAGATCATCGATCCCTTTCATTTCATCGAGTTCGACGCGAATGAGTTGCGTGCGCTCTGCCAGGAGAACTTTGCCCGGGTCGAGATCAAGGGGATCTTCGGGTCCCCGGCTTACATGGAGATCTTCGACGAAGAACGGGCCACGCTCGACCGCATGCTGCGCTTCGACCCACTGCGATTCCGCCGGGCGGTCCCGATGAAGATGCGCCAGCGGCTCTACGACTCGCTGCTCAGCCGCTTCCGCAAGGACGATGACCCGCGCGCCGCGCACATCACTCCGGATGATTTCCACCTCGGCGATGAAGACCTCGACGGATCGCTCGATGTCATCGCCATCTGCCGGGAACCGATCCGTTGACAACCGCCCCCGACTGGCAGGGCGAGTCCGCCTCGGTCTGCGTCTGGTGCGGATACACGCTCGACGACGCCGCCCGGCCGTTCGGCCGCGCGATCTGCGGGCGCTGCGGCACCGGGACCACCGACCCCGTGCCCGACCAGGCCTCGCTCGATGCGGCCTACGGAGACTGGTACTGGCCTGAGGCCGGGCAGCGCTTCAGCCTGGTCGGCGACGCGGTGCTGCGGCGCTCGCGGGCCTCGATGGCCGCGCGTATCGACGAAGTCGCGCCGGCCGGCGCGATCCTCGACGTGGGCGCCGGCGAAGGCACCCTGATCGATGCCCTGAAGGCGCGCGGTCGCAAAGCCTCGGGCCTCGAACGTGAATCCGACCATCCCGACATCCGGAACACGGCGATCAGTGAAGTCGAAGGCCAGTACGCGGGCATACTTTTCTGGCATTCGCTCGAACATCTCGGCAATCCCCGGGAGACGGTGCTCGAAGCCTCCCGCTTGCTGATCCCGGGCGGAGTGCTGATCATCAGTGTGCCCGACAACGGCAGCTTCCAGGCTTCGGCGTTTGGCGACGACTGGCTGCACCTCGACCTGCCGCGGCATCTGGTCCACCTCACCGGGCGATCCCTGACCACCGGCCTCGAAGAGAGCGGCTTCCGCATCGGCCCCGTCTCCGGCACCCGGGCCGGTCAGGTCGTGATCGGCTGGCTCGACGGTCTCGTCGGCAAGCTGCCCGGCGGGCTCGATCTCTACCAGTCACTCCGCCGCAAGTCCGCACGGCGAATCGAAATCCGCCCAGCGAGGCGCGCTGCAGCGATCGCGGCGGGCGTGATTCTCTTCCCCGTGGCGCTAGCCTTCACCGCCGCCGAGATCGCCCTCCGGCGCTCCGGTTCCGTATATGTAGAGGCCTACCGTGTCTGAACGAACTTCCAAAAAAGTGATCGTGGTCATGCCCGCCCGGCAGGCTGCCGCGACCCTCGAGCGCACTTTTGCCGAGATCCCCCAGGACGAAGTCGACGAGATCATCCTGGTCGACGATTCTTCGACCGACCGCACGGTCGAACTGGCCGGCGAACTTCCCCTGACCCTGATCTGGCATCCCCATCAGGTCGGCTACGGCGGCAACCAGAAGACCTGTTACCTCGAGGCACTCCGCCGTGGCGCCGACGTGGTCGTGATGCTCCACCCGGACGGCCAGTACGAACCAAGCCTGATCCCGAGCATGGTCGACCCGATAGTCAACGGCGAAGCCGACCTGGTCCTCGGATCCCGCCTCGCGGTTCCCGGTTGGGCGATCGAAGCCGGCATGCCGCAGTGGAAGTTCTACGCCAACCGTTTCCTGACGATCATCGAAAACCGGATCATGGGGACCAACCTGACCGAGGCCCACACCGGCTACCGGGCCTACTCACGCGAGCTGCTGCTCGAGGTTCCTTTCCTTCGCAATTCGCTCGACTTCGTCTTCGATTCCGAACTGCTGATGCAGGCCTCGCACATGGACTTCCGCATCGCTGAAGTTCCGGCCCGCTGCCGCTACTTCGACGACATGTCTTCGGTCGGTTTCCAGACCGGCGTCGTCTACGGCCTCAAGACCCTCTGGGCCGGCTTCCGCCTCATCCTGCACCGCAACGGCATCCTGAAGTCACGGAAGTACGTCGCCAGACTCAGCTAACTGAGCCCAAGCTTTCGAGACCATTCCTTTGAGCCACCGTATTTCTGTATTGCCTGGTAGAGACTCCATTTTCCCGCATCTTTGAATTCCCGCACGGTGGGAAATGAACCACCGTCGCCAACAAGTTCTCCTAGCTCGCGCTCGATTCGCTCATCGGTCCATTTTCTTTTCGGACCCCTATCGCCTCGGCTCCAAGGGTTACCAACCACAGAGGAAGAGAATCGATAGCGGCTAGTGGGACCCGAGCCGATTCGATCCAGGACTCCGCTGTCAGCAAGGGTCTTCAAGTCACTCCCCGCGGTGGATTGTGCAACCTGTGCCACCTCTTCGTAGTCTCGTCGGCTGAACTCTTTGACGCCTTCTATCGCCAAAGTCGAGAGGGCTCTTTGTTGTCCATCCGAGAGTTGAACACGTTCCCCCCCACGGGTAGAGCCAATCTCGTGCAAGCGGCTGACTTCACCCCTGACCCGCTCATACTCCTCTGCCATTCCTTCGAGGAAATAGTTCATCCATTCCTCGTGATTCCCGTGTCCAGCCTGGAAACTTCTCAGTGAACTCAAGTACCTGTCGCGGTCTGTTCCGTAGAACCGGTCGAAGTTGAACATGTTCCCTGGCGTCAAGTCATGACGCAAAAGAACAGCACTGGTGAAGAGGCGGGCCACACGTCCGTTCCCATCCGCGAATGGATGTACATCGGTGATTACGTGGTGAACCAATCCTGCGACTACATGCTGCGGCCACTCATCCGGCCTGCCTTCAACGTCATTGATCCAGCGCACCAACCCAAGCATTCGAGGTTGGACTTCTTGCTGCGGGCAGCCTTCATGGATCACCCGACGACTCACAGGGTCAATTACGGCGGCCTCCCCGTCTCTCCAGGCACCTTCATGATGAGGCGTGAACGGTCCGGCTGAAGTGCCCAGCCCTTTCGTCATCTCAAGGTGAACCGATAGAAAGAGTTCCTCTGTGATCGCAAGTCCGTCCGATTCCAATCGATCGTCAATCAGCCTGATCGCATCGACATAGTTCACGAGTTCAATCTCGGCTTGAGTTTGAGCATCCAAGGTCCCATGGACGGCTCTCTTGGCTTCCAAAATCGACAATCGATTTCCTTCCAAGAGGGTCGAGTAGTGGATCGTCCCGACCTGGGCGCTAAACCTGAGTGCCTCAGCGCTTGCGGGCCAAACCGTTGCTGCCCGGATGACCTCTAAAGCTGTGTTGATCCTGACCAAGAAGCCCATCCCGGCCGGGGTGAATCGCGTCAGCCGGATTGGGGGCGAGATCGTTTCTTGGCTATCTCCTACTCTTTCTGGCATTGATTTTGTTTATAATACAGGCTTTGCGAGCTTACCTACTGACCTTTCTAGCATTCTTTTCCGCTGGCAAGGTGCATCCTATCTCCCAATGCGAAAAGTGGCCGTTTTGCAGGGAAAACTTCGGAGCAATAGTCGATTTCTCGTATTTATCTCCCGAGCTCACAAAAGCGGCAGCTTCACTGCGCCATCACCAAGACGGACCGCCGAATCAGCGGGGTACGAGGCGCACCACTGTAAGGCCGGACGGGCTGGTCGCCACCTTCTTCAGCTTGAAGCTCTCGGCGACCCGGCTGAGGATTCGTCGCTGGACCAGTTCGATCGGTGAAGTCAGACCGGTGAGTTCCGGGGCGGTCTCGGGATTAGCCTCGACGTAAGCAAAGGCCGCGATGGCCTCGTTGTCGAGCAGCATCAGGTCGTTGGCCCCGAGCTTTTCGGCAGCCTCGTCGACGGTTTCCCGGTGGGGACCGAAGACCCAGCTCATCTCCTTGGCATCAGTGATGCCCAGGGAGTTCGGCTTGTCGGTGCCGGTGACGATCTCGACGTCGAGGTCGGGCACGGTGATCACCGCGATCTCGTCCTGGTCGGCCATGTAACGATTGACCAGACGCTCGCCGTCGGATGCCCCGGCGGTGAACTGCGGTGGATCCCAGAGCCGGTTGAAACCGTCCGAGAGCGAAGGTCCTCCCGGCACGACGTAGGCCAGGAGCGAATCTTCGGCCCGGTGGCCCGCTGAGGGCCAGGCGACGCTGACGAGCAGTGCGGCGAACAGGCAAGCGACGCCGAAACCGAAGCGGCGGATCGCGAGCGGCACGGCGCTTTCCGGAGCCAGCAGGAACGCGAGCCAGATCGTGACCACCAGCAGGGCCGGCAAGGATACGTAGGGTAGGACGTGGTCGAGTGACCGGTTGTCGTAGTAGCTGAAGAGGGCGATTCCGTAGGCCGTGAGACCCGCCAGGGCGACTACCGCCGGGCGGCGGGCGGACGCGAAGTCAGGCATTCGCGTGACCAGCCCGTAGAGGCCGATCACCGAAGCCACATAGATCGCCGCGACGCCGAAGCCGCGGGACCAGACGCTGAAGTCGTAGGTGAGGTCGCCGATGTCCCCCGCCAGGAAGTCACGCAGGTAGCTCAGGTAGAGACCCCACTCAGGCAGCGAGCCATACGCGACCAGCGTGATCAGGGCGAAGACGATCTGGACGACTACCCAGGCGGCGATCATGTCGAGCGTGCGCCTGATCAGCCAGCGCACCCGCCCACCGGGCTCCTGCCACGGAATCTGGATCAGGACGATGCCGAGGTACGAGAAGGTGACGTAGAGGAAGGCTTCAAGCGCCCAGATCGAAGAAAGCCCGACGATAAACAGTGCCAGCAGGCCGGCCGGCCGCTTGAGGTGGGGCCAGCGGAAACCGGCGACGGTCGGGGCGATGACCAGTACCGGCAGGCCGAAGCGGAGCGCGCCGTGCTGGAGCAGGCCGCCGATCGGATAGGTGCCGGCGTAGACCAGGGCCACCACCGCGACCGCCATCGCGGCGAAGGCCAGGCCGAAGCGCACCCCGGCCATGCGCAGGATTCCGAAGCCGATCGCGAAGACCACGCCGGAGAGGAAGCCGTCGATGAAGCCGACCGTGCCGTTGCCGATCGGGATGAACTCGAAGAGGCCGGCCAGCAGATAGATCGGGCCGATGCCGTACTGGGAGACCGTGTCGACCAGCAGCCCCGAACCACCCTGCACCTGGCTGGCCGCCCCGAGCCAGAGGGCCTGGTGGAACTGGATGATGTAGGTGATGAAGGAAGCGTTGGCTTCGGTGCCGATCCGTTCCACCGGCAGGATGATCATGTCGGGGACCGCGAGCAGAATGAGCACGAGAATCGCGACGTCGAAGACCCGCCGCCATGCCGCCGGAAGCGGCGAGACCCGCACCCTGCCGTAACCCCAGACGATGCCGGCGAGGATTAACACCGTGATTGCCAAGGCGGGCCAGTCGATGTGCCCGAAGCGGGTGAAAGCGGCTCCTGCGAGGACGAAGAGGCCCCCGGCCACCCACCAGATCGCCACGGCGTGTCCGGCCAGGCGGTTGAGGGCGGGCCAGGCGGAAGCGCGGGCGGCGAAGTACAGGCCGACGGCGGCAAGCAGCGCCCAGACGAGGCCGGCAGCGAGTACTCCGCGGAGACCGTCGCCCCACGGCAGGCTGTCGCCGAGCCGGACAACGATGATCGCTGCCGCGAGCAGCCCGGCGAGCAGCCCGGCGAGCGCGGAAAGGCCTTCGCCGCTGGGGCCGGCCTGAATGCGATCGGCGACGCGCGGACCGAGCCAGAGCCAGAAGGGCAGGATCACCGCGAAGGAGAAGAGGTAGAGGAAGGACTCGGCGTTCTGCTTGTGCTGGGCGAGCCCGCCTCCGATGATCGTCGGATCGGTGTTCATGATCACCAGCGGCAGCAAGATCATGACCGAGCCCGCAACCAGGCAGAAGGTCAGGGCCAGGGCGACTCCGAAAGGAGCGGGCCCCGAGCGCTGCCGCGTGAGAGTGCTCCCGTCAGACACCGGCGCATCGTAACGGAGCCCCTAAGGGTCTCGCCGATGCGGAATAGACTGCCCCGATCGAAGCGGGCACCGGGGCAGAACCGGCAAACGATCCACTCGAGCAGATCGAGCAGGAGGCCAGGACGGTTTTGCCGCCGCCACCCGGGCATCCGCGATTCCCCCTGCTCGACTCCCTTCGCGGAATCGCCGCGATCTCGGTGATGCTCGTCCACGTCGGCATCTTCACCGGCGGATTCGCGCCCTGGTACAAGCAGCTCTTCGCCCAGCTCGACATCGGCGTGCCGTTCTTCTTCCTGCTCTCGGGATTCCTGCTCTACCGCCCGATGCTGGCCGCCCGGGTGATCGGGCTGCCGCGGCAGAAGCGCTCGGCCTACGCACGCAACCGGTTCGTACGAATCATGCCCGCCTACTGGGTCGTGCTGACCGTGGCCGCGATCGTGCCCGGGTTCTACGGCGCCTTCACCGACAACTGGTGGGTCTATTACAGCCTGCTGCAGAGTTTCCCGGTCTATACGGCCGAGGGCGTCTGCGCGGTCAACCAGTTCGACTGCGGTTTCCCGGTCGCGTGGAGCCTCAGTATCGAGATTCTCTTCTACATCTCGCTGCCGTTCTTCGCCGCGGGCACCGCCCGGCTCTCCGCGCTCTTCGGCAAGCGGCACTGGATCCCGGTCGAGCTCTCCGTCCTGGCCGTCCTTGCAGGGGCCTCGCTCTACGTCCAGAGCTCATTTCCGACCACTGACCTGCACCAGATCCTCTTCTTCTCGCCGATCGGCCGCGGCTGGTGGTTCGCGCTCGGCATGGGCCTGGCGGTGGCCTCGGTCTGGGCCCAGCAAAAGCCGAGCGAGCCGCGGGCGACGCGCTGGATCGCCGCGCATTCCGGGCTTCTGTGGCTGATCAGCGGCGCGCTCTACGTCTTCACGGCAATCGTGATCCTCGACCCGAAGCCTTCTTTGGTAGCGCCCGCCTTCATTGAACAGTCGAGGTACCTGACCGCGGTGATCATCTTCGGCATCGTCCCGCTGCTCGTACTGCTGCCGGCGATCTTCGGCTCCGAGGAGGGCGGCTTCGTGCGCCGGGCTCTGCGGCACCCGACCCTGGTCTGGCTGGGGCTCATCTCCTACGGGATCTTCCTCTGGCACTTCCCGGTGATCGGGGTGCTGTACGACATCGGCGCCCGCGAATGGCTGCCGTCCCTGATGTTCCCGACGATCGCCCTGCTCACCTTCATCGGGACCGTCATCTGCGCCGCGGCCAGCTTCTACCTCATCGAACGGCCCCTGATGAGGTGGGCCCGGCGGCACCGGCAGAGCACGCGACCGGCCGACGCCGGCTCTTAGCGGCCCCGAGTCAGGTTGCCGCGCCGCCAGTTGTTCAGGTGGCGGAAGTCCTCGACCGTCGAACCGGGTACCGCCACGTCTGGTTTCTCCGGAAACTTCTCGACCAGGTCGAGCGGCGTCTCGGTGCCGCTGCCGTCGCCTGCCTCGACCTTCCAGATGCCCGCCCCCGATCGGAAGGTGACGCCTTCCGTCATCTCACCGTCGACGAAGAGCAGGCCGGTCTGGTCGTCGGACCCGTAACCGGCGGGCATGCCGGAGCCGACGTCGGCGAGGTAGCGGGTGCGACGTTCGGGGTCCCGGTGGTAATGAACGCAAAGGCTGCCGGACAACACTCCGAGTCCCGGGGCGGCGGCAGGCAGGCCGGATGACGTCGTGATGCCGTACTCGAACCAGGCCATGGCTCCGGCGCTCTGGCCGATGATCAGGATGCCGCGGTCGAGGCAGTCCTCGAGCATGTCGCCGATCCCGTGTGCCTGCCAGATCGCGACCAGGTTGACCAGGCTGCCGCCGCCGACGTAGATCGCATCCTGGCTCAGCAGGTGCGCGCTGACGTCAATCGGATTGGCGCCGAGACGAAAAAGCGAGATGTCGGAGACCTCGCAGCCGCGGCTTCCGAAAGAACGGCGGAATCGGGAGATCTGGTCCTCGGGGTCGCCGCTGGCGGTCGGCAGCAGGCAGATCTTCGGTCGTTCTTCCCCCGCAAGTCCTATGGCGTAATCGCAGATCGCCTCATTGCCGTCAAGACGGTCGAATTCGTGACCTCCCATCATGAAAAGGCGGCGGCTCATTTATGGAACTCTAGGCCGCGAGCGGTGATGAGGTCCACGGCAGCGCTGAATCGCCGACCAGCGGGATGTGATCGGCCGACCCAAGAAAGCGGGTGGCGATCTGAGTGGTCTTCGTATGTTCTCCGCGCAACTCGAGCCCATAGGCCCGGGCTTCGGGCCGTGACGCCACGACCTGGGCCAGCTGGGTATCGACGAAGTGGAGGGCCGCACCGTCGGCCGCGGCGAACCCGGGCCGGAGACCGTCTTTGAGTTCGTTCTCGAAGACCTTGTGGCGCTCCGAGCCGACCTCGAAGTGCACCATGTTCGAGAAGGGCAGGAAACCGAGTCCGAGCACCCGCTTGCTCGCGTCCTGGTATCCGGTCAGGCCTTCCTCGAACCAGCAGAGCGATCCGGCGCTCAGGCCACAGAGCACGACCCCGCGCTCCCAGGCTTCTCGAAGAATCTCGTCGATGCCGTGGGCACGCCAGACTCCGAGCATGCTGATCACGCTGCCGCCGCCGACGTAGATCAGGTCCTGGGACAGCAGGTGGTCACGGATGTCCCTGACCCCCTTCTCCCGCCGGAACAGCGAGATGTGCGAGGCCTCGGATCGGGCACGGAAAGCGTTGTAATAACGGACCACGTAGTGGTCGGCGTCGCCGCTCGCCGTGGGCAGGAAGCAGACCCGCGGCTTCTTCAGCGCGGTCAGGCCGCAGACGAAATCATCCAGCAGGGGGTTGCCGGATTCCATTGAAAAGCCGCCACCCCCGAACGCGACTATCTGCCGTTTGATTCCCATGACGGAATATTCGATCCAGTGCCGCTTGTCCATTTTGGACCGGTGTCGAAAATATCCCGGTACATGATCGGACCCCCGTCCCAGAGGACGGAATCCCCTGCCGACCGAAACTTTGGCCCTACTGATCCGTTTAAAGTTCAGGAACGTAGTGGTTCACAGAGTCTTGTTTTTCGTAAACGTTTGATTTATCGACGCTCCGGGTAGTTCCAGAGCCAGAGTCAGGGAGAAGTTTGCATCCCGTAATCCGTCTAGTCCGTCCGATCGAGAGGAAAGCCTGATGCGTCTTTCAGATAACCGTCCCCACCGCCACCGTTTGATTCAGGCCACGCTTTTCATGCTGGCGCTCGCCCTGACGGCTTTCGGCATCGCCGGGCTGGCCGGGCAGGCGAAAGCGGGACCGGTTTCGCTGAAGTTCGACAACGGCCGCATCGGCGTCGGAGTTATCCTCGACGACGAAAAAATCCTGCCGGCTCCCGACAAGTTTCCGTCCGCCTCGCTGCCCACCCCCCAGCGGACCGACATCACGTTGAACGGGACCGAAACCGACGGCAACCTCTCCTTCCCCGCCACGACCAATGGCGGCTCGCAGTTCCCCTACATGTTCGTGATCTCCCCGACCGACCCCACTCTGAGGATTCCGCTCACATTCCGCCTCCGGGATCCCGGTCTGACCGGGACGTACGACGCCGCCACCGGACAGACGACCTTGAACGGAAACATCGACATCATCGTGATCACCGGCCTCGGCGCCTCGCCCCTGCCGATCCCGGCCGACACGGCAACACCGCCGCTCGGCCCCTTCGGCCGCTGCAAGATTCCGAACGTGCCGGTCGCCTTCTCGACCGAGACTACGGCACCCTTCACCGCAGAAAGGTTCAAAGGCGGTTTCGGAGTAAACGGCGCCCTCACCACCAACTGGGACGACCTGCCGGACGTCGTCGCAGAAAACTCGAAGGCCGAGCAGAAAGTCCTCTGCGAGGACCAGCTCGGTGTGATCATCCACGGCCCGGGCGGCATCTGGCTCTCGAACGCGGTTTTGAACCCGGCTCCGCAGCCGGTGGTCGAACCGACCTGCGCTGACGATCTGCGGCTCTGCCCCCTCCCGACCTTCGTCGAGATCTCCGCGCTGAGCCTCAAGCCCAAGATGCGGACGGCCAAGCCCGGCCAGACCAGGACCTTCAAAGTCAAGGTGAGGAACACTGGAACCGAGGACTCGACCGGAACCGTAGTCCGGCTCAGGTCCTCGAACAAGCGGGTCAAGGTGCGCCGCAAGATCAAGCTGAACGTGCCAGCCGGCTCCGTCGCCGTCAAGAAGGTGATGGTCAGGGTCAAGCGAAAGGCCCGAGGCAAGGCCCGGATCACCGCCACCACCGAAGGTATCCGGCGCGGCGCCGGGCTCAAGGTCAAGTCGAGCAAGAAGTCGAAGAAGCGCAGAAAGAAGTAACGACGTTCCCCGAACGCCAGTTCGGACGGCAGGCTCGGTCGGGTTCCAAATAGACTGGCTCGTCCATGCGCGAGAAGAGTCCAGAGACCCACGAAGAAAAGCTTGAATACCTGCGCGATCTCCGTGAGCAGGCGGTCAACTCGGCCTCCGAAGAGGCGGTCGAGAAGCACCACGCCAAGGGGAAGCTGACCGCCCGGGAGCGGATCGCCGTCTTACTGGACCCGGGATCCTTCGAGGAGCTGGACACCTTTGTCCGGCATCGGACCACCGACTTTGACATGGACAAGCGCCGTCCCTGGGGCGACGCGGTGGTTACGGGCCACGGGACCATCGATGGCCGCAAGGTCTTCGTGTTCTCGCAGGACTTCACGGTTTTCGGCGGTTCGCTCGGCGAAGTGATGGCCGAGAAGATGTGCAAAGTCATGGACCTCGCGGCCAAGGTCGGCGCGCCGGTGATCGGGCTGAACGATTCCGGCGGCGCCAGGATCCAGGAGGGTGTCGTCTCGCTCGGCGCTTACGGCGATGTCTTCGTCCGCAACGTCCAGAGCTCCGGCGTGATCCCGCAGATCAGCGTAATAATGGGTCCCTGCGCCGGTGGCGCGGTCTACTCGCCGGCGATGACCGACTTCATCTTCATGGTCAAGGAGACCTCGCACATGTTCATTACTGGCCCCGAGGTGATCAAGACGGTGACCGGCGAGGAGGTCGAGTTCGAGGAACTGGGCGGAGCGATGACCCACAACTCGAAGTCGGGTGTGGCCCACTTCGCTTCCGACGACGAGGAGAGCTGCCTCGCCGACGTGCGTTACCTGATGAGCTTCCTGCCGCTGAACAACCTCGAGCAGCCGCCGCACTTCCCCACCGGGGACGACGCCGAACGGGAAGACCCGGAGCTAGACACCTTCGTCCCGGACGACCCGAACAAGCCCTACGACATGCGCAAAGTTTTCGCCAAGATCGTCGACGACGGCGAGTTCTTCGAGGTCCACGAACACTTCGCCAAGAACATCGTCTGCGGCTTCTCGCGCCTCGATGGCCACCCCGTCGGGATCGTCGGCAACCAGCCCGCCTTCAAGGCCGGCGTGCTCGACATCGAATCATCCGAGAAGGCTGCCCGGTTCGTCCGAACCTGCGACGCCTTCAACGTCCCGATCATCACCTTCACCGACGTGCCCGGCTTCATGCCCGGCACCGACCAGGAGTGGAACGGCATCATCCGCCACGGCGCGAAACTGCTCTACGCGTACACCGAGGCGACCGTGCCAAAGGTGACCGTGGTCACCCGCAAGGCCTACGGCGGCGCCTACGACGTCATGGCCTCAAAGCACATGCTCGCCGACTTCAACTTCGCCTGGCCGACCGCGGAGATCGCGGTCATGGGGCCGGAAGGCGCGGTCAACATCATCTACCGGCGCGACATCGCCACCTCACCGACCCCGGACGACCGGCGGGCCAAGCTGATCGCCGACTACAAGGCTCACTTCGCCAACCCGTACGCGGCGGCCGAGCGCGGCTACATCGATGACGTCATCGAACCTCGCCAGACCCGCCCGAAGTTGATCAAGGCGCTGCGCACCCTGCAGACCAAGCGGGTCGCGCAACCGAAGCGCAAGCACGGCAACATCCCGCTCTAGCGGATCCGTGCCCCCGGCTCAGCCGGGATCGTCAGGGGGGCCGAGGTCAACGATGGCGGCGTCCGGGGTGGCATAGACGACCCGGCCGAACGGCTTGATCGCGTCGAGGGATCCGGTTCGTCCGTTGACCGAATCAAACAGCGCGTAACGGACTCCGTAGTCCTGCTTCAGCGTGTCGATCGCCGTTCGGTCTCCGTTGAACGCCTCGTCGTTCAACCGCTGCCGGTCCGCGAACGGGTTGAAGCCGGCGAGCACCCGGCCGTATCCGGCGTCGCGTGTCCGGTTCGCGTAGCCCCATCCGGCGAGGAACGACCTCCGCTCGGAGAACGCGGGGTAGTCGTACGCGGTCGCGAATCCGCCGGCGTTGATCGCCTGCTGGTTGTTGACAATGAAGACCGAGTCGACATCGGTTTCGTCTTTCAGCCATTCGAGCGCTCCGTACAGGTCGTCGGTCATCCGGTATCCGACCGGATCGGTCTTCTGCGACAGGGCCGGCTTCAGGCTGGTCGTCGGGGTGTCGATCAGACCCACCATCACCACCGCCCCGACAAGAACTACCGCGATCGCCCTCCGGGAACCCTTCAGCAAAAGCAGGGAAAGGAGTGCCAACCCGAGCCCGGCGAATGCGAGCCAGAGATAGTCGTAGAGGGCCTCGCGGACCGGGTCGTCGGTCAGCTCCCCCGGCAAGATCACGAAGCCGATGACCACGATCGCCCAGATCGCGAGAAGCCCGGCGATCCGGCGGCCGTAGCCCTCCAGTTCACTCCGTTCCTTCCAGGCGACCTCGATTCCCCGGGCGGAAACCAGGATCCCGGCGGTGACGCCGTAGTAGACGAAGTAGAGCTGATTGCCGCTCGCTTCAGAATCGATGAAGAGGAGGAAGAAGAGGCCTACCGCCAGAATCGCGAGAGGCCAGGCCGCCCAGCCGCGCCCGGCGGATCGCAGCCACACCAGGCCCGCCAGTGGAGGGGCCAGCAGGGCGAACAGCGCCACCGGGACCGCGATTACGGCCAGGACGTTTTCGATCAGGTCGGGGCCGGGCAGCAATTCGATCGCCTGGGACTTCACCCCGTCGATCAGGGCCACCGACTTGGTCAGGTCGATGCCCGCCATTAGATCCGGGGCCAGCCCGCTCGCATGCCCCCGGTAGAGGACGAGGTAGAAAGCGGCCTGGGCCGCCACAAAGATGGCGCCGGCCAGGAACGCCGGCCACGAGAGCCGGTGTTCCCGGAGCCAGACCCAGCCGGCGTAGAGCACGACTGCACCGATGAAGAGCGGGAGGATGGAGACCTTGGCCCCGCCCGCACCGAACGCGAAGACCGCGATGAGAAGCCACTGGGGTATGGCGGCGGTGACTGGTCGGCGATCACGCAGTCGCTCGCCAACCAGAATGAGAAGGGGCAGAAAGACGATCAGGCCGAAGGTGAAGCTCGGGCTCGAGGTGATGAACAGGAAGAACTGTCCGTTCGGATAGAGGCCGAAGTCACCGACGAGGAACAGGAGGGCCGCCGCGAGCAACCCTGCCCTGATACTTCCCGCGAGGCTCCGCCCGCCTTCGGCACACTGGAGGACGGTCAGCAGGACGACCGGCAGGATCCAGAGCCGGAGGAAAACGACCGGTAGATCGATCCCCGTCACCTGGGCGACGGAAGCGAGATGGATGTGGACGAAGTTGTGGTATGGAAACGGCTCACCGGACACGCTCGGCTCCATCGGCGGCCAATGGTGGAGGGCCTCGGAGGCGAGGGCGATAGCCCAGGAGAAGTCCTGCGGATAGGTCACGGCTCCTGATCCCGGCAGGGGACCCGCGCTGAAGAATTGGATGCCCGCATAAGCCATCGAAAGCACGCTGACGGCGACGCCGAACCAGATGACCGCGAGGGGGATGTCCGAAGGACCGGGCCGGAGGATCGCCGGGCCGGACCGGCCGGACCTCTGCCAGGCGACGAACGCTGCTGGGATGGCGACGATTGCCGGGTAGAAATCGAAGACCTCCCGCGATCCCATGGCCGCGGCAATCATGAAAGCGAGCACGCTAAGGACGTAACCGAGGGCCCACCCGATGGCCACCTGACGGAGGAGGCCTTCCGGTTCGGGGGAAAAAGCCCGGTAGACGAACATCCCGGGCAGCACCACATAGAGGACGAGAAAGACGGCGAAGAGCAATGTCGAACCGACGCCCATGGCCCGCGACTATATGCGTCCCTACGCCTTGCCGGTCCACGAGCAGTTACGATTCGCGTCCTTGATGTCGACCATCGAAATCACCACATCCGTCGGGTCCGCCACTCCGGCAGAAGCCGCCGCGATCGCCGCGGCTATCCAGCGTTTCGAAGGCGACACGGCGGTCGCGCCCCCGGCCGAAGACAGCCGCATGGACCCCTGGCTGCGGGCCGCACTGGTCGAAGGAGTCAGCGCCAAGACGGGGTTCGGCCGGCAGGATCCGCGCGAACTTTTCTGACCAGGCTTCCCCTCGCTTGACCGACGCGCAAGAATGAGCGCAGAGGAATTTCACTGGCGTCACACAGAGGAGGAGTCCATGGCCGTAGTCAAGATCATCGAGTTGGTCGGAAGCTCACGAGTTTCGACTGACGATGCCGCCCAGCAGGCGCTCAAACAGGCGCAGGATTCACTGCGGAACATCCGCGCCGTCGACATCGTCTCGACCGGCATCCGGGGCGAGCACCTCGACGAGTACCGGGCGCACGTACGGGTCGCGTTCCTGATCGAAGGCGCCGACGTAACCTGATTCCCCGGCTCCCGGCAACGTTGCTAGCTTTCCCAGCCCATGAAAGCTTCTGAAGCAACTGAACGTGATCACCACCGGACCCCCGCCGAGATCGAGCAGCTGGTCAGCGACGGTGCCCGGCTGATCGACGTGCGCGCCGAGTACGAATTCGACGCCGCGCACCTTGCCGGCGCCGAGCGGATCGGGCTCGAGATCCTGGCCGACCGCCGCGACGAGCTCGATCCCGCGGTTCCGGTCATCTTCTACTGCCGGGTCGGCAACCGCTCGGACATGGCAGCCGACGCCTTCGCGGCCGCCGGTTACGACGTGAACACGCTCGAAGGCGGAATCACCGCCTGGGTCGTCGAAGGGCACGAGATCGAACCGGCCGACGGTTACGTCTCGGAACCAGGTGAAGCCGCAGCAATCCTCGAAGCCAAAGCGCGTAAGTAATCCCCTAATTCCAGTCAGGTATCAGTGCTTTGCTACCATCGGCCGACCGGACAAAGCTGGTCCGACCGACTTTTCCCTGATCAAGACTGATTCACGCAGGAGGATCACCGATGGAGCCCAGTACGGCCCCCGCCAAACCGAAACCGAAGCCGCTCGCCAAGCCTGGTGACAAAGGCGTCGAACAGGAGCCCGGCAAGGCCCAGGAGGGCAAAGGCAAGCTCGGCTCGCTGACCAACCCCGAGACGTACGACAACGTCCCCGGGCACGTGATCCCGATCCTCGAGCACGAGTTCGACGACTTCGAGGGCGAAGCGACCGAGTTCCTCGACGGCAAGACCGAAGAAGCGGATTTCATCGGCTTCCGCCTCAAGCAGGGCGTCTACGGCCAGCGTCAGCCGGGCGTACAGATGGTCCGCGTCAAGCTGCCTTTCGGGGGCGTGACCCCGGAGCAGATGGACTCGTTCGCCGACGTGGTCGAAACCTACGCCCCGCTGAACAAGGGTCACATCACGACCCGGCAGAACATTCAGATCCATCACATTCCGCTCAACCAGATGGTTCACATGCTGCGCGACATGGCCCCCAGTGGCCTGTCCTCCCGCGAGGGTTGCGGCAACACGGTGCGCAACGTGACCGGCGACCCGTGGGCCGGCGTCGCCGAAGACGAGATTTTCGATCCAACCACTTACGCCGGCGCATACACCCGGTACTTCGTCCGTCACCCGACGACCCAGCTGATGCCGCGGAAGATCAAGACCGCCTTCACCGGCTCCGACGCCGACCGCGCGATAACCGGCATCCATGACATCGCCTTCATCAGCCGTATCAAGGACGGCGTCAAGGGCTTCGAAGTCCGGGTCGGCGGTGGCACTTCGATCATGCCGCGTATCGCCCCGACCATCTACGACTTTGTCGAAGCCGACAACGGCGACTTCCTCAAGGTCTCCGAAGCGATCCTCCGCGTCTACGACCGTCAGGCCTGGCTGCGCCCGAACCGGGCCCGAGCCCGGATCAAGGTGCTGGTCGACAAGGTCGGCATCGACGAAGTGCGCCGTATGGTCGACGAGGAGCTCGAGGGCGACTGGGTGGGCGACCGCGATTACACGATCGATCACCTGCGTTTCGACATCGACGAGGAGTCCCAGCTCCCCGAGACGAAACCGGCCAGCAACTCGCCCAATGGCGACCGGGCCGATTTCGACCGGTACCTCGAGGCGAACGTCCAGAAGCAGCGCCAGGATGGCTTCCACACCGTCGAAGTGAAGGTCGTTCGCGGAGACCTCACCCCGGAACAGTTCCGCGGGCTTGGCCAGATCATGCGGGAGTACACCGGCGGTTTCGCCCGGATGACCGTCCAGCAGAACATCGTGCTGCGCTGGGTCCATGAAGACGCGCTTTATGACGTCTGGAAGCGGCTCGGCGAGCTTGATCTCGACGACGTGGGACCGCGACGAATCACCGACGTGGTCAGCTGCCCCGGCACCGACAGCTGCAAGATGGGCATCACCAGCTCGATGGGCCTCAACGAGGCGATCCAGACGCGGGTCGAAGAAATGAACATCACCGATCCGCTGACCCGTGAGATCCACATCAAGATGAGCGGGTGCCCGAACGGCTGCAGCCAGCACCACATCGCGAACATCGGCTTCTACGGCGCTTCGCTCAAGGTCGGTGGCCGGACGCTGCCCGCCTACATCCCGCACCTCGCCGGCAAGTACACGGACGGCGAGACGATCTACGGCGCGCGGCTCAAGTCCCGCCTGCCCGCCAAGCGGGTCCCGGACGCGGTCGAACGCTGGATCAGGCTCTATGAGTCCGAACGGAAGGTTGGCGAGGTCTTCAACGAGTATGTCGAGCGAGTCGGCACCGCCCGCATGGAAGCAGCGGTAAAGGATCTGACCCTGCCGGTCGACTTCGACCTCGACACGATGCAGGAGTTCATCGACTGGAACCGGTCCGACCCGTACGTGGTCGAGCGCGGCGAAGGCGAGTGCGCGGTCTAGGACCACCCCTCATGGAACCGACCACCGCCATCAGCCCCCCGGTCAAGGACTTAGGAAAGGCCCAGTCGCGCTTCGACGCCGAGGCGATCGCCGACGAGCTCGAACCGCTCTCGGCCTCCGAGGTGCTCGAGTGGGCCTTCAACCAGTTCGGCCAGGACATGTACATCGCCTGCTCGTTCCAGAAGACGAGTTCGGTGGTCATGCAGCTCGCCACCGCGATCAACCCGCAGGCCCGGTTTTTCTACCTCGACACCGACGTGCTCTTCCCCGAGACCTACGAGACCCGCGACCGGCTGGCCGAGCACTTCAACGTCGAGTTCGAACGCTGGCACAACATCTCTCTCGAGCAGCAGGCCGCCGAGTATGGCGACAAGCTCTGGAACCACGACCCGGACGCCTGCTGCGGCCTGCGCAAGGTCGAGCCGATGCGCCGGGCGCTCTCGTCGGTCGACGCCTGGGTCGCCGGAGTGCGGCGCGCTGACTCAGCCACCCGCGCGAAGACCCGGAAGTTCAACTGGGACAAGAAGTTCAACCTCTGGAAGCTCAACCCGCTGGCCGACTGGTCGGAACGGGACGTGTGGAACCACCTGAACGAGCTGGGTGTGCCGTACAACCCACTGCATGACCAGGGCTATCCCTCGATCGGATGCACCCATTGCACCCGGCCGGTGGCGCCCGGACAGTCAGCCCGGGACGGACGCTGGTCCGGTTCCGGCAAGACCGAATGCGGGATCAATTAGGTCCTGACCGGTGGCTGGAAACGGCTGCCCCGCGCCGGGGCGGTCCCTTTTTTCTCGATAACGGTTACCCTCCTCGCTGAACTTTTCGAACTTTCCCTGTCAACAAACACTTCATACGGAAGCGTGAAAATGACCGAACTAGCATTGACCCTCTCGGAGCGGCAGACCGCCGACTTCGAAATGATCGGAAACGGCGGCTTCGCCCCGTTGACCGGATTCCAGGGATCTGAAGACTGGAGCAGCGTCTGCTCCGACATGCGCACCGCCGCCGGTGAGTACTGGCCGATCCCGATCACCCTGCCGACCGACCTCGAATGCTCGGTTGGCGACGTGATCAGCCTTTCGTCCGACGAAGGCAAGGCCCTCGGCTCGATCACTGTCGAGGAGATCTTCGAGCGTGACCTGGCCCGCGAGGCCAAAGAGGTCTACCGCACCGAAGACACCGAGCATCCCGGCGTCGCCGCGATCTACGAAGAGGGCACGCGCTGCATCGCCGGCCCGATCCAGGTCGACGCGCTGCCGGACCACGAAGAAGCCTTCATGCGCCGTTACCTCACCCCGGCCGAGTCTCGCCAGGAGTTCGCCGACCGCGGGTGGAAGAAGATCGTCGCCTTCCAGACGCGTAACCCGATCCACCGGGCGCACGAGTACCTGACCAAGGCCGCGCTCGAGACCTGCGACGGGCTGTTCATCCACCCGCTGATCGGCAAGACGAAGGCCGGCGACATCCCGGCCGACGTTCGCATGCGCTGCTATGAAGTCCTGATGGAGGACTACTACCCGAGCGACCGGGTCGTGCTCGGCGTCAAGCCGGCAAAGATGCACTACGCCGGCCCCCGCGAAGCCGTCCTCCACGCGATCGTCCGCCGCAACTACGGCGCGACCCACTTCATCGTCGGTCGCGACCACGCCGGTGCCGGTGACTACTACGGCACCTACGACGCGCAGGAGATCTTCAACGACATCGACACCGACGAGCTCGGCATCGAGCCGCTGATGTTCGAGCACACTTTCTGGTGCCACGAGTGCGAAGGACTTGCCTCCGGCAAGACCTGTCCTCACGGCGCTGATTCGCACCTGTTCCTTTCCGGCACCAAGGTCCGCGAGATGCTGGGCAACGGCGAAATGCCGCCGCCCGAGTTCTCCCGTCCCGAGGTTGCCCAGATCCTGATCGACGCTTACAAGGAGGACTGAAAATGTCAGAAGAAAAAGGCTTCACTCTCTGGTTCACCGGGCTTTCGGGCGCCGGCAAGACCACCATTTCCGAGCTGCTCGCCACCGAGCTGGAAGCCCGCGGTTCGCGCCTCGAGATCCTCGACGGCGACATCGTCCGGGAGAACCTCTCGAAGGGCCTCGGCTTCTCGAAGGAAGACCGCGACACCAACGTGCGCCGCATCGCCTTCGTCGCCGACCTGCTCTCCCGCAACGGCACCCCGGTGATCACCGCCGCGATCTCCCCGTATAAGGCGATCCGCGACGAAGCCCGCGAGAACATGGGCGAACGGTTCATCGAGGTCTACATCGAGGCTTCGGTCGACGCCTGCGCCGCGCGCGACGTCAAGGGCCTCTACGCCAAGGCCTTCTCCGGCGAGATCAAGGAATTCACCGGTGTCTCCGACCCGTACGAAGCCCCTGAGAACCCCGAGGTCACGATCAAGACCGAAGAGGAAGAGCCGGCCGAGTCCGCCGCGAAGCTGATCCAGTACCTCGAAGAGCGCGAGCTCATCCCGGCTGCGGTCGC
>JBBSKC010000024.1:0-30192 GCA_038256675.1 Solirubrobacterales bacterium | reverse complement strand
GGAGGTGATGGGTCCGGACGCCGAAGAATCGAAACTGAGTTGGCGGAGCCCGAGCGGCCGGCGACACAGTTCCGGGGCGGCGATCCTCGTCTCCAACAACCGGTACCGGCTGGGCAAGGCTGTCGGGTCCGGCACCCGTCCCCGGATCGACGACGGCAGGCTCGGCATCGCGGTGCTGGCCGACCCCGTCTCCGCCCGCGGGCGCCTGCGACGGCTCCAGAGGCCCTGGCGGGACTGGTCGACAAAGAAATTCGTGGTCGATTCGGACGATCCCGTCGCGGCGGGGATCGATGGTGAATCGATGAAGCTCGAGCCGCCCCTGGACTTTCGGATCAGGCAGCGAGTTCTCCGGGTAAGGATTGCCAGACAGCACCCCGGGGCCTCGCCCTCGGCGGCGATCCCCGACGGGATCGGAAAGGTCATCATGGCGCTGGTCAGAATCGCTGCGGGCCGGCCACCCGGGAAGGAACTGGATTGAAGAACCTGATCAAAGAACTGAACAAACTGGACCTCACCGTCTACTCCGCGGTGGCGAAGTCGCCTACCCCTTCTATCGACAGCGGACTACGACGCCTTTCCCACGCCGCGAACTACTCGCGCATCTCGATCGGCGTCGCCACCGGACTGGCTATCTTCGGGGGCGACCGGGGACGGCGGGCCGCTTTCCGGGGGATCGCTTCGATCGCGGTCACCTCGAGTGTGCTGAACGCGGCGGTCAAACCGTTCGCCCGTCGCACCCGCCCGGATCGCCTCAAGGCCGAAGTCCCGGAGGCCCGGCACGTGCGCATGCCGACCTCGCACTCGTTTCCTTCAGGCCACTCGGCCGCCGCCTTCGCCTTTGCGACCGGGGTCGGTCACGTCATGCCGTGGACCGTTCCGCCGCTGACCATCCTTGCCGCCTCGGTCGCCTACTCCCGCGTCCACGCCGGGGTGCATTACCCGGGCGACGTGATCATCGGCTCCCTTTCGGGACTGATGCTCGCCTCGGCGACCAACGCGGCGCTCGACCGGCAATCACTTCCGTGACCGCCCGTACCTGGTCCGGAGGTCTCTGACCGCCGGCCAGATGACGAACTCGAAGACGGTCCAGGCGAGAACCAGCACGCTCCACGCCAGGAACGGTGCGATTCCGTAAAGGAAGTAGCTCTCCGGTGATTCATACGACTTGCCGATCCACCAGACGAAGAACTGGATGACCAGCCACGCGGATGCGAGGAAGGCGGCCCAGCTCGCCAGAAACACCAACCCGACCAGGGGCGCGAGCACCGCAAGCTGGAGCCACGGCCGATCCCATCTCTCGTTCAGGAGCCTGTGGTACCAGGAACGCATGGTGAAGAGGTCGCCTTCCGGTCCTCCAATCTGACGAAAGCAAGGTTAGAAAACCGCCTTTGAGCAACCGTTGTGACCGTTCGACGGGCAAATTGTTCGCGACTCGGGTTGTCTGGTTATATGCTGATGACCAGAATAGTCATGAAAGTGATCGGCGTAGCTGAACTGAAATCCCGGCTGAGTGAGTACCTCGCACAAGTTAAAGCGGGTGAAGAGGTCCTGATCACTGATCGCGGCGCGCCTGTCGCGAAACTGGTTCGCACCGGCGAGGCAATGGGTCAGCACATGGAAGAGCTCGTCCGGCGAGGCATCGTCAAGCCCGGCACAGGCAAGCTTCCACCCTCCTTCTTCGATGAGCCGAAACCTGAAGACAAAGACGGGTCGGTGCTTGAGGCACTGATCGAAGAGCGTCGGTCCGGCCGATAGAAGTGCGCTTCTGGGACGCATCAGCGCTGGTCCCGTTGCTGTTCAGCGAATCCACAAGCGAGACGATTTCGTCCCTCGTCAAAGAAGATCAGGACCTGGTCGTCTGGTGGAGCAGCGGGCTTGAATGCGCTTCAGCCATTCGGCGCCGGGAACGCGACGGAACCCTTACGTCGGATGCCGTCACTCATTCGTTGAAGCGCCTCGATTCCTTGGCGGCGATCTGGTCAGAGATCCTGCCGGGCAATGAACTGAGGTCACACGCGACCCGACTCCTGGCCACGCACTCCCTGAGAGCGAGTGATGCCCTGCAGCTGGCGGCGGCCATCGTGTGGCGTCGGGATCCCGGGGCCAAAGTGGACTTCGTCTGTCTGGACGACCGGCTGTCGGACGCGGCGACGCGCGAAGGCTTTCTCGGCCTCCCAATCAGGCTTTGAGGCCCTTGATCACGGCGATCGGGCCGAAGGCCCGGTTAATGGGCTGGGCCTCGAGTCCGGCTTCGTTGATCCAGCCCGCGATCTCGTCCTCCGACCAGGTCCAGCCGCCTTCGTTTTCGACCACCATCATCGCCGTGAACTTGGCGACCCCGTCGGGACTGATCCGGTCGGGATCGATCACCCATTCGTAGACGATCAGGGTGCCGCCGGGGGCGAGCAGGGATGCGGCCCGCTCCACGAACTTCGCGTTCCACTTGGCGGGATGGTCGTGGAGGATGTTCGACAGCAGGATGTAGTCCCACTGTTCCCCATCCGGCCGGCCGAAGCGCTCCAGCTCGAAGTCGCCTTCAACAAACGAGATCTCCGGATGGCGTTCCTCCTGAATCGGTGCCGCCCCGGGCAGGTCGAGAACCGTAGCCTCGATGGCCGGGTTCAGCTTGACCAGGTTGGCCGAGTGCGATCCGGCACCGCCGCCGACGTCAAGCAGCCGGCCCCCGTCCTCCAGCCCGGCCAATCCTGGCAGCTCACCGCCGAAAAGCGTGCAGAGGTCGTCAAGCGCTCGGAGGAAGGAATGGGCCTGTTCCGGATCCTTTTCGAGGCGCTCGCGCCAAGCCCCGGTACGGGCGTGACCGTCTTTGACCGCGAGCGGCAGCTCGGCCCACAACTTGTAGAAGAACCACTCCTTGAGCACGATCTGCGCGACCGAATCGGGGTGCGATCTTGAAAGCAGCTCGCCCTGCGCGGTCAAAGCGAACTTATCGCCGTCGCGCTCGACCAGACCAACCGAGGCGAGGCCCGCGAGCAGCGCCATCGTGCCGCGCTCGTCTGCGCCCAGTGATTCGACCACTTCTTCCAGGGTGAGCGGCTCCTCAGCGAGCAGATCGGCAAGGCCGGTCTCCACCGCGGTCCCGAGGAAAGCCGAGCCCTGATAGCCGGTCATCAGGCCGACCAGGTCGATCGGCGAAGTCTCTTCACTCATGCGTTTTTCCTCAACTGGCGTGTCGCCGAGAGTGCGTCCCGCAGCATCGCTGCCTGCGAGCGGAGCTTCTGGCCACGTGACCTCCGGCGAATTCCGAGCTCTTCGAGTACCACGCCCGCAGTGTTCCGGCCAGGCATCCCGGTGATCCCTCCGCCGGGGTGGGTTCCCGCACCGGTCAGGTAGAGGCCATCGATCGGCGTCGTATAGCCGGACAGGTTCGGCGATGGCCTCATCCCCATCAGCTGGTCGATGCTCATTTCGACGTGGTTCGGGTTGGCCCCTGGGTTGCCGTGCCGCTCGACCCATTCTTCCGGTCCGGTCAGCCGGCGATCGTCGGCGGTCAGTTCGTAACCGAGCGCCTTCTCGGCCGTCCGCCAGGTGAGGTCTGCCGACTCCTCGAGCAGCTCCCGGTTCCACCCGCCGCTGCTTGGGGTCCAGGGAACGAAGGTCGAAAGCCAGACCACTCCCTTCCCCTCCGGTGCCCAGCCGCTCTCCAGGGTCGACGGAAAGGCGATCATCACCGGTGGCCTCTCGGGCAACTCGCCGAGGGCGATGCTCGAAAAGGCGCGGGTGATGTCCGTCCCGGTGTTCGGCGAGAGCATGAAGGTGCGCTCCATGCCATCGGGTCCGTTGACGCGGGGCACCTGGTCGATCACCGCGTCGACCTTGAGTTCGGACACATTGTGCTGGGTCACGTGGATCCGGTTCACCTCGTCCCGGAGCTTCGAAGAGATCGCATTCTGGTCGACCATTCCGAGGAAGAGTCGTCGCGCGTCGACCGCCGAGACCACCGCCCGGTTGACCGCGTAGCGCTCGCCGGCGGCGATCACTGCGGTCGCACGGCCTCCACTGATCTCGACCTTGGTCACCGGGGCCGAACAGATCAGCTTGCCGCCGGCATCCTCGAGGCACCTGACCAGTGCATCGACGGTCCCACGAGACCCTCCGGCCGGCCGGATGGCCGGTGAGCCGTGGCTCGCCGCCAGGAAGAGCGCTCCCGCACCAGTACCCGGCGCCTGGGGCGGCTGCTGGGAGTGGGCCGCCCAGTGATCGAGCGGTCCGCGCAGACGGTCATCCTCGAAAGCGGCCCCGGTCAGGGCAGTGGCCGGGGCGAGCAGGGCCTGGATCAGTCGTGCGCCCTCGGCGCCGAGGCTGGCGTCGGCCAGTGCGGCCAGAGAGCGCAAGCTCGGCGGTGGACCATCCTCGGCCTGGCCGAGCACGCCCATCGCGGCGCTCGACCAGTCGGCGAAGCGGCGGTAACGCTCGGCTTCGTCGCGACCGACCACCTCGGCCAGCCCCTCGACCGTCTGCTCGAGCGAACTCCAGAAGGAGAGTCCGGTGCCGTCATCGCAGGGAGAGAAGAGGATCTCGTCCCGCTCGTGGAAATCCAGTCCGTAACGGGTCTCGAGCTCGAGGTCCGCGGCGACGCCGCTGCCGCGGATGCCGCCGTGCTCATACGCGCCGAGCTCGAGCCGACTGCCATCCTCGAGGTCCTCGGTGTAAATGCAGCCGCCCGGTGTTTCCGAGGATTCGAGCACGGTCACCCCGAGTCCGGCCCGGGCCAGGTAGGCGCCACAGGCGAGGCCGTTGTGGCCACCACCGATCACCACGATGTCCACTGATTCAGGCACCGTTCACTCTCCTTTTTCGAAATCCAGCGGACCGGCGTACGCCGATTCGCCCTGCATGTCGCCGCGGCGGGCCAGATCGGCCGCCGCTTCCCTAGCTTCGGCGGCGAGAGCTACGCGGTCAGTCCCGCGGACTACGGATTCGCTGACCCGGAGGTCACCGTCGACCCAGACTTCGGAGACGCTCCGAGGGGTCGCCCCGAACACGATCTGCTGGAACGGGTCGTGGAGGACGGCGAGTTCGGGACCGTTGCCGTCGAGCAGCTGTACGTCCGCCCGCTTGCCGGGCTCGAGGCTTCCGATCTCCCCCTCCAGGCCAAGGGCGGTCGCACCGCCGATCGTCGCCATGCGAAGCACTTCCGGGGCGGTCATCGCCACGGCGTCGAGGTGGTGGATCTTCTGCAGCAGGGCGGCCGTCTTGATCGCCCCAAACATGTCCTGGCTGTCGTTCGAAGCAGCGCCGTCGGTCCCGATGCCGATCCGGAGACCTTCCCGTTGAAAGCGCGGCAACGGACAAACGCCGGAAGCGAGAATCATGTTGGCTACCGGGTTGTGGGCGACCGCGACGTCGTGGGAGGCCATCAGTCCGATGTCCTTCTCCGAGCACCAGATGCAGTGGCCCGCGATGACCTCGTGCTCGAGCAGCCCCATCCGGCCGGCATGCTCGATGGTGCTCATCGAGTTCTTGATCCGGGACTCGCTCAGCTCTTCGCGGACCTCAGCCAGGTGGGTGTGGACCGCCCAGCCGTTTTCGGCGCTGGCGTCGATCGTGCGTTTGAAGAGTTCGTCGCTCATGCCGAGCACGGTTCCGATGCCGACCCGGAACCCGATCATGTCGGTACCGGAGATCAGGTCCGCGAGGGCCTCGTGTTCGGCCATGAAGACGTCGGCGCCAGGGGCGGTCTCGTACATGTCTTCGGCCCCGAAGCAGACGATGCCGCGCAGACCGAGATCGACCAGGCCGTCGACCGCGCCGAGCGACGCATTCGATCCGAGGTTGCGGTGGCAGGACATGTCGTTGACCGTGGTGATGCCGCTCTCCAGCATCTCCACGGCCTTCAGCCTGGTCCCGAGGGCGACCTCTTCACGGCTGATGACCAGACCCGAAGGGTTGACCACCCGCTCGAACCACTCCCAGAGGAGAGCCGTCTCTCCCATGCCGGTGATCAGGCCTTCGGTCAGGTGGGTGTGGGCGTTGACGAAGCCGGGCAGCACGATGCCGTTGCCATCGCCGACCACTTTCGAGTCCGGGTTGGCGGCGATCAGCTCTTCGGCGGACCCGACCCCGGTGATCGATCCGTCGGAATCGAAGGCAACCGCGCCGTCGCGGATCGCGCCGGCCGGCCCCATGGTCAGTACCCACGCGCCGCGGACGACGGTGGCGCCTTCACGGCTCACTTGATCTCCTCGGGCTCGAGCTCGAGGCCTTCGACCTCGACCTCGCGGCTCTCGTAGTACCAGGGCAGGAGCAGCCGCTCGATCAGGCTGACGATCAGGAACAGGCCGATGCCGATCGAGGCGAGGACAACGATCACCGCGAACATGTCGGTGGTGTTGGTCTGGTTGTTGAGTACGAGGATCAGGTACCCGAGACCTTCGGACGCGCCGACCCATTCGGCGAACACCGCGCCGATTACCGAGAAGGCCGCTGCCACTTTGAGGCCGGAGAACATGAACGGCAGAGCGGCCGGCAGCTGCGCCTTGCGGAAGCGCTGCCACGCGTTCGCCTTGAGCGTCTTCAGCAGGTTGAGCAGCTCGGGCTCGGCCGCGCGCAGGCCGTCGATCGTGTTGACCGCGATGGGGAAGAAGCTGACCAGGGCGATGACGATCACCTTGGGCCGCAGGTCGAAGCCGGTCCAGATGACCAGGATCGGCGCGATTGCAGGGATTGGGACCATCTGCGAGACGACCAGCCACGGGTAGACCGAGCGTTCGACCCTGCGTGAACTGCGGATCGCAGTGGCGATGCCGACGCCGATCACGATCGCCGCGGCATAACCGATCAGGATCTCCTTGATCGTGACCAGAGCGTTATCCCAGAGCAGCTGCCGGTTCTCCCAGATCGCGGAGACCACGTCGGTCGGCTTGGGCAGAGTCGATTCCTTGACGTCGCCGAGCACCACGTAGAGCTGCCAGGCGACGAGTACGAAGATGGCGAAGAAAAGCGGCGGCAGCACCCGCTCGACGATGTTCCGTCCTCTGGTTCCGCGTTTCAGCATCAAAGCACCTGCTCGCGGGTGTTGTGGTCATCGGTGAAGCTAGAGGCCTGGGCCGCTTCCTCGAGCGGCTTCAGCAGCTTCTGCTTGAGGGCGAGGAACTCGGGTGACATCGAGACTTCCGGCTTGCGCGGACGGGGCAGGTTCACGTCGACGCTGAGCACGACCTGACCGGGGCGCCCGGACATCACGTAGACGCGGTCGGAGAGGAAGACCGCCTCTTCCACATCATGGGTCACGAAGAGGATCGTCTTGCGGTCTTCCTGCCAGACATCGAGCAGCCAGGTCTGCATCTGGGCCCGGGTCAGCGCGTCGAGCGCGCCGAAGGGCTCGTCCAGCAGCATCATCTCGCGTCCGGCGAGGAAAGTTCGAAGGAGTGCCGCCCGCTGCTTCATGCCGCCCGAGAGCTTGGCCGGCCACTGTTTTTCGAAGCCGGCCAGGCCGAAGCGTTCGAACTCGGCCTTTGCCTGCTTGTGGGCCTCCTTCTTCTTGACTCCGTTCAGCTCGAGCCCCAGCGTGGTGTTGTCGAGCACCGTCCGCCAGGGCATGAGCATGTCGCGCTGGGGCATATACCCGACCCTGCCCAGCAGATCGTCAGGCTGGTCGCCATCGAGCAGCACTTTGCCGCTCGATGGCTTGACCAGTCCGGCGATGATGTTGAAGAGAGTCGACTTGCCGCAACCGGAAGGACCCACGATCGATACGAACTCGCCGTCGCCGATCTCGATTCCGACATCGGTGAGCGCGGTGACGTTGGCTCCGCCACCGCTCCCCCGATACGTCTTCGAGAGGCTTTCGATCCTGAGTTTCGATCCGGTGCTGTGCATTTGACTCCTCTTCGATGATCCTTCCGGCTACTCGCCGCCGAGTTCGTCGCCGCCGCTGAACTCGTTCGTCGCGTAACGGTCGGGCGGGATCGGGCTCGAGGCCAGGTCGGTGTCGACCAGGAACTCCGACAGCGATACCAGGGCGTCGTTCTTGAACTGACCGTAGGTGTCCGACTCGCCGAACAGCGGTACATAGGCGTCGAAGACCATCTCCTGAAGCCCCGGATCCAGACCCTGGGTCTGGTCCTCCAGGCTGGTCAGCGCCTTAGCCGGATCGGCAAGCGCATCTTGGTAACCCTTGATGGTGGCTTCGACGAAGCCCTTCATCAATTCGGGATCATCATTGATCTGTGACTCGGTCGAGAAGACGACCAGTCCGGGATAACTCGGACCACCGTTCTCGTCGAGCGCGAACGAGTTGGTCTCGGTCCCATCGGCTTCGACCTGAACCCCGTCCGCGGGGATGAACCCGGTGAACGCCTGGACCTTGCCGCCTTCCAGCGCCTGGACTCCGTTGAAGCCGATCGTCACGACGTCAACCTCATCCGAGCTGGAGCCGGCATCCGCCATGATCGTGTCGAGGATGGCGTTGTCCGAAGGCACACCGGTAACCCCGACCGTCTTGCCCGCGAGATCGGCCGGCGTCTCGATGTTGTCTTCGGCCCTCGTGATCAGACCACCCGGCGGACGCTGCAGGATGGCCATGATGCCCTTGGCCTCACGTCCTTCCTCGATCTGGTTTGCCAGGTCGATGCCGTCGGCGATGCCGAACTGGGCCTTGCCGGCGTCGATCAGCTTCAGCGTGTCTGCGGTCGACGTGGGTTCGATGATCTTGAGGTTGATCCCGTTGTCTTCGTAGTAGCCCTCGGCCTTCGCTTCATAGATTCCGGCATGGACCGCGCTCGGGATGAAGTCGAGGACAAGGGTTGCGTCCTTGGTCGCGCCCCCGGACGTACCGCCCGAATCGCTTTCGCTGTCGTCGCTGCCGCAGGCTACGACTCCGAAGGCGAGTGCCATCGTCGCCGTCAGCATCAGCAATATCTTCTTCCAACTCAACTCGGTGTTCATGGTTCTCCTCTTGATTGGTAGGACCAAACGTGCTGCTTTTGCTCGCTTACTTCGGTTCAAGAATTTCCCACGTACTTCCATCGCATCCAGGCCCACGATCGGGCCATTTCCTGCTCCGACCATCTGGATCTCGGCGCCAGTTCATCGGCAAGGATCGCATCACCCTGGTCGAGTCCCTCCCCGACCAGGCAGCGCTCCTCCAGAAAGCGGGCCCGGACCACCGCTTCGGCCAGGCTCTCGCCGACCGCGATGCTCCCGTTGCCCCGGATGAGTACGCAGGCGCCCGACCCCAGAGCGGCGGCCACTTCGCGGCCCGCTTCGAGGTAGGTCACGAGATCGGTCCGGTCGCAGATCCTCACTTCGCCGGCCAGGATGCCAAGGCCGTGGACCAGCGGCGGCACTTCACCGGCCGATCCGGCCCGGACTGCGGCCGGCGAGTGTGTCCGGCAGATCGCACCGACCTCGGGCCGCGCCTCGTACACCGCCGCGTGAAGCGGTGTCTCGAGGGGCACGTCCTCGGCGCCGTCCTCCGCCAGTCCTTCAACCGAGATCCGGTGGATATCGTCGGCGGTCGCCGCCCCCATCGGCCGGGTCGCGGTTATCAGGAAGCCGTCCTCTGCCCGGGCCGAGACGTGGCCGAAGGCTTCGGCCAGGCCCGCACCCGCGACGATGCGCGCCGCGTCGGCGACTTCGGCAGCGGTTGCCATCGCTTTCGGGCCGGAGGCGTTCAAATCAGGCCTTCACCCGGAGCGCCATCGGAGTCGGATTGAAAGCGTTGACCGCCGATATGTCCTGGGGACAGGCCGAGAGGGCCACCACCATGTCTTCGAGGATCTCGAGTTCGATCAGCGAGCCGGCGGGGTGGGGCGGCTCGGCGGTGACGATCTGACCGTCGACCACGGTGTTGTTCATGAAGACGTTCCAGCAGTTCTCCCCTTCGATCTCGAGTCCGAGCGAATGGCCTTCGATCGCGGCCTGGATCGAGGTGAGGCAGGACGCGTGGCCTTCGACCCCGTAGTCGATCGAGTACCGCTCCGGATCGCAGCACGGCACGATCAGGTCGTGGCTGCCGACGTCGTCGCGCAGGATTCTCATCAGGGGCGTCCGGTGATTTGAAAGGATCGGATCGCCGGGGACCGGCACCAGCTTCGCCAGGCTCGAGACGGTGTGGGCCGGGGACAGGTACTCGGCCGGTGCGGAGCTCATCCAGGCGGCGAGGTCGCCGACCTGCTGGCCCTCGAGGTCGACCACTTCGAGTACCTGCCCCTTCTTCACCTCGACCGTCCGCGCCTCGTACGCGGGGACGATCACTTCTTCGATCAATTCACTCACGTTTCAGTTCCCTTTCTCGATCACACGACATTCGCCATCCGGAGCCGGGGTGTTGCGCGACCTGAGCGCCTGGACCTCACCGTCGACCATCACCGCGGCGATCCCCGGGATGTCACCGAACTCGATCGATTCCATCGGTCCCTCGCGGGTCGATCCGAGTGGCCGGAAGCAGCAGAAGAGGTCGGCCGGCCGGCCCGGCTCGAGGATTCCCTCGGGCCGGCGCAGCACGGCGGCGTTGTTGCCGGAGGCCAGCGCGATTGCGTCAGTGGCTCTCAGGCCGGCGAGTGACGAAAGCTCGCAGACTGTCTTGATCATCCCGAGCGGCATCACACCAGTCCCGGTCGGGGTGTCGGTCGCGATCAGGAGGCGATCGAGCGCGGAAGTGTCGTAGGCGATCTCGAGGATCGCGATGCTGGACCTCAGATTGCCGGCCTGGACCAGCTGGATCTGGCCCGGAGCCTCGAAGAGCCGGTTGAGGTCCTCGTCGGCCAGGGCGGTGGTGCCACCGTTGGCGTGGCCGATGATGTCGCAGCCGAGCGCGAGCACGTCATCGATCGTGACTGGCGAGGAATCCGGGATCGAGGCACCGCCAGTGTGGTTCATTACGACGAAGCCGTTCTCCTGAGCCGCCTTGACCAGCGGCGCCGCGTCGCCCTGGGGGCTGAAGTCCCCGAAGCCGACCTTGGCCAGCCAGACGCCCTTCTCCGCGAGCTCGGCGAAGTCTTCGGGGGTGAGGGACGGCTCCATGATCACCGAGCCGGCCAGCACCTTGACCCCGCCGGGGCGGAAGGTGTCGAAAGCGCGCTGGGCGGCAATCGCGAGAGCCTTCACCCCTTCACGGTCGTGGGGCCGGCCCGGCAGGTGAACTTCGGAGGCCGACATCATCATGGTCACTCCGCCGTGGAGCGAGGAGCCGATCCAGCCGAGCGCATTCTGGCGCGGTGTCCAGTCACCGAACACGACATGGGCATGCGAGTCGATCAACCCCGGGGCGACCACGGCGCCGCCTGCGTCCAGCACCCGGTCGGGATCCGGGCCCGGTTCGAAACCGGCGATCAGGCCGTCTTCGACCCTGATCACTTCGGGATGGGCCAGCCGCTCATGGAGGCGCCCGGTGACCATCCCACCGACGTTGCGGATTTCGATCGACCCGTTCATGACGAGTCCCGCGTTTCGAGTTTCGGGTTCAGGTCACTCCACTTCGTCCACGGTCTTGCCGCCGACCCGGGCGTTCAACCGACCTCGGGAGGCGACCGCTCCGACCAGCACGATCTCGTCGTCGGCCGGCGCGTCATGGATCGCGACCGTGATCGTGTCGTAGTGGGAGCGCACCCAGATCTCGTCCTTGTAACAGAGGGGGACGTCGATCTGGGCACCGGTCGCGCAGCGCTTGGTGGTCGAAGGTAACCAGGCCTTGCCACCGTCAAACGCGTCGCGGAAGGGGTTGCCGAAGGTGGTGGTCTTCGCCGCGTTGCCGTGCTCCTGCTCGCCGGCCATGCCGACCATGACGGCTTTGCCCTGGCTCTCGATCGGACCGTCGTACGCGTTTTTCACCCGTTCACCGAGGGCGACCCCGAGCTCGGCGCTGGCGTCGATCAGTCCCGAAAGGTCCTCGGCGAAAGGCTTGCCGGCGTAAGGGTTCTTGAAGATGACCGCGACCGCAGCCTTCATCAGGGGTTCGCCGTCGCTCTTTCCGCCCTCTGAGCGAACCTCTTCGACGACCGTCACGAACTTGCGGATCTCGAGCTCGAGGCTCATGCTGGCACCTCCTGATCGGTGTTGGACTTGCCTGTGGGAGTGTTGGGCCCACAGGGACGGTCGGGCAGGGACCGGAAATACTCGATGACCTCGGCGGTCTTCTTGACGTCGCCGTACTTCATCTGGATGTCGAGCAGGTTGACCTTGTGGGAGATCATCGAACGGTCCCAGACGCACTCCTCGGGGACGACCGAACGGTAGTTGTACTGGGCAGCATCGACGGCGCTGGCCCGGACGCAGCCGCTGGTGGTGGTGCCCGTGGTGATGACCGTGTCGGCGCCGAGGTAGATCAGGTAGTCGAGCAGATGGGTCCCGTGGAAGGCGCTCGGCTTGTCCTTCACGAAGTAGATGTCCTGCTCCTCGGGCTTTATGTCCTCGACGATGTCGTTGCCGAGCGAACCCTTCATGTCTGAGGCCTCGCCGGCGCGGTGGCTCTTCCAGTTCCAGGCACCCTGGTCGAAGCCGTCGGGTCGCCGGTCCATGCCGGTGTAGACGATCGGGATCTGCTTTTCGCGGGCGGCGGCGATCAGGGACTCGAGGCGCTTGACCCCCTCCCAACCGCGCTCGCCGCAGCTGTAGCGCCACCGCTTGATCGATTCGAGGATCGGTTCGGGTACGTCGCCCACGAAGTTGTAGATCACGTCGACCACCAGGAGGACCGGCTTCTCGCCGAAGCCGACCTCTTTGCCCCAGCCCGCCGCCTCGAACACGAGGCGGTCCTCTTCCGGCAGGACGTCATCCCATACGTTCGACATGCTCAGGCACCCTCGTCGTTCTTGCCGATGTGCGGGAGTTCCCGGCTGACCGTGGCGGTCGCGCCGGCTCCGCCGGCTACCGGGATCAGGTCCTGGCCGGGCGTTCGGCGCAGATAATGGCCGTCGGCGTCGCCGATGAACTCCGGGTACGGGGCGCCATCGTCGAACTTCGACATCTGCTTGCCGCGGAGGAAGGTGGCGACCGGGTAGCCGTGGATGGTGTGGCCATCGAGCACGGTCCAGCCGGAACGGGTCAACACGTTCTCGTTCTTCACGGTGACCTCGCGGTCGAGGTCGACCAGCACGATGTCGGCGTCGGCGCCGACTTCGATCAGGCCCTTCTGCGGGTAGACGCCGAAGATGCGAGCCGGGTTCGAGCAGGCCACTTCGACCAGGCGCTCGATCGTCAGCTTGCCCTGATGGACGCCTTCGAGCAGGACCGGCAGGTGCATCTCGACCCGGGAGGTGAATCCGGTCTTCAGCTTCCAGAGGTTTTCGTTGAACGACTCCTCGTACCCGGCCGGCTCCCAGGCGACGACGTGATCGGATCCGACCGAGTCGATGATTCCCGCCTGAAGCGCGGTCCAGATATTCGGGTTGTTCTGCCGTGAGCGGAGCGGCACGTTGATCCGCCAGGCGTTGTGTTCGCCCTTGCCGAAGTGGAGCCAGTGCGGTCCGGTCTGCGCGTAGATCTCGACCCCGCGGCCGCGAAGCTCGAGAATCTCCTTGTAGCTCTCGGGGGTGGTCGAGTGCTGGATGTAGATCGGGCAGCCGATCTCCGCCGCCATGTCTCCGTAGGTGCGGATGTGGGTCGCCTCGAGGAAGTGCGGCGAGCGGTCCGACCAGGTGGCCCAGTCGGTGCGGCCTTCGGCCTTCAGCCGCTTGTCGTAGATCCGGGCGATCTCCCAGTTCTCACAATGCATGCAGACGACACCGGGGCGGCCGAGTGCGGCCACGTTCTCCATGGTCACCCAGCAGACACCGTCGTCGAAGCCGGCACCGAGACCGGCGCGGCGACCGGGCCAGTCAGGTTCGGACTCGGGGCTCATCGCCTGCAGGTAGAGCTTGTAGGAGGTGACGCCGTGGTCCTTGGCGTACTCGGGTATCTCCGCGGCCTGCTGGTCGGTCTCGAGCATGTAAGTGAGGAAGACGTCGACGGCCGAGTCCTCCTCGATGATCTTTTCGAAGTAAGGGAAGCCCTCGTGGAAGGAGACCACGTCTTCCTTCTGTACGAACTCGGCGAAATCGGGGTGCCCCATGCGGGTGGAAGGAGCGTGCACGCCCCAGGTGGTCACGCCGGCGGTCACTGCGGCCCGTGACTCGGGGGCGATGTCGTCCTTCAGTGGTGAGTAGCAGCCGGGGTGGGCCTCTGTGTCGACCAGGCCGGGGATCACGTGGAGGCCGGTAGCGTCGACCGTCTTCTTCGCGGGGGGGAGGAACTCGTCAGCGGTGACGGCCACGACCTTGCCGTCGTCGACGGCGATCCCGACACGTCTCGTGCCGCTCGGGCTGACGACCGTTCCGCCCGTGATGACCAGATCAACCTCACGCGTCTCACTCATTTGCATCTCCTCTTTAGCACTGACCTTATCGGCTACGGTTCAGTCCTCTGAACCAAGTTCCGTACTGTGGACGACACTAACATAGGTCCCCGCCATGAAGCAAGGGCCTCATGTTGTCCCGATGGAGGAAATCGACTGACCGTCTCTGTCCGTACGGACCAGAACTGGGAAACGGGGTAGTAGCGGCTCGCGACCTCGCGTCTCTGCGTGAACACGCGCCCCGTGACAAGGTCAGTCGGCGACGGGGTCCGCGGCCGGAGCCCTGCCTCCGGCGGCCGTCATCACGTCTTCGGCGACACCTTTGAGCAAGGCACCAATTTCTTCCAGACGGTCAGCGTTCAGCTGCCCCGGGAAGCCCAGCGCCAGCAGGATCAGTTCGAGTTCGTCGCGCGGACCCCAGACCCCGGAGGCGACCGCGTTGTTCTCGTTGAATTCGCCGTGGCTCGTCGACCACCCCCGCGACCGGACGTCCGTGATCTCGTTGACCAGGGTCTCCGGACTGGTGATCGTCGCCTGGGTGTGGGCCGGTAGCTTGCGGGACTTGATCACCTTATGCGCGTGTCCCGGCTCCATTGCCGCAAGGAGGACCTTGCCGATCGCTCCGTCCATCGGCCCATACCTGCTGCCGATCGTGACCCCGACGTGGACATCCTCGAGGGGATAGAAGCGTTCGATGATCCGGGCCTCGTTCTGTGCGGTCCGCTGGGCGACCGCGAAGGAAAGCTTGTGGGCGGAGGCCAGCGGCGCCAACCGGTCAGTCGCGTAACGGACGAGCTTCACCTGACTGGTGGCAGCGGTTCCAAGCGGGATCAGTGCGGGCCCCAGCCGGTAGAAGCGACTCTCCGGTTCTCGCCGGACGAAGTCGAATCCCTCCAGGGTCGAGAGCAGGTTGTGCATGGTGCTCTTCGAAAGGCCGGTCCGCTCGACGAGGTCGGACTGGGTCAGTCCCTGGTCGCTGATTCCCGAAAGTTCACCGAGGACATTGATCGCCCCGACTACCGCCGGCACTCGGTACTTGGCGTCGGGGCTACCCATCGCTCGGCCGGCCGCGGAAACGGCGGAAGATGATCGACTTCTCCCGGGTCATCTCCTCGAGCGTGTATCCGAGTCCCTCACGTCCCCGGCCGGAGAGCTTGGTGCCGCCGAAAGGAATGACCGGCGGCCGGTAGTTGTCGGTTCCGTTGATGACCACCCCGCCCGATTCGAGCTGCTCGGCCACGCCAAGGGCGCGCTGGGGATCTGTCGAAAACACGCTCGACATCAGGCCGTATGAGGACGCGTTTGCCACAGTCACCGCTTCTTCGGCCGAGTCGACCGGGATCAGGTTGAAGACGGGGCCGAAGATCTCGTCGTCCCTGGCGACGTCTGCGGTGGTCGGCACGCCGGCAAGCAGTGTCGGCGCGAAGTACGCACCGTCAGCCGATCCGGTTCCCGCCGCGAGTTCAGCGCCCTGCGACCTGGCGTTCTCCACCTGTCCGGCGACCTTCGATGCCGCCGCCGCGTGAATCAACGGACCGATAGTGGTGTCGGGGTCGGTCGCCGGACCGACCCGGAGGCCCGAAACCGATTCGGCAAGTCGCCCGGCGAGTTCGTCGTGGAGCGAGCGGTGGACGATCACCCGCTTGCTGGCGGAGCAGGCCTGGCCGTTCATGAGGATCCGGCCGCGAACCGCCTCTTCGGCGATCAGGTCGATGTCGGCGTCGTCAAGCACGACGCAAGCGTTGTTTCCGCCGAGCTCGAGGTGGAGGAACGGCAACCGTGCGGCAGTTGCCTGCGCCACGGCGATGCCGGCGGCGGTCGAGCCGGTCAGGGAGATCGCGTCGATTCCGGGAGACCCGGCCAGCGCGGCACCGACGTCGGCGCCCCCGTTGACCGCCTGGATGACTTCCTCGGGCACCCCGGCCTCGACCAGGGCCTGGCGGAATCGCTCCACCACAAGGGGATCTTCGAGCGGCGGTTTGACCACGACGGCGTTTCCTCCGACGAGTGCCGCCGCGCACTTCTCGATAAAAAGTTCGACCGGAAAATTGAACGGGAGGATCGCCGCGACCACACCAAGTGGTTCGCGCCGGGTGTAGGCGAGGTCCCACTCCGTGCCGTGATTGCCTTCGGTCGGCAGGACCCGCCCGACCAGACGTCGTCCTTCGATCGCGTTGCCCCGGAGGAAGTGGATGCCACCTCCCGCCTCGAACAGCGCCTGCGCCAGTGGCTTGCCGGACTCGGCCGCGAGCAGTTCGCCTAGTGACTGGCGCTCATCCTCGAGCAGGTCGGCCGCGGCGTCGAGCAGGTCGGCCCGCTCGGCCATCGGCCGTGAGCTCCACGACTTGCGTGCCGCCGCGGCACGCTCGACAATGGCGGGAACGCTAGCCGGATCGGTCAGTTCGACCTCGCCCAGCGACCGGTCCTCCTCGGGATTCTTGATCTCAAGCGTGTTCATCATGTTGAACCGAGTTCAGTATATAGACGGAAACCGCTATGTCCAGTCGGGTAGCAATCGGCCGCAAAACACTGGATTACCCGGGATCAGTCTGAGGGTATGACCGTCATCGTGGTGGTCGAAGTGAAGAACTCCCCCGCCGCGCGGCCCTGTTCACGCGGACCAAAGCTGGAGAGCCCCTCGCCGCCGAAGGGTGCGTAGTAGTCAACCCCGGGCGTCGGGGCGTTGATCCGGCGCAGGCCGCACTCGATCCTCGAGACGATTTCCACCGCGCGTCCGAGGTCGGTGCCGTGGACCGCCCCGACCAGGCCGAAGCGGGTCGCGTTGGCCGCCGCCACCGCGGCGTCGACGTTCTCGACCCGCATCGTGGTCAGCAGCGGGCCGAACGTCTCCTCTTGGTTGACCCGGGCTTGCGGATCGTTCTGGCGGAGGAGAGTCGGGGTCACGAAGTAGCCGGGTCCGTCGGCACCCTCGGCGGTGGCGAGCTCATCCGCACCCGATTCCAGCGCCTCGCTTACGGATTCTCCGAATTCATCTGTCGCATCCCGGCTGATCAGCGGACCGGCGGTGACGCCGTCGGCGGCCGGGTCGCCGACCGCGATCCGGCTAACCCGATCAGCCATCAGCTCCTCGAGTTCGTCGGCGACACTCTCGACCGCGATGACCCGGCGGGTCGCTGTGCACTTCTGCCCCGAGAAGCCCATCGCCCCGGAGACGATCGCGTCGGCGGCCGCTTCGAGGTTGGCGTCGGCAAGGACAACAGCGGGATTCTGTCCACCCATCTCCGCCTGGGCTGGAGCGGCGCGGCGGGCCATGCGTTCGGCGACCGACAGGCCGGCCGAGGTCGAACCGGTGAAGGTCACGCCGGAGATCCGCTGGTCATCGAGCAGCTCCCCGGCCCGGACGCCGGAGATCACCAGTTGGCCGAGGATGCCGGGCGGAAGGCTCTCCTCGGCACATTCCTGAAGCAGAGCCGCTGTGGCTATTGCCGGCGACGCGGGTTTGATGATCACGGCGTTGCCGTACGCGAGTGCCGGCGCCGTCTTCCAGAGGGGTATGGCGAGAGGGAAGTTCCACGGGCAGATCGCAAGCACAACCCCGAGTGGCTCCCGCCGCACCACGACGTGGGCTCCCGGGGTCGACCCGGGATAAGTCGCACCGTTTGAGTCGAGTGCGACCTGCGAGTAGTAGCGGAGGATGGCCAGGGCGCGTTCCACCTCGCCGTCGGCCTCCGGTATCGGCTTGCCGACCTCGTTGACCATCAGCTCGACGAACTCGGTCTTTCGCCCTTCGATCGCCCGGCCGAGGTTGGCCAGCGACTTCGAACGCAACATCGCGTCCGCCCGCCAGGCGCGCTGTACATCGACCGCCGCGAGCAACGTGTCTTCGACCCGGCCGTCGTCGGCCAACGGCCTTTCGATCAGGACCTGGTCCGGCCGAAAGGGGTTCTCGCTGGTGACGACTCCGCTCGACACGCCGCCCTAAGCCGGTGCGCCGGCGGAGGTCAGGGGATTGCCGCTGGACCCGGAATCGGAAACGATCCGGCCGTCGGCCATCTCGATTACCCGAGAAGCATGCTCGGCGACCGAGTGGTCGTGGGTCGAGATCACGGTGGTCATGCCCAACTCCGAGTTCAGGTTGGTCAGCAGCTCGATGATCGCCTCGCCGTTGGCGAGGTCGAGGTTGGCCGTGGGCTCGTCGGCGAGCAGCACCTTGGGCGAGCCGATCAGCGATCGAGCGATCGCGACCCGTTGCTGCTCACCTCCGGACATGCGAGCCGGAGTGTGGTCGAGGCGATGGCCGAGTCCGACCCTCTCGAGCAGGGCGACGCACCTGTCCTTGACCTGTTTCGGATCGATATCGTCGAAGATCAGCGGCAACTCGACATTCTCGACCCCGGTCAGCAGAGGAATCAGGTTGTAGGACTGAAAGATGAACCCGACCGCCTGGTGGCGCATCACCGAGAGCTGGCTCTCGGTGAGACCCGAGAGAGGCTGACCCTCGAGATAGATCTCGCCCTTGGTCGGACGCTCGAGCCCGCCCATCAGGTGAAGCATGGTCGACTTGCCGCTGCCGCTCGGGCCCATGATGCAGACCAGTTCGCCGGGATGGACGGCGACCGAGACGCCCTTGAGTGCCTTGACCACTTCGTCGCCGAGCTTGAACAACTTCCAGAGGTCGTCGGTCCGGACGATGGGAGCGTCTCCCTCGACGGGAGATTTTCCCTCGGGCCGGTCAGTTACTTCATGGTTCATCGTTGCTCCTTGTCGATCAGATTCTTCCGGAGGTCACCACGCATGCGAAATCGCCTCCACTGCCGATGCCTTGACCGCGCGTCGCGCCGGCGCCAGCCCGGCGATTGTCGAAACGACGGTCGAGAGGACCATCGTGAAGACGAATGCTCGGAGAACCTCGTCCCCGCCGGGCATCGGACCGAGCAGGGCGATACCGAAGCCGATCGCACAGCCAATCAGTCCGCCGACAAATCCGTAGAGCAGGGACTCGAACATGAAGATGAGGAAGATGTTGCGGCTGGAAACGCCGGCCGCCTTGAGGATGCCAATCTCCTGCATGCGCTGAAGCACCACCCGGGTCATGAGCACCCCGACCTGAAGCGCGCCGACGAGGATCGCGATCAGGGTAAGCGACAGGGTCGCGCGCTCGATCAGGTCGACGCTGATCCCGCCGACAGCCAGGTCGACCGCCTGCGCGCGCACGGTCGAACTCTGGGCGACCACGAAGAAGGTGAGCGCTGCGGCCACGGCGACCGCAGCCGATCGCAGCAGGGCTGAACCACGAGCGCGGTTGATCATCCGCAGGCTGTAGCGGAGCGGCTTCACGGCGAAGACCTCAGTAGCTCCAGGGGACTCTTCTGCAGCAGGCGCCACGCCGGGATCAGTGCCCCGAGGATGAGCATGATCGGGAAGTAGACCGAGATCAGGCCAACCGCCTTGGCCACGGTTCCGAACTCGAAGACCGTAGGCAGCATCAGCCCGAAGAACGCGCCACCGGCGACAATCCCGATCACCAGCCCAGCGGCGATCAGCATCGCCGACTCGACCAGGAACAGGTAGAGCACGTCGTCGGTGATGCCGACCGCGGCGAGGATGCCGAACTCCCGCCGGCGCTCGTCGATCGAGATGAGCAGGGAGGTCAGCACGGAGAAGAAGCCGAGCGCCAGCGTCACGCGTCCGACCACGCCGAGGACGCTCGAAGCCACAGCATTCACCTGCACGGCTTCGAACTGCTGGGCGAACGAGTAGACGCCGAAGCGGTCACTGTTGGCGGTGATCAGGTAGGCCAGCGCAGTCTTTCCTGGCGCAGCCTGCGTTCTCGCCGGGTCGCTGGTCACGGTGAAGCCGTCCCGGGCAAGCGCCCTGCCGGTGTCAAGGGGTTCGTCTGAGCTGATCCGCAGGGTGCCGGCGCCGCTACCGGTCACGGTCTCGGTGCCGGTGACCCCGGGGAGCTGCTCGATCCTTGCGGTGACCGACGAAGGCAATTCGTCTACCGCTTCCACCCGCTCGTCCTCGCGGTTCACGGTGACGCCATCGGCGGGCACGATCCAGATGTCCGCCTTGCCGATCGCCGATTCCACTGCGGCGGAGCCGGAACTCTCGAAGGTCACCGAAAGCGAGTAGACGAACACGACCGCTCCCACCGAAAGGGCGAGCGAGGCGATCGTCATGGCCGTCCTCAGCCGCTGCCGCCGCCAGCTGGCGAACGCGAGTTTGATCAGCTTCCTGATTCGCCCACCACCAGTTCCTCCCAGCCGAGACCCAAGGCCGAATCACGACCGCCCTCCTGCTCGAGCAGCAGCGAGGAAGTGTTCACCAGGTGCACCTTCATCGCCCTGGAGGCCACTTCGGCGTCGCCCTTCTCGAGTCCACCGAGGATCGCCTGGTGCTCGGATACGATCTCCTTCAGGGACCGGGTGTTGTCGACCGTAGAAACGCCCCGGGTGAGGATCAGGTCACGCAGGGAGTCGACGTATTCTGTCAGACGCGAGTTGCCGGAGGCCCCGTTGATGAGCTCGTGGAAGCGGCGGTCGTGATGCATCATCGTCGCTTCGTCCTTGGCCTTCGCCGCCCGGGCCATCGTCTTCAGTTCGGCTTTCAGCTCGGCGAGGCGGGCGTCGTCGATCAGCGTCGCCGCACGGAAGGTCGCGGGGACTTCGAGCAGGATCCGCAGCACTAGAATTTCCTCGAGGTCGTGGACCGAAGTCTGCAGGATTCGCACGCCGCGGTTCTTCTCGAACTCGACCATGTCTGCGCCGGCCAGGTCGATCAGCGCTTCGCGGACCGGCGTCCGGGAAACCTTGAACACGTCGGCCAGCGATTGGACCGAATGCAGGGACCCCGGAGCCAGCTGGCCGTCGATTATCGCCTCACGAATGGAATCCCTGACCCTGTCGGTCAGGTTCGGTTCGACTTTGATCTCGCCAAGCACTCCAGACTTCGCGTTCACCGGGCACTCCTTGCTCTCAGATCCTCGATCCGGATCGGTTGTCCTTGCTCGGCGGAACGATAGGCGGCCTCGATCAGGGCGATAGTCTTCCGGCCGCTGTCGATACCGATCTCCGGGTCCCGGCCGGCCGCCAGCGAATGCAGGATGGCCGCGACCGAATTGCGCACCGACTCGTCCCACGTGTCCCGGACCGGGTCATCGACCCATTTTCCGTCGAGACGGGTCCGCAGTTGGACGTCTCCGGTGAGGTCGCCCTCGAAGAACGCTTCGCATCCGAGGACCTCGGCCATGCCGTTCTCCGCCTGAACCTCGATCCGGTCGTCGAAGACGCCTTCGGGTCCGTGGTAGGAACCCTGGATCACCCCGGTCGCCCCGCCGGCGAAAGTCAGCGTGAGCGTGAACGAGTCCTCCGACCGGGGACGGTCCATCACGGCCGACACCGATTCGACCGGCCCGCCTAGCGTGCTCGCCATGTAGACGCGGTGGACTCCCGCGTCCATCAGGAGGCCGCCACCGACCTGGGACGAGTCCTCGCGCCACCCACCGTACTTTCCGCCCATCCACAGTCTCAGGTAGAGTGAACGAAGGTCGCCCAGTAGACCCTCTGCCAGCAGGTCGGCGAGGCGCCGGTGAGGCGCGAAGAAGACCTGGTTGTAAGAGAGACCGACCCGGCGACCGCTCGCCCTGGCCGCATCGGCGATCGCGTCGCAGCCTTCGAGGTCCGCGGCCATCGGCTTTTCCAGGATGACGTCGCAACCGGCTTCCAGGGACTCGATCGCGATCGGCTGGTGCAGGTGGTGCGGGAGGCAGATGTCGACCACGTCGAGTTCCTCCCCGGCCAGCATCGCGGTGATCTCCGTGTAAATGGCGACGCCGTCCCCGACGCTGTTTCCCGCCAGTTCCCGGTCCAGTTCGCAGACCGCGGCCAGTTCGGCGTCTTCGGAATCGAGGACTGACTGAAGGTGGAATTGGCCGATTTCGCCTAGACCGCAGAGTCCGACTCGGACCTTTTTCCCCGAAGGAATCACGCGGGTCCTTCCATGAGTGCTGAAACCTGCTCCCGGGCGAGCCGTGCGGCGGCTGCGGGATCGCTACCGAGAATCTGCTCGTAGTAACGGTAGGCCTCGAACTCCACGGAAAGCGCGCCTTCGTATCCGGTCGCGTCGAGCGCGTCGAACACCTCGGGCCAGGGAACCTCGCCTTCGCCCAGCAGGCAGAAGATGAAATCCTCGCCTTCGAAGCCGGGTTGGCCGAAGGCATCCTTCAGGTGGAAGTGGACGATCCGGTCCCCCCACCGCTCGATCAGCTCGGGGATCGGATCGCCGGTCATCACGAAGTGGCTCGGGTCGAAGTTGATTGACACCGGAACCGACTCCAACACGCGGTCAGCGGTGGCCGCGTCGTGGGCGAGCGTGCCCCAGCAGGGTTCGAGGCCGATCGCCACTCCGGCGCTTTCACCGCGCTCGCAGATGCGATCGAGACCGGTGAGCACGCGGGTCCAGGTGGTTTCGTCGACGACGAAGTCACGCGAGGCGCCTTCCCAGAGGTTGGGACCGGTCAGCACGTTGACCACGCCGATGCCGGCCTCGGCCGCCGCGTCGATCGCCCCGAAGGTCGTCGCTACAGCAGTCTCGCTGTTCACCAGGTCCTGCTGGCAGGCGAGGGCGGATGCCGGCACAAGCAGTGAATCGAGGTGGGCCATCGTCCACTCGACCGAATCGAACCCGGCCGCCGCGACCGACTCGGCTACCTGCTCGGCCGGCCAGTTCTCGTAGTCGAGCACCGCCATGAAGGAGAGCTCCATGTCGCGCAGGCCTCCGGATTGACGGGCTTGGTTCAAAGAGTCGCCTCGACGTCGCGTAGTGCGCGGCCGAAGAGTTCGACCATCTCCATCGCGTCCTCTTCGGTGACGTTGACCGCCGGCTTGAACTTCGCGACGTTGCCGTTCGCACCGAACACCGGACCGGTCTTGCCGATCATCAGGCCATGGTCCAGGCAGGCCGCCATCAGCTTGTCGGTCTCTTCGAAGGCCGGTTCCTTGGTGTCGCGGTCACGCACCAGTTCGACCCCGATCATCAGTCCCTGTCCCCGGATGTCACCGATCAGAGAAGAATCCTTCTCGATCTCCCTGAGCTGGTCCATCATCAGGGTCCCGAGGCGCTCAGAGTTGGCAGGGAGGTCATCGCGGACCATGATCTCGACCATGGCAAGCCCCGCAGCGCAGGCCATCGGGTTGCCAGCCTGGGTGAAGCCATACTCCCAGGGCAGAAGTTCCGAGTATTCCGGAGTGGTGATCGTGGCCGAGAGCGGCAATCCCCCGCCGAGGGCTTTGCCGAGGATGATCATCTCCGGCTCGATCCCGGAGCGCTCGCTGGCGTACATCGGACCGCACCGGCAGAGCGCTCCCTGGATCTCGTCGACGATCAGCGGCACGTCATGGGCCTTCGCCATCTCGTGGACCCGCTCGAGATAGCCGTCGGGGGCCGGGACCATGCCGCCGTTGGCCTGGAAGGGCTCGACGATGACGCCGGCCGGACCGTTCACATGGCCGCGGTCGAGCGCGAACTCGACGTGGTCGGCGCAGGCCAGGTCGCAGGTCTCCCGCTCGAGGTTTAGCGGGCATCGATAACAATTGTAAGTGGGCACCCGCATCTGCCGCGGCAGGTAGCGGTCGAGCCCCTTGTTGGAACCCTCGACCATGCCCGGGTTGACGTAGGTCAGTCCGATGGTGCCGAAGGTGCGGCCGTGAAAGCCAGCGTCGAGACAGACGAAGTCGGTGCCGCCGGTGGTGCGCATTGCCAGATGCATGGCGCCTTCCACCGCCGAAGCCCCGGACAGACCGTAGAGCACCTTCTGCAGGGCCCCCGGGGCGAGTTCGGCCAGCTTCTTCGCGTACGCGGTCCGAGCCTCGTCCTCGAACACGGGAGAGACATAGTCGATCTTTCCGAACTGCTTTTCCATCGCTTCGCAGATCTCGGGATGGCGGAAACCGAGGTTGAGGACCCATTCGGCAGAGATCGCGTCGAGGTACTCGTTGCCGTCGGCGTCGGAGACGTGGACCCCGTCGCCGTGGACCAGGCCCATGTCGACATCGCCCATGCACTTGATCACGTACTCGTCGGATTCATCGCGGAGTGTCTGCGCCGCCCCATTCGGGTCGCGATCTGGTGAGTCGTGGTTCATTGGTCCTTTCTTTCCTACGGGAGGTAAGCCGGTTTCGGCAGGTCCCAGTGGCCGATGTTCACGCCTTCAGTATCCGCCGGATCACGCGAAAGGATGAACTCGATCAGGTACGGACCGTCCGAGGCGATCGCGCGTCCGACCGCACCCGCTACCTGATCCGGGGCCGTCACCTTCTCCGAGCCGCAGTTGAATGCCTTGGCGATCGCGCAGAAGTCGACCGGCATCAGCTGGTCGCCCTTGCTGGCACGGAACTCGGTGGAGAACCCGCGGTCCTCGCCGAACATTCCCCGCTGGAAATCGCGGATCGACAACCAGCCGGTGTTGTTGAGGCAGGCGATGATCACCGCGGCACCGGTCTCGGCCGCGACTGCCAGCTCCTGGATCGTCTGCTGAAGGTCTCCATCTCCGGCGAAGCCGACCACCGGCACATCCGGGCAGGCGAGCTTGGCGCCGATCGTCGCCGGCAGGGTATAGCCCATGGTCGAGTAGCCCCCGGGACTCAACCAGGTGCGCGGCTCGTAGGAGAGGAACTCCTGGAAGGCCTGGATCTGCGGGTGTCCGGCCGAAGCGATCGCGATCGCTTCGCGCGGCAGGACCTCGCGCATCGTATGGAGGACCCGGCTTAGCGACAGCTGGTCGGTCCAGCGGCCGACCAGAGCTTCGTGCCACTCCTTTCGCCAGGTCTCGATCTCGGTCCGGTACTCCGGACGGCTGATTCCTTCTGCCCCACCCTGATCCTCGAGGGCGTCGAGCAGATCGGCCAGGCCCGCCTTCGCGTCGCAAACCGCGCCGATTGTGGTCGGATAGTTCTTGCCGATCTCGGTCGGGTCGATGTCGAAGTGGATGATCTCGGTCGGCGGGATGTTGAACGACATGCCGGGCATGTAAGAGGAGGAAGTCTGCTCGGCGAACCGGGTGCCGATCGCGAGGATCACGTCGGCCTCCAGGGTCATGTGGTTACCGACCGCTGTCCCGTTCGAGCCGGTGTGCTCGGCCGCGAGCGGATGGTCCTCCGGGAAGACACCCTTGCCCATCATCGTCACCACCACCGCGGCGTCGAGGTACTCGGCAACCGCCTTGACCTCCGCGGCCGCCGTGGCCTCCAGACAACCTCCGCCGGCGAGGATCACCGGGCGCTTCGCCGTGAGCAGCCTGGCGGCGGCGGCGTCGACCGCGGCCGGGTCGGGACGCACCGCCTGAAACTCGGCGCGGCGCCCGGCCGGGTCGGGCAAAGGCTTTTCAGTAAGTTCGGCTTGGACGTCCATGGGCAATTCGATGTGGACCGGGCCGGGTCGTCCCGAGAGCGCGTTGTTGAAAGCGCGGGGAAGTACGTCGGCCAGCAGGTCCACGTGCTGCACGTCCCAGTTCCGCTTGACCATCGGCTGAATGATGTGCGGGAAAACGTTGTCCTGCTGGCGCTCCAGCTCCTGGAGTACTCCGCGTCCGAGCATGTAGGTCTGAGGGCCGCCGGTGAAGGAGATAACCGGGATTGAATCGACGAAGGCCGTCGCCAATCCGGTCGCAACGTTCATCGATCCAGGGCCGATCGAAGTCAAGGTTGCCAGCGGTTTGCCCGACGCCCGGTAGTAGGCGTCGGCCATGTGCGCCGCGGCCTGTTCGTGCCGCGGAGCGATCATCGTGATCCGGTCGCTCCGATCCTTGAAGGCGTCGAATGCAGCCATGTCACCATGGCCCGGGATGCCGAATACGTACGGCACCCCTTCGGAAATCAGATACTCGGCAACAAACTCTCCACCAGTCAGACCCACCTCAGGCTCCTCTCTTCACGCGATCAACATAACAACGGCTTGCACTCTTCATTCTCACCTAGCCCCGGGCGCCGTGGTCGATTCCGGCGCGACATCGTCCACCGCGAGCTCCGCCAGCTGGTCGTCAATTGACTTGCCGCGGTTCTTCATCTCGCTGATTAGGAAGACGATAACTCCCGAAATCACACCGGCCAGGACCAATCCGGCCACCCACGTGCGCCACTCCCCGGCCGAGATCTCGTCGGTGAACGGCAGTTTGAATACGTAGTAGATCGCGGCGATGTTGCCGATCACCCCGACGATCGCGGTCAGCCAAAGACCAGCCGCTCCTCCGGGAATCTTCCAGACCTTGTCCCCGCGCTCGGCATATTGGGCTTGGTGGTTCCTCCTGGCCTGGATGATGCCGGTGTACAGGTAGAAGATCGAGAGGCACCAGACCCCGATCAGTGCGGCTAGGTAGAGCTGGAACGCAGTGTTGAGCGACCCCAGGGAGAAGAACAGGGCGATGACGGCGATCGCTAGAACCGCTTGAAGCAGGATCGCCGGAACCGGCTGCTGTGACTTCTGGCCGACGTGTGCGAAGACCCGCGGCAGGCGCCGCTCGATGCCGGAAACGAACAGCAGTCTCGAGTAGGCGGTCATGTATGCAAGGCCCTGCGACAGCACCGCGGCACAGATTCCGAGGGCGACGATCACTCCGAGGAGCCCGGACACCGACTTGACCGCTTCGGCCAGGCCGGTCGTCGGGTTGATGTCGGCGATCGGGGTGATCAGCAGGGTTCCGAGGATGCCGATTGCATACCCGATCAGCAGGGCGATCGAACCGAGAGTCAGCATCTGGCCGACGCCTCGCTTCTGGTCCTTGAACTCCGCGCCCATGTTGAACGGCGTCTCTACGCCGAGCAGCCAGAGGACTGCGGCACTGAAGATGAATCCGTATGCACCGAGGTTCAGCGTCGCCACCTCGGAAACCGAGCCGATCGGGTTGGCGTTGCCGTCGGTGGCGAGTTGGACCAACCCGCAGACGAGTACCGCGACCGCAGTGCCGGCCGATACGAAGAAGATCTTCTTGATCAGGCTGAGCGAGACACTGACCTTGGCAAGACAGAGAACCGTGATCAGGCAGACCACCGCGACCTGGATGACGACCGTCGCCCACAGCTCCCACTCGACCCCGAGCGCGACCTGCAGGTGCTGGGCGAAGGCCGTGGAGACGAGCGGCAGGAGGAGGAATACGGCGACCCAGGAAAGCCAGCCGGCGATGAAGCCGTGAATCTTGCCCATCGTCTTGTCGGCCCAGATGTAAATGCCGCCCTCTCCCGGGAACAGGGTTCCCAGTTCATACGAGGCAAGTACCGCGGGAAGGAGGAAGACGATCGCCGCGAGTCCGAGCATTGAAAAGGCGGCCCAACCACCGGCCGCCATCTGTGAAGCACCGTACGCACCGAAGATGATCGCGAAGTAGATCGTGACCAGCTCAGACGCTCCCAGGTTCTTGGGGAGCATTTGAGGTGGCACGATCTCGGCAAGCATCTTCCCACTAGACCTAGTTCCTGTACCCACGCTTGACATCTTTTTCGCCTCTCCTAGGGAGTAATTGGAAGTTCGGATGCAGCAGGTAACATGTTACGCACATTCTCGGTTACATTGCAAGCAGTAATTCTCCATTCCTGCAACGAAGATGGGTGGAAGTAGTTGGAGACAGGTTCCAGAAAGGCTGGATCGACGGGAGAGGGGTTGATCTCGCAACTCGCACGCATCCTCACGCCCGAACAGGTGTCCAACGAGGGTCCGTCGATGAAGCAGGCACTCCAGGACGGCACCGGAAACCGGGGCATCGTCGGCATGGCCGACGCCCTGGTCCAGCCGGCCAGCACCGAGGAAGTCGCCGCAGTAATGGCCTGGTGTTACGAGCACGGCGTGCCCCTGGTCCCCCGCGGCGGCGGCACCGGACTGGCCGGAGGCGCGGTGCCGGCGGGTGGCGTTGTGCTGTCCCTCGACCGCATGAACCGGGTCCGCTCGATCGATCCGGAACTCTGGCGCATGGAGGTGGAAGCCGGCGTCAGTACCGCCACCGTCCATCGCATTGCGCTCGAGAACGGCCTGCTCTTCCCACCCGATCCCGGGGCCAGCGAACAATCGACGATCGGCGGCAATCTCGCCACAAACGCGGGTGGTCCCCATGCCTTCAAGTACGGCGTGACCGGCAGCTGGGTTACCGGGATCGAGGCGGTGGTACCACCCGGCAACGTGCTCCGATCCGGCGGCCCGGTCAGAAAGGACGTCGCCGGACTCGACCTGACCAACCTGCTCATCGGGTCCGAGGGGACGCTCGGCATCATTACTTCGGCGTGGTTAAAGTTGACACCGGCACCGGAGAGCCGGGGCGTCGTCGTCGCTTTCTATCCGGACGTCGCGGCTGGCTGTTCGGTGATTTCGATGATCCTCGGATCGGGCATCCAGCCGACGGCCCTCGAGTTCTTCGACCGCGGGGCGCTCGCCTCGAGCATCGGCTCGTTTCCCTTTGACTCACCCCCGACAGCCGGGTTCGCCGTGCTCGCCGAGGCCGACGGCTCTCCCGACGAGGTGTCACGGGTCGTCGACGACCTCGAGACGGCGTTGCTCGAAGGTGCGGTCGGCAAGGTCGCGAAGATCACCGACCGCGGTGACGTCTCTTCGGTCTGGAGCTGGCGTGACGGCGTCTCGATCGCAGTCACCGCGCAGCGTGGCGGCAAGGTCTCGGAAGACATCGTCGTGCCTGGCGAGAAGCTGGCCGCGGCAATCGAGGAAACGGTGCGCATCGGCCAGCGGCACGGTCTGGAGGCCTGCTCATGGGGCCACGCCGGCGACGGCAACCTCCATTCGACCTTCCTCGTCGACCTGGACGATCCGGATCAGATGGCCAGGGCATCGAAGGCCGCCGCCGAGATCTTCGACATGGCGATCCGGCTCGGCGGTTCGATCAGCGGTGAACACGGCATCGGCAGCCTCAAGACCGCGTACGTCGAAGAAGCGCTCGGTACCACCGCCGCCCGGGTCCAGTCGGAGATCAAGCGAGTATTCGATCCCCAGAACCTGCTCAATCCAGGCAAGAAGATCCCGCTACCCTGACGCCCCGATGGTCAGCCCGTCAGAGGCTATTTGGTGGTGTGTTGACAGGGACATTGTCCTTCAGGCAATCACTTTCCGCGGTGGCGTTTTGCTCGGCCTTTCGGAATGTAGGTCGCCAGGCCCAGGTCAGACCAGACTTCGTTCAGGCGGGCGTCGCCCGATGCGGCGATCGTGTCTGCCCCGCTCATCCGGTACCCGGCGGCGCAATGGACCGCGTCATATCCACGAAGCCCGAACCGACTGGCCATTACGGATGCGTCGAACATCAACTGCTCGTTCAGCTCTATGACAACAACGCCCGTCCACAACTGCTCGAGCCTTCCCACCATCGCCGTCACCGTTTCGTCGGAAATACGTGCGGCTCTCCTGGCCTTCTCCAAAGCCGCAGAAGCCTCAACAAATAAGAGGCGAGTCGAGCTGATGCGGTCCGCCTGAGACCAGAGATCGCCGAATGCATCACTGGTTGGCTCTTCCATTAGCAGTGGCACGAATGCAGAAGTGTCGAAATAAACATTCAACCGCGCTGTTCCTCGATGAATTCCAAGATCGAACCTCCGTCATGTTTGATGGGAGGAGGCAGCTCGCCTTTGGGTTCCTTCGCTGCGGTGGCGCTGCCATCAGCGATCATCTGCTCAAGACGGGAAAGTTCGACGATCGGTTCAATCCGGGCGATCGGCCGACCATGCTCGGTCACGGTGATCGTCTCGCCGTCCTTAACCGTCTTCAGGTGCCGGCTGAGGTTGTTCTTGAGGTCCCTGACTCCAACATCCACATGAGTCTCCTTTGTAGCTACATTAGGCTGGATCATTATAGCTACTCCATGGATACTCTCCGGCAACTCGTAATGCTTTGTCCAGGTCCTTGAGTTGATCCGCCGGAAGCTCGGCCCTCTCCCTGGCGTTGAACGCCCGGTT
>JBBSKC010000023.1:0-31076 GCA_038256675.1 Solirubrobacterales bacterium | reverse complement strand
GTAGAGCACTTCACTCGTAATGAAGGGGTCAGCGGTTCGATTCCGCTCGTCGGCTTGGCGCTAGTTCGGGTTCTTTTTTGGGACCTCCTTCCCCCTTATAGTATTCTTTGCTATAGGCATATGACTCAACGAGATCAGATACTCCGAACCGTGATGGAGGAGACAGGCACCAGCCAATCCGGTCTCTCACGGCTCAGTGGCGTACATCAGCCGAGCATCAGCCAGTTTCTCTCAGGCAAGGTCGATTTGAGCGACGACCAACTCGACCGGCTGTTGTCAAGCATGGGCTTCCGGCTGGAGGTCACACGCCGCTCCGTGAAGCCAGATCTTAACCGATCGGAATTGCGTTCCTGGAAACTCCACCGGCAGATCTCCACCAAGCTGAACGGCTCGACCCTCGACGATTGGAAACCCGTGATCATCGGGAACCTGAATCGGCTCAAGAGACAGGTGACTGGCCAACCGCATGTCCGAAATCTTGATCGCTGGGAAAAGTACGTGAGCGATCACGACGTGTCGGGCATCCACCGAGTATTGACTGGGCTCGACCGGAACAGCATCGAAATGCGCGAGGTCTCCCCTCTACGAGGTTTGCTGTCCCAGGACGAGCGCAGTGAAGTTCTCGGCATTTCCCACTGATGCGCCGCGACCAGCTCGAACATGCGATTCGAGCCTCCTGTCAGATCATCGGGCGAGACGAAGTAATTGTCGTCGGCTCGCAAGCGATTCTCGCGTCCTATGACGAGAAGCAACTGCCCGCCGACGCAACCATGTCGCTTGAAGTGGACATCCTTCCAATCTCAGATGACCATGAAGAAACCACCGAAATGGCCGATCTTCTGGAGGGAATTGCCGGGGAGTTTTCGCGTTTCGAAGAAACACATGGATTCAGCATCGATGGCGTTGACCTGAATACCGCGACGCTGCCCGACGGCTGGCGAAACCGATTAATCAGAGTCCAAAACCCGAATACGGCTCCTCCGGAAGGTGGCCCAGAATTCACCGGGTGGTGTTTGGAGAAGCACGACCTGTGCGTGGCAAAACTATGCGCCTTTCGCGAGAAGGACGTCAACTTCGTTTCCGCTCTAATGAAGGCCGGCCTGGTGGACACCGAGCACATTGCAAACCGTCTGCAAAGTGTTCCCAGGAACAAAACCCCCAACGCTGATACTGCGCTCGCTTGGTTGAATCCGCACCTCTGAAACCACTTTCCTTGCAGCGAAGGGGTCAGCGGTTCGATTCCGCTCGTCGGCTTGGCGCTATCTCTCGGTGCAGCTCTGACGTTTTCCCTTTGCGGACGGCTAGGGCGAAAGAGCTCCTGTTCTTCTCAGCTCAGGACGAAAACGGCGACCGTCGCGACGGCGGTGACGAGCAGGAGAATTACCAGCAGTCCGACGCTCAGGCCGAGCATGAGTCCGCCGACGAAGAAGAGGATGCCGACGACGAGCGCCGTCAGCACCGTGCCTGCACGTTCCTTCTTTTCTGGTCCGGACATTCTTCCCTTCAGGGAGCGAGTGCGATATCGGGCGCGAGTTCGACGATCTGCGAGAAACGGGCCGTCCCGGCCGCCCTGATCAGGCCTCCTGCGAGAGGCGGTACTCGATCTCGATCTCTTCACGGATCTTCACGGTCAGTTCCTTGCGCAGTTCCGGCTCGAGCTGCTCACGCACCTGCTGCTCGAGTTCGGCTCGCGCTTCGGGACTCAGATCACTCAGTTCAGCCATCGTCTCTCCTGCCTGGTGGTGTGGTGACCGCAGTCTAGGACTGCGGGCGTCACGGCGGCACCGCGCAGGTCCGGCTAAGCCACTTCCCGGCCCAACAGCCCTTCCGTGACAACATTCGCCGATGGCCGGTGAACGCCACCCCACTCCCCCGGAGCTCGATCTCGCCGAGATCAAGGCGGGCCTGCTCGAGCAGCGGTCCGAAATCCAGGGAAGGCTGACCGAGATGAAGAAGCCGCCGGAACGCGGATCGGCGATCGGATTCGGCAAGCGCATCGGGGACGGAACCTCGGAGGCAGTCAGCCGCATCACCGAAGTGGCGCTGGCCAGCGACCTCGAGGTCACGGTCACCCGCATCGACCGGGCGTTGGAAAAGATCGACGATGGCAGCTACGGAATCTGCGATGTGTGCAACAAGCCGATCGCTCCCGGCCGCCTGAAGGTTTCCCCGGCCAGCTCACTCTGTATCGAGTGCGCCCGCCGTCAGGTCTGATCAGTTCCGGTCGGTTTCAGTTCATTCGACCTTGAACGAGGTCACCGGCACTCCGAAACGATCGATCACCTCGTCGATCAGGCCGCTCTCCTGCCAGCCTGATCGCTCATCCGGTCGCAGGACAAGCAGGATGTGGTCTGCCGGAAACTCGGCGATCGCTTCGTCGAAGGCGAGGATCGGGTCGTCGGCGCCGACCGTGCCCTTGACCTCGCTGTCGGTGTCCTCGAGCTGGGCGACCACCTCCCGGAGCCGCTCGTCGGCCCTTGCGCGGGTCTTGTCGGTGTCGGACGCCAGCCAATCGAGCCTCGAGGGCAAGGCCGGGGCCATGACCAGGATCTCGTCAGCCGAGTCGATCAGCTCACGCACACCGACTGGGAGGTTGGAAAGGTCGTCTTCGGCAGCGCCTGCTCCGATCAGGAGTCTCTTGATAGCCATCAACCGAACCTAGCAGGGCGATCCCGGGGTCCGAGACCTCCCGGCGCTCGACGATGCCGGCCGCCTCGAGAGCCAGGTCGATCACCTCTTCGACGCTCGTGACCGGATGGAAGGTCATGACTTCCCGGACCTCATCCATATGCAGACACTGTTTGTAACATTGATTACTGGGTAGAAGGGTCGGTGTGACGCCCGACGCAAGGGTTGGGCGAGGTTAGAGGGCGTTCGCGCCCGGATCAGGAGTTCAAAATGGCGAATATCTCGGAACAGGTCAAAACTGGCCTGAAAGAGCTACCTTCAAATCTGGCGTGGATTGCTTCGAAGGTCAAGCAGCCGGCCGAATCGGCGGGTTCGACCGCCTCGGATACGCGCGGCAAAGCGCGTGATACCGGCATCAAAGCGCGGGAGAAGGCGAAGGACATCAAACAGACGCTGGCCGATGCATCACCGATCGGTGGCGACGAAGGGGTCGGGCGACGTCTGCGGCGGGCCCGCGACGACGGTTCCGTCGAAGTCAAGATGGCTCGAGCCCGCGAAGCGGCGGAACGCGCCGACGAGATGGAGCAACACGCGGTTCAGCTCGCCAAAGAAGCGGAAGATCAGGCGAAGCGAGCGAGGCAGGTAAGCGAAGAGGGCAACCTCCGGGTGGGCCAGGCCGAAGAAGAGGGCGACCAGCACGTCAAGCAGAAGCAGGCCGAAGGGAAGCGGGACGCGGACCAGATGGTCAAGGAGCGGCGCCAGGAGGCCCGGGCCGAAGCCGATGACTCGATCCGTGAGGTGCGCGAGCAGGCCCAGGCCGAAGCTCATTCCGCCCAGGAAGACGCCGAGCACGAACAGGCCGCGGCCGAAAAGGCCATGGAAGAGGCCGCCCATCAGCTGGCTGAGGCCAGGCGACTCGCCGAAGACGCCAAACAAGCAGCCCAGGAGGCAGCCGAAGAGGCTCACCGGCAGGCGCAGCAAATCGCCGCGGAAGCGGAACAACAGGCCAAGGGGGCCGATGAGCAGATCGCGGCCGCCGAGAAGATCCGGGAAAGCTCCCGCACTTCGGCCAAAGCGGCGGCGCGGGAACTCCAGGGCGATCAGACCAACGGCAACCTCAAAACACACACCAAGGACGAGCTGCTCGATCTGGCCGCCGGAATCGACATCTCCGGTCGCACTCAGATGAGCAAGTCGGAACTGGTTACCGCGATCAAACGAACCAGCAAGGAGACGGCCAAATGAGTCTGTTCCACCGCAAGAACAAGTTGGAGCGACTGCTCGAGACCCTCGAGTCGAATGACATGTTGAAGTCGACCGCGCGGACCGCGGTCGAATCGGCCGTCGCGAACGCGACGTCTCCCCGGCAGGCAAAAAAGGTTGGCGAGGCCTTCGACTCGCTCGACCTGGGAAAGGCCGCGAAGGCCACCAGTCCGTTCATGAAAAAGGCGAAATCCGGTCTGGTGCTGGTAGCCGGCGCAGCCGCCCTCACTGCGGTCAGCGCATCAGTTTCATCGCTACGTCATCGCGAGAGTTCGGCGTGAGACTGACCAGCCTAATGATGCTCGGTGTCGGCTACGTCCTGGGTTCGAGGGCGGGACGGGGAAGGTATGACCAGATCAGTGAACTGGTCCAACGGGCATCAGAGCGGCTCGAGAACCGCTGAACGGCCGGCTGCGCCGGCTGAGTCCCCGGCGCGGCGCGCGATCACGGTCTCGGCTCCGTGGCTGCGGCTGTCCCGGGGCATGGCCATCCGGGCCGCGATCGAAGCGCGGGTGTTCGGCAAGCGCCTCCTGACCCTTGACGCGGACATCACCGTGCTGCCGGCGGAAGAGCGCGGTACTCGAGGTGCGGCGGTAAGTACGCCGCGAGTTCGCGAGCTACCCTCCGGCCCGGCCCGCCCGGTCCCCCGGGATTCCAACGGTTCGGTCGGTGACCTCGCTGCGGCGGCTCGCGCGCTGGAGTCCGGCGCGGCCGATCTCAAGGCCGCCCGGGAACGGATGCCCTGACGGAACGCAGTTCAGGACCGCAGTAGTCCGGCCACTACGTTAGCGACGCGCTCACCGCGATCGGTCAGCAGGTACTCGGTGTGGGGCGGGCGACCGGCGATGGTGCGCCGCTCGACGATGCCGACCGCCTCGAGCTGCTCGAGGCGGTCCGAAAGGGTCGTCGGAGAAACGCCCGGCAGGGACTGGCGGAACTCGTTGAAGCGTGAGGCGCCGCTGGAGCAGGCGTAAATCGTCGCCATGGTCCAGCGGCGCTCGAGCACGCCGGCCGCTTCCCGCATCTCCGGCGGGACCGGGCTGCAGTTACGACATCGCGGGGACATCCGCCGCGCTCCCGGCCGGCTCGAGAGCCAGGTCGATGACCTCTTCGACGCTCATGACCGGATGGAAGGTCATGACCTCACGCACCTCATCCGGAACCTCGTCGAGGTCGGCCCGGTTCCGATACGGCAGGAAGACGTCGGTCAGTCCGGCCGCGTGGGCGGCAAGCACCTTCTGCTTGAGCCCGCCGATCGGCAGCACCCGGCCCTGGAGCGTGACCTCACCGGTCATGCCGACCGTGTGCCTGACCGGCCGCCCCGTCAGCAGGGAGACCAGCGCGGTCGTCATCGCGGTGCCGGCGCTGGGGCCGTCCTTCGGGATCGCTCCCGCGGGCACGTGCATGTGGAACTCGCGCTGGAACGCCTCTGAGTCGATGCCAAGCTGCTCGCTGTGCGAACGCACGTAGGAGAGCGCGATCCGCGCCGACTCCTTCATCACGTCGCCGAGCTGTCCGGTCAGGAGCAGGCCCTTGTCACCGTCCATGGCGGTCGCCTCGATGAAGAGGACGTCGCCACCGGTGCCGGTGACCGCGAGGCCGGTTGAAACGCCCGGGATCGCCGTGCGTTCGACCGACTCCTGGAAGATCTTTTGCCTTCCGAGAGCCTTTCGCAGCGCCTCCTCGTCGAGGACCAGGGGCCGTTCGACCTCTTCCGACGCGATCCGGGTCGCAGCCGCACGCAGCAGCTTGCCCAGCTCACGCTCGAGCTGGCGTACTCCGGCTTCACGGGTGTATTCGGAGATCAACGCGTTGATGATCACGTCATCGATTTCAACCTCGTCGGCTTCGAGCCCGTTCCGCTTGATCTGGCGCGGCAACAGGTAGCCGCGACTGATCGCCAGCTTCTCGGCGGTCGTGTACCCGTCGAACGCGATGATCTCCATGCGGTCGAGCAGCGGCGCCGGGATCGGGTCGAGCTGGTTGGCGGTGGCGAGGAAGACGACCTCGGAAAGGTCGACCTCGACGTCGAGGTAGTGGTCACGGAACGAATGGTTCTGCGCGGGGTCGAGTACCTCGAGCAGGGCGGCCGAAGGGTCGCCGCGCCAGTCGCTGCCGACCTTGTCGACCTCGTCCAGCAGGATCACCGGATTCATCGTCTTCGCATCACGGAGTGCCCGCACGATCCGGCCCGGGAGGGCGCCGATGTAGGTGCGGCGGTGACCGCGGATCTCGGCTTCGTCGTGGAGCCCGCCCAGCGAGATGCGAACGAACTCGCGGTCGAGCGCCTTGGCGATCGATTCGCCGATCGAGGTCTTGCCGGTGCCGGGCGGTCCGACCAGGGTCAGAATCGCGCCGTCGGCGCGGCTGTCCTTCTCCACCCCGCGTTCGGCGCGGAGCTTCCGCACGGCGACGAACTCGGTGATGCGCCTCTTGACGTCGTCGAGGCCGGCGTGATCGGTGTCGAGCACCTCACGGGTGTAAGCCGGGTCCAGCTTGCCTTCCGACCGCTCGGACCACGGGACGCTGATCAGCCAGTCAAGGTAGCTGCGGATCATCGAACTCTCGCCGGATTGCTCGCCCTGGCGTTCGAGGCGGCGCAGTTCCTTCTCGGCCTGCTCCTCGACCGCTTCGGGCATACCGGCCTCGCTGATCTTCTTCTCGTACTCCTCGATCAGGCTGGCTTCGTCGTCGCCCAGTTCCTTGCGGATTGAATCCATCTGCTTGCGCAGGAAGTACTCACGCTGCTGGGCCTGGGCGCCGGACTCGACGTCGTCGCGGATGCGGCTACGTACCTGGAGCTCGGCCAGGCGTTCGCGCTGCAGCTCGACCGCGAGCTCGAGGCGGGCGGTGACGTTGATCGTGTCGAGCAGGCGAACCTTCTGGTCGACGGTCACGTCGGGACTGAGACCGGTCGTATCGGCCAGCGCGCCCGGCTCCTCGACCGAACGCAGGAAGGCGGCGATGCGCCCGTCGGCTCCGCGCAATTCGAGGATTTCTTCGACGATCGCGCGGTACTCGCGGGCGAGTTCTTTCGTGTGTTCGTCGTCCGGCTGGCCGTCGTGGATCTCCTGGACCTCGATGCGGAGAGCTTCGGGATCCTTCTCGTCGGGCTGGGCGATGCCGGCGAGGCCGCGGTGGAGGCCGACGACGGTCGCGATCGGCTCGCCCGCGGGGGTGCGGCCGTGTTCGATCACTTCGGCGACGACGCCGACCCGCTCGAATTCGCCGTCACGGCGGGTGAGCAGGAATACCTGGTCTTCATCACCGACGTCGATCTGCAGGTTGGCGCTGACCGACGGGAAAACGATTGCTTCATCAAGTGGAACGAGGAGGTATGACATTAGCTAAGTTCAGTTTCTGTAGTTAGTCCTATCCATAGAGTAGCGGGTCGGTTTCACGGGCATCGGTGATGGATTCGCATAAAAGTCAGCTGACTTGTGTATGGTGTCAGTTGCAGAGGAGACCAGCCTGTTCTCGCCGAGTGCGAGATTCCCGCTGACGCAATGACTGCCATCAGCCTTTACCGGGCGATCTCCTTTCCGCAACGAAGCTCCATCGGCCTTGGCCATTGGACGTCTTCTCACAGCTTTACGAACGAATCGGAGCACCATGCATTCCCAACGGAACTTCGCCGCGCTGATCGCTGCCGGCCTGAGCATCCTTTTCATGTCAATCGCCGGGGTTACACCCGCGGCCGCCTCGTACCCGGATCGCGCTGCGGCCCTCACCGCGTACCAGAGCATCGCGGCTGACCAGGCCGTGGACGCAGGCTGGACCGGCTCGGTCGCAGGCTGCCTCGCGGGCACCGAATCGGCGAGTTCGCTTGCCGCCAGCCTCAACACCGTGAACGTCCTGCGAAGCCTCGCCGGACTCGACCCGGTCACGTTGAACCCCGAGATGAACCGGAACGCGCTCGCCGCGGCCCTGATGGTCCGGGCATCGGGACAGATCAACCATGACCCCGGCAAGTCGTGGCCCTGTTACTCAAAGGGCGGCGCCGAAGCGTCGGGTGAATCAAACCTTTACGTCGGCCTTTCGGGCGCCGATGCGATGGTCGGATACGTCGAAGATCCGGGCATTGCCGACCTGGGTCACCGCCGCTGGCTGCTCGACCCCGGAGCAACGGAGTTCGGCACCGGCTCAACCGGCACCACCAACGCGCTGACCGTCGTCGGCTCCCACGGCAATGGTTCACGCATGAAGGGCATGCCGAACGACAAGCTCGTCGCCTGGCCGGCCGCCGGCTGGTTCCCGACTCCTCTGGTTTTCAAGGACTGGTCAGTTGCAATCGGCAAAGGCTCGAAGGTCGACGTCTCTTCGGCCCGGGTGACCGTGACCTTCGACGGATCAGCCCTGCCGATCACCAACCTGCGCAGGCTGCCCTCCGGAGCCGGAGTCGGCGAGACGCTGGGCTGGCAGACAAGCCTGCCCGCCGCCGCAGCAACCGGTGATCACCTCGTCGGCGTCTCGATCGCCGGCGTGAAGATCGATGGTGCTTTGCAGGGGATCAACTACACGGTCAGAACCTTCGATCCGACGGATGCCAGCGTGGGCGCAGGACCTCCGCTGGATCTGGCCAACCCGGTCACCCCGCTGGCCCCATACGCCTCCAGAACGATTTGCCACAGCAAGCTGAAGCAGACTGCGAAAGCCAGGAAGGCACTGCGCAAGGCCAAAAGGACCCACCGGAGGGCCGCGATCAGGAAAGCAAAGAGGAATCTCAAGGCGAAGAAGCGGGCGCGAAGACTCGCCTGCAGATGATCGAGCTGCTCCACGACATGCCGGAGGGAGTTCTGGGATTCAAGATCTCGGGCGAGGTCAGCCGGGCTGACTACGACGACGTCCTGATGCCGCCGATCCGGAAGGCGATCGAGGGCGGCACCAAGGTCCGTGCCCTGACCCAGATCGGCCCGGGTTTCGAGGGCTACGACAAAGACGCCGTCTGGGAAGACGTGAAAGCCGGTGTCGAGTGGGGAGTCGGCCGGCACTCCGCGTGGGAATGCATCGCGGTGGTCACCGACGAGCGCAAGCTGAGGAAGCTCGCGTCGCTGTTCGGCTGGATGTCGCCGGGTGAGCTGAAGACCTTCAAGCTCGATCAACTCGAAGACGCCAAGACCTGGGCTTCAGGCAGCTTCGACTCTCAGGGGTAGTTCGTCGATGCCGTAGATGCCGCTGACCGTCTGCAGGTCCGGCGGTCCGGCAAGCTCCAGCGTTTCGATCTTTTCGGCGAGGAAAGTCAGGCCTTCTTCGAGTTCGGCTCTGGCGATGTTGGCGCCGACGCAGTAGTGGAATCCCGCGCCGAAGGTCAGATTGCGGGTCTTGCCGCGATCGGCGGTGATGTCGAAGTCCATCGGCTCGGAAAAGGCCTCCGGGTCGCGATTGCCGGTGAACGAGCAGACCGCGACCACCGTGCCCTCCGGGAAGATGATGCCTTCGTACTCGACATCCTCCAGGAGCTGGCGGGCGGTGAACGGCGTGATCGGCTCGAAGCGCAGCGCCTCCATGGCGGCGAGGGGAGCCAGCGTTTCGGGGTTCTCGCGGAGCTTCGCCCACTGATCGGGCCGCTCGGCCAGCAGCCGGACCGTGTGGGCCAGCTGGTTCTGGGTCGTGTCGACGCCGCCGACCAGAATGTTCAGGACGAGGTTCTCCAGCTCGACCGCCGAAAGCTTCTCCCCCTCTTCCTCGGTCGCGATCAGGGACGAGATCAGGTCATCGGAGGGTGTCGAACGCCGGGTCTCGATCAGCGGCCTGACCCAGTCGTAGAACTCCCCCACCTTGGTCTGGATCTGCTCAACCGTTTCCGGGTCGGATAGCGCGATCGGGTCGAACTGGCGCTGGATCCACATCGACCAGTCGTGAAGCTTCGCCGCATCTTCGGGCGGTGCGCCCATCACCCGCGAAATGGTCAGCGACGGATAAGGGCGGGCGAAAGCCTCGATGAAGTCGAACTCCTCCGCGCCTTCGAGGCCGTCCCACAGCTTCTCGAGAAAGCCGCGCATCGCCGGCCGGTACAGGTTGGCCGCCCGTGGAGTGAGCGACGGATTGACCAGGCCACGCAGCCGGCGGTGCGCGTCGCCGTTGACGTTGATGATGTTGTTCTCGATCTGCTCGAAGAGAGGACCGTCGTCGATGCCGAAGATCTGGGCGATCAGCAGGCCAGGGAAGACCGCCGAGCGGGTCCGCAGAAAGAATTCACCGGCCTCGCGCCCGAGGACCACGGTCGCCATCGGCGATTCCGCCAGCCATTCGCCGCTCCCGAGCATCGACTTCATCTCGGCGTGCCAGAGCTCCCCCTTGAGGCTCGGGTCCGTCATGTCGAGCTTCGGCAGCGTCAGGTCTGCGACGGCAGTCACGTTAAGAGGCTAGCTCCCATAAGGGTCGGGTCCTGGCGTCTTGATCCACACTTCGTGCGGATACAAGGCGGCGACAACATAAGAAACGGGTCCTGGCGTCTTGATCCACACTTCGTGCGGATACAAGGCGGCGACACCCTAGGAATCCGCGAACTTGTAGCCGATGCCGCGCACGGTGAGGACCAGCTCGGGACGCTGGGGGTCGGTCTCGACCTTCTGGCGCAGGTTGGAGATGTGCACGTCACAGGCCCGCTCGTCGCCGTCGAACTCGGTCTGCCAGAGCTCCTCCATGATCTGGGAGCGCTTGAAGACCTCGCCGGGCCGGGCCACCAGCAGGCGCAGCAGCTGAAACTCGGAGCGGGTCAGGCTGATCGTGCGGCCGTGGACCGTCACCACGTGGCGGGCGAGGTCGATCGTCACCGGCCCGGCGGCAATGCGCGAGACCTCCGGGACCGGCGAGCGGTCGAGTTCGCGGCGGCGGAGTTGCGCCCGAACCCTGCCGAGCAGCTCGCGGACGGAGAAAGGCTTGGTCACGTAATCGTCGGCGCCGACCTCGAGCCCGACGACTTTGTCGACCTCGGCGTCCTTAGCGGTCAAGATGATGATCGGCACGGCCGAACGGGAGCGCACCTCGCGGCAGATGTCGAGGCCACTGCGGCCCGGCATCATGATGTCGAGAATCAGCAGGTCGAACTCGAAATCGCCGACCAGTTTCTCTTCGGCGTCGGTGCCGTCGATCGCGGGGGTCACCTCGAAGCCCTCCTGGTTCAGGGCGTAGCCGACGGAGTCCCTCACCGAGGGCTCGTCGTCTGCGATCAATATTCGTCCGGCGTTATTCATCAGGTTCTCAGGCAATCGGGGCTTCTGACTGTTCGATCAACGGGAGGCGGACCCAAAAGGTACTGCCCTCGCCCTCGACAGAATTCACGCCCATCTCCCCGCCCATCACATCGGCCATCCGGCGAGCGATCGCGAGGCCGAGCCCGAAACCTTCCTGACGGCGCGATTCGGATCGGCGATAGAAGCGTTCGAACACACGGTCAACCTCGGCTTGTGGGATTCCAGTTCCAGTATCGATTACTTCGAGCAGCATTTCCGCATCTCCGATGCGCCTTCCGCGAACCGTAACGGTGCCGGGGGGCGGCGTGTTTTTACAGGCGTTGGTCACGAGTCCGATCAGCACCTGTCGGAGGAGGGTCGGATCGCCCTTGGCGGCCAGATCGCGTTCGACGTCGAGAATCAGGTCCAGCCCTGGCGGCACCTCCACCGCCGCTTCGACGTCGCGGGCCGCGGCGGTCACGTCGACCACCTCGACCTCCCCCGCGCCGAGGGCCTCGACCCGGGCCAGGGTCAGCAGTGACTGGGTCAGGCGGCTCATCCGTTCGGCATCGGCCGAAAGCCGGTTGAGAAAGTGGTCGCGGGCCGGCGGATCGTCCTTGGCCCCCGACTGCAGGACCTCGATCGCCCCCGAAATACCGGCGAGAGGATTGCGCAGTTCGTGGGCGGCGTTGCTGACGAAGTCGCGCTCGGCGAACTCCTTGCGCATCTCTTCGGTCCGGTCGCGAACGACCACGAGCACCGCCTTCTCGTCCGGGAGGGACCGGGCCTGCATCGCGTAGGCGCGGTCGCCGATCCGGAGCGCCGGGTGGGCCGCGAAACCGTCGATCGACGCGCGCTTGATCTGCGGCAGCATCGCCTCGGGCGGCAGCCCTCCCTGGTCGAGCAGCACGGTCGCGGCCGAGTTGTAGAAACGGACCGGGCCTTGGTCGTCCACCACCATCACCGCGTCGTTCAGGCCGTCGAAGATCGCGGTCAGCTTGTCGCGGTCAGCGGTCAGCACCCCGAAATTCTCCTTCAGGGCGCGCCGCATCGATTCGAGCGACCGCGCCAGGTCGCCGATCTCGTCACGGCCACCGGTCGGCAGGGACACGTCGAAATTGCCGGAGGCGAGGTCATCGGCCTTGGACGCCAGCCGCTTGATCCGGACAGCGATCGCCGAAGCGATCGCGACCCCGAGGAGACTGCCGACCAGGAGCGCGATCAGGGCCGCCCGCAGGCTCTCCGAGCGCAGGGTGTCGAGCGCGCTGCGCAGCACTTCGGGGCTCGAGTAACGCCCGACGATCGCCCCGCCCGGGCCGCCGTCCCCGGAATCGACCGGTACGCCGACCAGGGTCACCTTGCCGCCTTCGATCTCATCCGCGGCCCGCACCCCGTCCAGCGCCTGAGCGAGAACGCCGGCGTAGGCGTCGTCGTCTTCGAATGCCAAGGAAGAGCCCACCGGCGTGAGGACGGTGCCGTCGGGATCGAAGTACCAGGCGGAGAAACCCTCGCCGTTGGACGCCGTGACTTCGGTCTCGATGTCGTTGTCGGGGTCACCGACCCGGTCGGCAAGCCGGAAAGTCCGGCCGACCGCGAGTTCGGCCGAGCGCTCGGAAAGCACGTCACGGCTCGTATCGATGACGAAGAAGAACATGATCGAGGCCGTGATGAATCCGACCGCGGCGAATCCGGCGGCCAGCCAGAGCCGCATTCCGATGTGGCGACGCCGACGGCGTGGGGGCCGGATGCTCATCACTGGAAGGAGCCTAGAGCAGAACACTGATATTGGATCGCAGGGCGTAAATCGTCCGAATCGGGAAGAATCGAAGCGTGAAGACCCTCGTTTTCATTCCGGCATGGAACGAAGCGGACTCGATCCGGGCCGTCATCGAAGACGCCCGGGAGCACGTACCCGGTGCCCACGTGCTCGTGATCGACGACGGCTCCGGGGACGGAACCGCGGTCCAGGCGCGCCAGGCCGGCGCCCAGGTGGCCTCGCTGCCGTTCAATCAGGGCGTCGGTGCGGCCCATCAGACGGGATACATTTACGCGATGGCCAACGGCTACGAACTCTGCGGCCAGATCGACGGTGACGGTCAGCATCCGGCGGCCGAACTGGCCCGCCTCCTGGCTGAAGTCGAAGCGGGCCGGGCCGACCTCGTGGTCGGTTCCCGCTTTGCCGAGGCCTCCGGATACCGGACCCCCTGGGCCCGGCGCACCGGTCAGCGCCTGTTCAGCCTGATCGTCTCGACCGCGACCCGGCAGACCCTGACCGACACGACCAGCGGCATGCGCGCCCTGAACCGGCGCGCCATGGAACTCTTCGCCACCCGCTACTCGTCCGAGTTCGCCGAAGTGGAATCGCTTCAGCAGGCGGTCCGCGCCGGTCTCACGGTCAAGGAGATCCCGGTCAGCATGTTGCCTCGCGAACGGGGCTCCTCCTTCATCACGCCGCTCGGTTCGGCCTTCTACATCTTCAAGACCCTGATCGTCCTGCTGGTCGGCCAGCTGCGTCCCGGGACTCCCACCCCCGCGCCGGAGGCGGACAAATGAGCTGGCTCCTCGCCGCCACCGAGCCGGTGGTCCGGCTGACCCCCCAGGCCCGCATCGTCGCGGCGATCCTGGCCGTGCTCTTCATGCTGCTGATCCTCGACCTGATCCGCCGCGACAAGCTGCTCGAGCGGTACAGCATCGTCTGGTTCCTGCTCGGACTGGCGATGCTCGCCGGCGCCGCCTTCCCCGACCTGCTCGAACTGATCGCGAAGGTGATCGGCGTCCGGGACGTGACGATCGGCCTCTTCTCGATCGTGCTGATGATCCTGCTCGCCCTCTCACTCAACTTCAGCGTGATCGCGTCACGCCAGTCGAAACAGATCACCCGGCTCGCGCAACAGAGCGCGATCGAATCGATCGACGAAGACTCAGGCTCGACCGAAGAGAGCGGATAGCCGGAAGCAGAGCGCTTCCAGGGCGAGTTCCTCGGAGACGTTCAGGTCGAAGCGGCGCCGGGTGTCCGCGATCTGCTCAACCGCCGAGCGAGCGGCCTCCAGCCGGATGTCACCGGCCTGCTCCTCGAGCACTTCGAGCCGGTCCGTGTTGAAGACGAGCTCGGGAGCGCCGGCCTTGATTACCGACAGGTCCCTCGCCCAGGCGGCCGCCAGCGAAAGTGAAAGGTCGAGGACGCCGGTCCGCGCGCGACGCTGGGCCCGCCGCGTCGCCTCCTCGATCTCGGTCTTGGTGTGCTTGATGCCTTCCTTCACCTCCCCGCCGAGCTCGGCGGTGACCCGCTCGCCCGCCTGATCGCCGTTCTCCTTGGCCAGGTTCAGCACCGCGAGCCAGGGCGAGTTCTCGAGCCGGTCGTCGATCACGCCGGCCATCATCGTTTCAACGTTCTCCCGGATCCGCTGACCCCGGTCGCGGGCCAGCAGCCGGGCCGTACTCAGGTCGCCGCGGGAGAGGCGGGCTGCGGCGCGAGTCCGCTCGGGCGTTGCGATGTCTCCCAACTCGGCCTCAATCACCGCCTGCGGCAGCGCGTCTAGTTCGATCGTCTGACAACGCGAAACGACGGTCGGCAACACGGCTTCGGCCTCGGACGAAAGCAGGATGAGGTGAGCGTGTGCGGGCGGCTCCTCGAGGGTCTTCAGCATCGCGTTCTGGCTCTCTTCGTTCAGGTGGTCGGCCGCCTCGATCACGAACACGCGGTGCCCGCCTTCGAACGGGCTGAGCGGTGCGCGGCGGATCACCTCTTCGCGGACGTCGGCCACGGCATGGCTCATGCCGACCGGCTTGAGCCAGATCAGGTCGGGATGAGGCGAAGGGTCGAGCAGTGCCCGGCGCCTCGTCTCCTCGGGGTCGTCGCTTTCGCTGACCAGGATCTCGGCGGCGAAAGCGCGGGCGATCCGCTTCTTGCCGGAACCGGCCGGTCCCTGGAACAGGTAGGCGTGCGACGGGCCGTCGCGGAGCGCTGCGGCCAGCGCCGCCGCGGCCCGAGCCTGGTGAGCGGTCGCGTCGGCGAGGGCGGCCGAGTCAGTCATTGCGCGAGCCTCGCTTCGACCACGGCCATGATCCGCGCGTGAACCTCCTCCGGGGTGCCGTCGCCGTCGATCACGGTGACCCGGTGCGGCTCACGGCGGCTGATGTCGTCATACGCCTCGGCGACCTTCTCCTGGAAGCGCACGCCCTCGGCCTCGAACCGGTCGTCGCTCTGGGCCCGCTCGAGTCCTTTGGCCGGATCGACCCGGATCAGCAGGGTCAGGTCCGGATCGAGCCCGCCGGTGGCGGCGTCGTTGATCTCCCGGACCCGAACGATGCCGAGGTCGCGGGCGACCCCCTGGTAGGCGATCGTCGAATCGACGAAACGATCGCAGACCACCGTCCGGCCCGTATCGAGCGCGGGCCTGATCACGCGGCCGATCAGGTCGGCGCGGGCCGCGCAGAAGAGCAGCAGCTCGGCGATCGGGTCGAGCGGTGTCTCCGGATCGGCCAGAAGGCCGCGGATCTCCTCGGCGGCGGCGGTGCCGCCCGGCTCGCGCAGCCGGACCGTGTTCGGCCCGAGTGCCTCCACCAGGAGCTCGGCCTGGGTCGTCTTGCCGGAGCCGTCGACCCCTTCGAGCGTGATGAACACGCCCGGCCTTTATTTCTTGTTGTTTGCGGGACCGGAGCGGCCGCCGGCGCGCTTCACCCGGCGGGTGCCGAGATCGGGCTCGCCCGACGAACGCTTGGCTGCTGCGACGGTCGTCGTTGTCTTCTTCTTGCCGGGTGACTTCTTCGCGCCAGACTTCTTGCCCTTGGCCGTCGTCTTCTTCTTGCCCTTGCCGGCCGCTTCGTCCATCTTCTTCTTGGCTTCCTGGGCGGCGAGGCGCTCGGCCTTCTTCTCGCGCATCTCGATCATGGTCGGGCAGTCGTCGTTGAAGCAGAGCTTCCACGGACGGGCGGACGGGCGCCGGGCCTTCACGCTGACCCGCGGGGTGCGGTGGCAGATCGAACAGTTCTCCTCGAGCGGCGTTACTTCGTAAAAGTTCGGCTGCGGCATCGGGAAGGTCTGGTCGCAGGCTTCGGGGTCATCCGCGGTCCAGCCGGAGCAGCCGACGAACGACTTACCGGACTTCTTCGCCCGGATGATGCGCAGCTGGTTCGGCGAGCCGTCTTCCTTGACCCGTCCGGCCTCCCTGCAGACGATGCAGGGACCGAGGATTCGGTCCTTATCCATGCCGGCCCAGATGATCTTCGAGAGCTCTTCTTCGCCCTTGAGCACGTCGTCGAGGGTTCCGTGGGCCAGGGTGCGGCTGTCGTCGACCACGCTGTCTTTGGTCAGCTTCGACTCGGCGATCTGGTCCATCTCGCCTTCGAGCGTGGCCGTCATCTCGGAAGTCGCCATGCCCGGCACGTACTCCTTGAAGGCTTCGTACATCGCCATGCCGGTGGCGGTCGGCTCCGGCGGGTGGTTGCGCACGTACTTGCGGCTGTAGAGCTTCTGGATGATGTCGGGGCGGGTCGCCTTGGTGCCGAGTCCCTGCTCGTCCATGATCTGAACGAGCTTCGCTTCGGACAGGCGAGCCGGCGGCTGCGTCTCCTTGTCGACCAGCCAGGGCTTGCCTTCGAGGCTGAGCTTCTGGCCTTCCTCGAGCGCCGGGATCTCCTCGTCGGAGGAGCGGGCGTAGGTGTAGATGCCGGCGTAACCGGGGTCGAGCACGACCTTGCCGCGGACGAAATAAGTCTCGCCGCCGGCTTCGATGTCGGCGCGGGTCGACTCGGTGATCATCGGAGCCGAGAAGGTCGCGAGGAAACGACGCACGATCAGCTCGTAGACGCGGGCCTTGGGTCCGTCCAGGGCGCTGGGGTAGAGCGCGTGGGTCGGGTAGATCGGCGGGTGGGCCGCGTCGAACTTCTTGCCCTGCGTCGGCTTGAGCGGCCCGTCGAGCAGCGGAGCGGCGGCGGCGAAGTCCTTGATCTTGACCAGGGAGGCGATCGTCTTCTCCAGCGGCAGCGAGTCCGGGTAGATCGTGTTGTCGGTACGCGGGTACGAGATGAAGCCGTCGTCGTAGAGGTCCTGGGCGTAGTTCATCGCCTGCTTCGGCGTGATGCCGAGACGGCTCGAAGCGTCGACCTGAAAGGAGTTCGTGTTGTAGGGAGTCGGTGGCTTGCTGGTGTTCTTGCGGCTGGTCACCGACTGGACGACGCCGGGGCTGGCGGTCGCGGCCTGGGCGCTGTCGGCCTCGGTCTTGTCCCAGAACTTGTCAGTGGCGTGATGGGTCTCGAAGCTCTGACCACTCGGGTGCTCGAACTTGGCGAACAGTTCCCAGTAGGGCTTGAAGACGTGGGCGCGGCGCTCGAGTTCACGTTCGACGATCAGGCCGAGCGTCGGGCTCTGCACGCGTCCGACCGAGAGGAAATTCGCGCCATAGGCTTTGGCGGTCAGGGAGACAGCACGTGTGAAGGATGCACCCCAGATCAGGTCGATGTCCTGCCTCGCGCCGGCGGCGTTCGCCAGCGGGTAAGAGAGTTCGGTGAGGTTGTTGAAGGCACCCTCGATCTCTTCCTTCGTAAGAGCGGAGTACCGGGCGCGCTTGAAGTCGGACTCGAGATCCGGATTGACTTCCAGGCAGACTTCAAGAGCTTCGAGGCCGATCAGCTCTCCTTCGCGGTCGAAGTCGGTGCCGATCACCAGTGAGTCGGCAGCCTTGGCTTCTTTCTGGACTGCCTTGATCACGTTCTTCTTGCCGTCGATCGGTCCGGTCTCGAGGGTCGCGTCGACCAGGCCGTGGATCAGATCGAGCTTCCACTGCTTGTATTCCTTGCCTTCGGGGAACTGCCGCTGGACGAAATGTCCGCCGGTTCCGAGCACGGAATGGTCGCCGTCGGAATCGCTCCACTTAAATACGGGGACCGTGAAGGACTTGTTTTCCGTCGCGCTTCCCCCGGAAAGGATCTCGGCGATCTTCTGGGCAGAGTTGTTTTTCTCGGTGATGATGAGACGCATTGGTCGGCGACAGTAGCAGGGCCGGGTAACGATGCTGGGGAAATGCCCAGCCGTCACACAGCCAATCCCTAGGGATTGAACCTAATATCCCTCTTATGAAGACTTTGGTAACCGGCGGCGCCGGGTTCATCGGATCGCACCTCGTCGATGCCCTCACCGGGCGGGGCGACGAGGTCGTGGTACTCGACAACCTCAGCACCGGCAAGCTGGACCACCTGACCTCGGCGACCGCCGCCGGAGCCCGTCTGGTCGAAGGCGACATCCGGGACACCGACTTCGTGGACGCGACGCTGGAAGCTGAACGGCCGTCGACGATCTTCCACCTCGCAGCCCAGAGCGAGGTTCGCAAGTCGATTGACCAGCCGACCTACGACGCCACGGTGAATGTGGTCGGCAGCGTCAACCTGATCGAGGCCTCGCAGAAGATCGGCCTGGACCGCTTCGTCTTCGCCTCGACCGGTGGCGCCATCTATGGCGAGGGCGAGCGCATCGACTTGCCCGCCGTGGAGACGATCACCCCCGAACCGATGTGCCAGTACGGACTCAGCAAGTTCGTCGTCGAGAAGTACCTCGAGCTCTACCGCCGCCTCTACATGTTCAACTCGGTGGCGCTGCGACTGGGCAACGTCTACGGACCCCGCCAGAACCCCAAGGGTGAGGCCGGCGCGGTCGCGATCTTCGCCGGCCAGCTGATCAAGGGCGAGACGCCGACCGTATTCGGCGACGGCAGCCAGACCCGGGACTTCGTCTACGTCGCCGACGTGATCGACGCGATGCTGACCGCCTCACGCACAGACGTCGAAGGCGCGATCAACATCGGGTCCGGCGTCGAGGTCCCGCTACTTGAGCTGATCGAGACGATCGGCGGACTGGACGAGAACCCGCAATCGTTCGAACCCGGGTTCGACACGGCCCGCAAGGGAGACGTACAGCGCAACGCGATCGATCCATCCCGGGCCGCCGCCGACCTCGGCTGGAGCGTCACTACCAGCCTCGAAGACGGGCTCCGGAAGACTGTCGACTCGATCTGAGAAGAATTCGGGTTGGGTGGTTCCCAACGTGCGTTCCTTGGTGCTCTCGAGTCGGAATCGTGCGATCCCCTAACCTTTAGTCATATGCCCGCTCAAGCCTATGCCGGAAAAGAGTGCGTCTGCCAGTACCGCAAACCGCTCTGTGATCAGACATGTGTCAAGGACATGCTGGACACGCCGTTCTACATCGCCTGCCTCAAACTGACCGGTCGCAAGTGCCTGGTGGTCGGCGGCGGCGAGATCGGTCTCGAGAAGATCGACGGACTGCTGGCCTGTGACGCCGACGTGGTTCTGATCGCACCCGAGGCCTGTGAAGCCGTCCAGGAGTATGCGACCGAAGGCTCGATCGACTGGATCAAGCGAGGCTACGCCGGACCGGCGGATCTCGAAGGCAAGTTCATGGTGATCGCCGCGACGAACGAATCCGAGGTCAACATCGGGATCTATTACGACGGCGAGAAGCGCGCGATGCTGGCCAACGTGGTCGACGTGCCACCGCTCTGCAACTTCATCCTGCCGGCGATCGTGCGGACCGGCCCCCTCGCGATCGCGATTTCGACGGCTGGAGCATCACCCGCCCTGGCCAAGCGCATGAAACGGGAGATCAGCGACCAGTTCGGCGAGGACTATGCCCGTCTCGCGGTGATCCTCAACGATGTGCGCGGCTGGGCCAAGGGCACGCTGCCGACCTATCAGGACCGCAAGGGATTCTTCGAAGGCATCGTCAACGGGGACCCTGACCCGATCGACCTGATCCGGGACAACCGGGAACCGGAGCTGCTCGACCTGATCGAGGCAGCCAAGATTTCCGCGACCGCAGCGCTCAGCCACTGACCCCCAACCCGGACGCCGCAGGGCTCAAGACGATCGGCTGGCAGTCCGCGGACTTCGCCGCCTGGGATCAGGTCACACGCAAGGACCTGGTTCCCGCCCGGGTGATCGGCCTTCACCGCAACCACGTGGTCGACCTGCTCACCCCGGAGGGACAGATGCAGGGCAAGCCGGCGGGCAAGCTGCTCAAGGGGCCGACCTCCGCGGTGGCGATGCCGGCGGTCGGCGACTGGGTGGCGGCCGACCGCGAAGGCACGGTCCACCAGATCCTCGAACGGCGGACAACCCTCTCCCGCCGTTCGGCGGCCGACCGCGACCGGATCCAGGTCCTCGCCGCCAACGTCGACGTCGTGATCGTCGTCAGCTCGCTCAACAAGGACCACGACCTCGACCGGCTCGAGCGAATGGTCGCCCTCGGCGAGTCGTCCGGCGCCCGCACGATCGTCGCGCTGTCCAAGTCAGACCTGATCGAGGACCCCGCCCCCTCCGTGGATGAGGCCGCAGAGCGCTTCCCGGCAGCGAAGGTGCTCGCCTTCAGTTCAAAGTCAGGAGAGAACCTCGACCAGATCAAATCCTTCCTCAAGCCAACCGAGACCGTGGTCCTGCTCGGCAGCTCCGGCGTCGGCAAGTCGACCCTCGCCAACACCCTGCTCGGCCACGACCGGCAGAAGACTTCCGAGATCCGCGACCGTGACGACCGCGGCCGCCACGCCACCACCAGCCGTGAACTGTTCGAGCTCCCGGGCGGCGCCCTGATGATCGACACCCCAGGGCTCCGAGCCCCTGGCGCCGCCGACGAGACCGAAGACCGCCGCGCCGAAGAGATCGACAAGCTGGCCGAGTTCTGCAAGTTCCGCGACTGCGGTCACGAGACCGAACCCGGCTGCGCGGTCACGGCGGCAGTCGAAGCCGGCGACCTGCCTCCTGCTTAGTCCAGCGCGAGTCTTGCGGCGCCGATGGCTCCCGCAAAGGTTCCGAGCTGAGAGATTCTGATCGGGGTTTCGTCGAGTCCCGGGAAGGTCGAGTCCTTCAGACCCGCCTGGATCGCCTGGGCCAGCGGGTCGCCCCAGCCGCTGGCCAGGCCGCCGCAGAGAACAAAGACATCGGGGTTGAGCAAGTTCACGAGCGTCCTCACGCCGCGGACCAGATAACCCACGGTGGTCGTAAGTGCTTCCTGCGCCGCCGTGTCGCCGTTCGACGCGCGCCGAATGATCTCGTCGGTCCGGACCGGTTGCTCGCCGCTCAGGCGCTCGTAGCGCGCTCCGGTGGCGGTACCGCCGGCCAGCCGGCCGAGGCAGCCGGCCGAGCCGCAGGGGCACTCGGGCGCGTCGGCCAGGGAGATGTGGCCGAACTCTCCAGCCAGGCCATCTGAGCCGCTGAAGATCCGGCCGTCGATCACCAGGCCGCCGCCGACGCCGGTGCCGAGGGTCAGTCCGGCGACCACCGGCTTGCCGTCGCCCGCGCCCAGCCACCACTCCGCGAGGATCGCGCTGGCGGCATCGTTCTCGAGGACGACCGGCATCGCCAGGTGCCCTTCGAGCAGGTCCCGGACGGGAACGTCGACCCACCCCGGCAGGGAGGCCGATTTGGCGATGCACCCACTCCCCTTCTCGATCGGAGCACAGACCGCCGCACCGACCGCGTCGAAGTCATGTTCGCGGCCCAGCTTTTCGACCAGGGCCGCCATGCGTGACACGGCGGCCTCGGGGCCCTCGGCGACGAAGGACGACTCGGAAGCGGTCGCGACGATACGGCCGTCGGACTCGACGACTGCAGCCTTGAGGTTTGTGCCGCCGAGATCGACTCCGAGAACCACAGCACGATTCTACAACGCCCCTCCTATAGATTTGAGGCCTCCCCCCAGCTTCTTCAACAAACCCGATCGGACCCCCAAAATTGCCTGAGAACAGCGACCCGTCCTGGCCCCTCGAACTGCCGCGCAGCGGCAACGACCCGATCTCCTTCGCCGTCGATCACCTCGACAGCACCCTGTTCCGGGAATACGACGTGCGCGGCACGCTCGACCCCCACGCCCCCACCACTGAAGAACCGCTCAACGAGTTCGTGGCCAACCGTCTCGGCCGGACCTTCGGCACCTTCCTCGACCGCCGCGGCAAGGCCGACGTCGTGATCGGCCACGATTCACGCAGCTACTCGGAGAAACTGGCCACCGCCTTCACTCTCGGGCTGCTCTCGACGGGCCGGAACGTCGTCTTCATCGGCATCGCCACCACCCCCACCGTCTACTTCGCCCAGCACCTGCTCGGCGGTTTCGCCGGCGTCCAGGTGACCGCGAGCCACAACCCGAACGGCTGGGCCGGGTTCAAGCTCGGCGACGAGCCCTCGATCACGCTCGGGCCCGATGGCATCAAGGAGCTCCACGAGATCGCCGGAAGCCGTGATTTCGCCACCGGCCAGGGCACGTACTCCGAGCGCATCATCATCCCCGAGTACGTCAAGGAACTGGCCGAGCGCGTCCCCAAGGGCGACCGGCCACTGAAGATCGTGGTCGACGGCGGCAACAGCATCTCGGGGCCGGTGCTGAACCAGGCTCTCGAAGCGGCCGGTTACAAAACGATTCCGATCAACCTCGAGCTCGACTGGACCTTCCCGAACCACGAGCCCGACCCCGAGTCGGTCGAGGCCCGCAAGCAGATCGGCGACGCGGTCAAGGAGCACGGTGCCGACGTCGGACTCTCGATCGACGGCGACGGCGACCGCCTCGGCGTGACCGACGAGAACGGCGGCATCGTCTGGTCCGACCTCGTCCTGACGATCTTCGCCGCCGATTCACTCGAACGGCACCCGGGCGGATCGATCGTCTACGACGTCAAATGCTCCCGCGCCGTCGCCGATGTGGTCACCGCCAAGGGCGGCAAACCGGTCATGTGGAAGACCGGCCACTCACACATCAAAACAAAGGCCCGCGAACTCGACGCCCCGTTCAGTGGCGAGCGCAGCGGTCATTTCTTCGACGCCGGCGATTACTACGGATTCGACGACGCGGTCTATGCCGGACTCCGTTTCGCCCAGATCCTCAGCAAGGGCGGCAAGTCCGTGGCTGAAATCGTAAGGGAGATGCCGCAGTACGTGTCGACCCCGACCATGCACGTACACGCGAGCGACGAGGAGAAGTACGACGTCGTCGACACCATCCTGAAGCAGGCCGCCGAGCTGCCCGGGCCGCCCGACATCGTCGACGTCAACGGCGTGCGCGCCGAATGGGACGACGGCTGGTTCCTGGTCCGTGCCTCGAGCAACCTGCCGGCGCTGGTCATCGTGGTGGAAGCGAACACCGACGAGCGCCTGCGCGAGCTCTACGACACGGTCCGCTCACTGCTCGACCCGCTGGATGCGGTCGCAAAGGACTGGGAGAACGACCCCTTCGCCTGAACCCTGCGGCTAGCTCTGCCGGTCGAGAAAGTCGAACAGCAACCGCTCGACCGCGGGTGGGTCGTCGACGAAGGGCCAGTGCCCACTGTTCGGCAGCACGTGGACCTCGATCGAAGGGAAGGCTTCCTTCTGGCGCTCGGCCAATTCGGAGCCGAGGTAAGGGTCGCCCGCTCCCCAGATCACGATGGCCTGTATGTCGGCCGCGGCGAACAGGGGGACGAGCTTCGCGTGGTCCTGGCTGATCTTCTTCGCGTCCCGGTAGAGGTCGAGCACCGCCGCCCGGGTGCGGCGGTCGAAGTTGTCATACATCTCGTCGAGGAACTCGCGGGGCAGGCCGCGCGGCTCGGCGTTAGAGGTGACCCGGCGGAACATCGACCTGGTGGTGATGCCCTGGAGCAGTTCGCCCACTCCCCGGGTCTGCCAGGCGCGGGCCGTGCGGTGCCATTTGTAGTCGAGGAACAGACCGGTGTCGATCAGGGTGATGCTCCTGACCAGGCCGAGGTTGTCCGCCGCCCACCGGAGGCCGATCGGCCCGCCGAAGTCGTGGAGCACCAGGTGGACGCTCGAGATCCCGAGCGCTTCGAGCAGATCGCCGACGAAATCCGCGTACTCGGCGACCGTGTGGCCGAAATCCGGGGCGGCCACGGTCTGGCCGAAGTCGGGCAGGTCGAAGGCGATCGCCCGCCTGTGCTCGCCCACCTGTCCGACGAGTTCGGCAAAGTCGCCGGCCGAACCGGGATTGCCGTGGATGAAGACGACGGCCTCCGAAGCCTGGTTCGGGCCAGCCTGGAGCAGCCGGGCCGTGACCGGTCCGACGGTGATCGAGTCGAACTCGGGCTGGACCGTCATGCTCAAGGGCGGAACGGTCCCGTCATCGAATCAGATGGCGAAGAACGCGATCGCGGCGAAGTGAGTCGCGGCCGCACCGATGACGAAAACGTGAAAGACCTCGTGGTAGCCGAAGTACGTCGGACTCGGGTTCGGCCGGCCGGTAGCGTAGACGACCGCGCCAGCCGTGTAGAGCAGCCCGCCGGTGGCGATCAGCAGACCGGCCGCGATACCGGCGGTGCCCACGATCGACGGGAAAGCGAGGGCGCCGATCCAGCCGACTGCGACGTAGATCGCCGCGCTGACCCATTTCGGTGAACCGGTCCAGATCAATTCGATCACGATGCCGAGAGCGGCCGCCGACCAGACGGCGACGAGGATCGCGGTGGCCCAGGTCCCGGTCATGGTGAGCAGGCAGAAGGGGGTTATCGTACCCGCGATCAGCAGGTAGATCATCGAGTGGTCCAGCCGGCGCATCAACATGCGGGCCCTAACCGTCTTCCAGTTGACCCGGTGATAAAGGGCGCTGGTGCCGAAGAGAGCGCAGAGCGAAAGGCTGTAAATGCCAACCGCGAGCAGCTTGCGCGGCGTATCGGCGATGACCAGGAGCGAAATTCCCAGCCCGAGCGAGAGGAAAAACGCCCACTCGTGGGAAACGCCTCGGAACTTGGGCTTGACCGCGTTGAACTTCTCGGCGGCGGAGTCCTTGATCGCCCCGGCCCTCTCGACGGTGGCGTCGCGGGCAATGCCGGCCCTCTCGACGGTGGCGTCGCGGGCAATGCCGGCCCTCTCGACGGTGGCGTCGCGAGCGTTGCCGGCCCTCTCGACCGTGGCGTCGCGAGCGGTGGTCGCCATGTCGACCGCGTTGTCGCGGGCGAGACTCGCCTTTTCCTTCGCCGAGTCACGAGCGGAGGTCGTCCGGTCACGCGCGAGATCGCGTTTCGGAATGTCGCTCGGCTTGCCGTCGCCCCGGCCGGCTGATTCTTGGTCCTGGCTCACCCTCTTATCGTACCCACGGCGGCTGTCCGGTAACGGATCCCGCAAATGCCGAAAACTTTCTCAAAGCTAAAACGCTATATGTGGTGTGTCAAGAAGGTGTCCGACGCCATTCCTAGTATAATTCCTTATGTGCTTTGCCCTAAATGTGGACATAAGGGTTGCCGGGTTCTCGAGTCTCGCGGCTCGGAAGAAGGCGCTGCCGTGCGCCGTCGGCGCCAGTGTTCTAGCTGCGAACACCGTTTCACCACGTACGAAAGATACGAGCTCCAGGCCCTCTTCGTCCGCAAGCGGGACGGCTCTCGCCAGCCTTTCGACCGCGCCAAGCTGCGCGGCGGGCTGGAGCGGGCTTCCCACAAACGTCCGGTCCCGATCGAAGCGATCGGCAACCTGGTCAGCCGGATCGAGTCGGCGGCCGTCCGATCGGGCGGAGAGATCAGTGCTGCCCGGATCGGCGAGATGTGTCTCACCGGCCTGCGGCAGATCGACCAGGTCGCATACCTGCAGTTTGCTGCCGTCTACCGGCAGCTCGACGTCGAAGACGTACAGGCGGAACTCGACCGCCTTTCACCACCAGAAGTAACCCGAACTTGAAACACGAAGGATCTCAGCAGTACCAGTCACAGCGACACCCGAAACACCAGTAACTGTTAAGCACCAAGGAGAGAGCGAGAGTATGTCCCAGCCAGTAACCGAGTCACCCCGCGTCAACAAGAAGGGCGTCGTCGTTCAGCGGCGGCTCACCCGCGAAGGCGTCCACCCCTTCGACGAAATCGAGTGGGAACTGCGCGACGCCATCATCGGCGATCCCGCCAAGCCCGCTTTCGAGCAGCGGGGGGTCGAATTCCCGCGCGCCTGGTCGCAGAACGCGACCAACATCGTCGCCCAGAAGTACTTTCGCGGCCAGCTCGGCTCGGACAAGCGCGAGAACTCGGTCAAGCAGATGATCGGCCGCGTCGCCGGAACGATCGCCGGATGGGGCCGCGAGGGCGCCTACTTCGCCAGCGACGCTGACGCTGACGCCTTCGAGGCCGAACTCACCGCGATCCTGCTTCATCAGGAAGCGGCCTTCAACTCGCCGGTCTGGTTCAACGTCGGCTTCGAAGAGAAGCCGCAGTGCTCGGCCTGCTTCATCCTCAGCGTCGAAGACACGATGGAATCGATCCTCGGCTGGAACACCAAGGAAGGCAATATTTTTCGCGGGGGATCAGGCTCCGGCATCAACCTCTCCAACATCCGGGGTTCGATGGAGCCGCTGAAGAAGGGCGGCACCGCTTCCGGTCCGGTCAGCTTCATGCGCGGCGCCGACTCGTGGGCCGGCACGATCAAGTCCGGTGGCAAGACCCGCCGCGCCGCCAAGATGGTCGTGCTGGATGTCGATCATCCGGACATAGAGCACTTCATCAGCTGCAAGGCCGACGAAGAGAAGAAGGCGGGGGCACTCCGCGACGCCGGCTTCGACATGTCGATCGACGGCGAAGGCTTCACCTCGATCCAGTACCAGAACGCCAACAACTCGGTTCGTGTCTCCGACGATTTCATGGAGGCCTGCCGCGAGGATGCCGACTGGGACCTGCTCGCCCGCACGACCGGTGAGCCGACCAAGACGCTGCCGGCCCGCGACCTGATGAACCAGATCGCGAAAGCCGCCTGGGACTGCGCCGACCCGGGCATGCAATACGACACGATCATCAACCGCTGGCACACCAGCCCGGAGTCGGGGCGGATCAACGCCTCGAACCCGTGCTCGGAGTACATGCACGTCGACAACTCGGCCTGCAACCTGGCGTCGATCAATCTGATGAAGTTCCGCCGCGACGACGGCAGCTTCGACACCGGGGGGTTCAGCGCCGTGGTCGACACGGTGTTCCTCGCCCAGGAGATCGCGGTTGGATTCTCGAGCTACCCGACGGAGGAGATCGGCGTCAACGCCAATGCCTTCCGTCAGCTCGGCCTCGGTTACGCCAACCTCGGCGCCCTGCTGATGTCGAACGGCATGCCGTACGACTCGGACGAAGGCCGGAACGTCGCCGCGGCGATCACCGCTCTGATGACCGGACGCGCCTACCGGCGTTCAGCCGAGATCTCGGCCGCGATGGGACCGTACGAGCACTACGGACTCAACCGCGAGCCGCATAACAATGTGATGCGCATGCACCGTGACGCGTCCTACGAAATCGGTTCGGACGGTGTTCACGACGAGCTGATGAACGCGGCCCAGACCGAATGGGACGTCGCGGTCGCCACCGGCGAGCAGCACGGATACCGCAACGCCCAGGCGACGGTGCTGGCCCCGACCGGAACGATCAGCTTCCTGATGGACTGCGACACGACCGGCATCGAGCCGGATTTCTCGCTGGTCAAGTTCAAGGAGCTGGTCGGTGGCGGCAGCATGACCATCGTCAACAAGTCAGTGCCGATGGCACTGCGCAACCTCGATTACTCGGAAGCCGAGATCGCCCAGATCGAAGCCCACATCAACGAGGACAACACGATCGTCGGTGCCCCCGGCCTGAAGCAGGAGCACCTCGAGATCTTCGACGTCGCGGTCGGTGAACGGGCCATCTCGCACATGGGCCACATCGACATGATGTCGGCGACGCAGCCGTTCCTCTCGGGAGCGATCTCGAAGACGGTCAACATGCCGAATTCGGCGACGGTCGACGACATCACCGAGGCGTACACCCGCGGCTGGGAAGGCGGCCTCAAGGCCCTGGCGATCTACCGCGACGGCTCGAAGACCGCCCAGGCGCTGCGCACCGATGCCCAGGACGAAAAGGAGGAGCCGGCCGGCGAGACCTCCGGCGCCCCCGAGGTCCCGGCGCGTCACCGCATGCCGAAGACCCGCCAGTCGGTCACTCACAAATTCTCGGTCGGTGGACACGAGGGCTACATCACGGCCGGCAAGTACAGCGACGACTCGGTCGGTGAGATCTTCCTGACTGACATCGGCAAGGAAGGCTCGACGATGCGGGGCATGATGAATGCCTTCGCCACGGCGATCTCCCTCGGCCTCCAGTACGGGGTGCCGCTCGAGGTGTTCGTCAACAAGTTCAGCTACATGCGGTTCGACCCGGAAGGCGTCACCGGCAACCCGGAGATCCCGTTCGCCAAGTCGATGCCGGACTACATCATGCGCTGGCTCGCCTCCCAGTTCATCGATGACCCCGACTTCCTCGAGGAGCAGGGCATCATGACCCAGGAAGTCCGCAACCGGAAAGAAGCCGAGAACACAGGCATCAACCTGGAGAACGGTTCGGGCAACGGCAATGGGAACGGGAACGGCGACCACGCTGAGCCGACCGCCGACACAGGCGGAACGTCGGTTCCGGCCGGAACCGCCCTCACCGAGGACGTCCCGGTGACCCCGGCGAAACTGCACATCACCAAGGGCGCGGCAGAGCTGGGCCCGGCATGCGACCAGTGCGGAGGCATGATGCAGCGGACCGGCTCTTGTTACACGTGCTCATCCTGCGGCAACAACACTGGCTGCGGCTGAACGATGTAAGCCGCTGGGAGCGCGCTGAGCGGACCCCGTGACCATATCGCCGTGCTGAGCACTGTCGAACGGTCACCGGCCCCGCTCAGCACCCTCCCACCGACTTGAGAACCTCTGCGAGCGCCGGCTTCTTGCCGGCGTTCCTGTTGCAGGTCCGTCGGATGAACCGGTTCGGGAGACTTCTGATTTCGATCGCGCTCATGGCATTTGGGTCGGTAGCGCTGTGTTCCTGTGGCAATTCTTCCCAAGAGAGTGCACCGACCCCCGATGCAGTTGCCGCGACATCCAGCGTCGCTGGCTGCGGCTCCGGGGTAATCGGGCAGGGTCCTGAAGATTGGCGACAGATCAGTAGCTCGGCCGGACCTCTCAGCATCTTCAAGGGCTCGCTCCAACGCATGTCCATTGGTAATGACGGCGTATTCGAAACCAAGATGCCGGTTCTGGTCGGGGGTCACCGCCACGTCACTCTGAGCGCCCCGGCCGGCCAGCGGGAGAGGATCAGCCTCTACTACGGCCGGGAAGCCCGCTCATTTGCGGACGACACCGGGTTCGACTCGATCGAGTTCCACCCCTGCGATGACAAGATGCGCAGTCCCTGGCCCGGCGGGATCCGGGTTCGAGGCACCAAACCGGTGCGCCTTGTCGTAGCAGTCGCCGGTGAGGACGATCCCCACATCCTCCGGCTGGGCAGGCCGCGCACCTTGGCGTCCAGCTGAGCATGTCGTTCTGCTCCGTGTTGCTGTCCCATATACGCAAAGTACGGCGCAGAATTGCCCATCCTGGAACCACCCTGACCTGGATGAAATCAGCCCAACACGACAATTCTGGTTCTCATCGGGGTCCGGTCAGCCCGGTCTGCCTGATCGTGAGGTTCAGGCGGCCCGTGTTCATCCCGATTTCCGGATTGGACGTTCCTGGCAATACCTTGGTTACTCCGTGGAAGGCGTAGCGGGACTCGCGACCGAAGACGAGAAGGTCGCCTGACTTCAGTTCGACGTCGGTCCATGGTTTGTTCCGGTTCTCGGTGTTGCCGAAGCGGAAGACGCAGGTGTCACCGAGACTGAGCGAAACGACCGGGGCGTCGGACTTTTCGTCCTTGTCCTGGTGGAGACCCATTTTCGCCGCCTCGTCGTAGAAGTTGATCAGGACCGCATCGGGTTCGTACTCATCGCCTTGAGCCGGGTCGCCGTAGGCATCGGTGACGCCGCGCCTGGCCATGACCGACAGCTCCTCCGGAAACGGCGCGACCGGCTGACCGTCAAGGTCGTCCGCCGTGCGCGAGTAGCGGTAGGGCAACCAGTGCCAACCGAGGCTGACCATCTTCACCGACATCTGCCCGCCACGGCCGACCTTCGGGTGGCGCATCGGCACCGGCCCCCGAGTCCATTCGCGGCAGTTCTCGACCAGCCTCCGTTGCCCGGAAACGGTCATCCAGCCCGGAACGTGGACCGCGCCAGGTGCGATCTCGAACGAATCCTCCGGTTTGAACTGTGCGAAGTCGATGACTTCATTCTGGCGGAGATGGGCGATTTCGGTACTCAATACGGAGGTTGGTCGCGGCCAGGGGAGGAATACTTCTCTTTTGGCTGGGAGGCGAAGCAGGTGCTGCGCTTCGAGGCCCGAAAGTTTGCCGAGTTCCCGAGAAAGGCCGTATGAGTTCGTTCGCCCCAGACCCCATCGAGGTTGTCGGTTCCGCCGCAAGGCGCCTGGTCCGGGTCGTCCAGCTCCTTCTCGTCGCGAGCGTCGGTCTCTTTGCCCTGGTCACCTTCACCCGGCCGGACGACCCGCTCCTGCTGAACTTCTTTTACTACGGATCGATGGGGTTCGCGGTCCTCCTGTGTGCCGCCCGGGCTTATCTGGTGGGTTCGGAGCGCCTCGCATGGTCGCTGGTTACCCTCGCCCTTCTGTGCGACCTGGTCGCGAACGTCATTCTGGCGATCTTCGGCCTCCCGTTTCCGTCGATCGCCGATGCGATCTGGCTCGGCTCCTACATCTGTATCTTCGCCTTCCTCCTGGTGCTGGGCCGACACCGCCTCGGCCGGATCGGGCGGGTGGTCTGGCTTGACGGGCTGATCGCGACCCTGACCCTTTCCGCGCTCGCCATGGTCTTCGTCTTCCCGGCGATCGTTTCTGCTCTGCCTGATGAAAACCTGGCATCGGTCGCGACGCTGGCCTACCCGTTCGGCGATCTCATCGTTCTGGCGACCTTGTTCGTGATCCTCGCGGTGAGCGACTGGCAGATCAAGCGCGCCTGGTGGGGCATCGTCGCCGCGGCCCTGGTCTGGGGGGCCGGAGACGTGTGGTACAGCTATCTGGTGGCCACGGACGCATACTCGTCCGGGTTGTTGGTCGAGCTGACCTGGCCGACGGCCGCGATGCTGATCGCCTTTTCAGCATGGTCGCACTCGCACCCTTCTGTGGCTACCCCGGGTGCGACCTGGCGGGCCGGCTCG